>JBARHR010000062.1:0-5893 GCA_049799335.1 Gallionella sp. | reverse complement strand
CATCTCTATTGGTGGAGGCTTTTTGCCGGTTACCTCTAGGTACCAGCGAATTACACATCTTTGGAGCCGAAGATCAATTTCCTGGCTATACGCGAGCAATGAAACAACGCAGCGCCGAGTTTCCGGTATTCTTTAGGGGTACTTTCCCCAGCGAGCGAATGCGGCAGGTACTGGATGAGCTGGACTTTCTTGTTATACCTTCTACTTGGTACGAAAATAGTCCACTTGTATTGCTCAACGCGCTAGCAAGCCATACGCCAGTAATTGTCTCAAATGTAGAGGGGCTAACAGAATTTCTCGAGACGGGCAAGAATTGCTACATCTTCAAGCGTGGAAGCGCGCGTGACTTGGAGCGCGTAATGAAGTATATCCTCGCGAATTCGCAGCGGTCCCGAAAAATGACACAAACTACACATTATCCCAAGACCACATTGGCTATGACAAAAGAGGTCGTAGAAATATACAATTTGGCCGTTCAAAAAAATTTGCATCGCCTTTGAATTTTAGTCGCCCTAATCTTCTGAAGTTGCCTTCCTCAGATACAAGGCAGCGAAGAGCAAGCGTGTAGTTCGTCCGAGCGAATTTGAATGCCTGGGAATCGTCATTAAAGGTTGAAAATGGGAAATGTTCCGAAAGTACTATTGCTCAACGCTTATGACAAGCAGGGCGGCGCCGCAATCGCGACCTATCGACTTCACCGCGGCTTGCTCGCAACTGGACTCAATTCGCAGATGCTGGTGCAGAGCAAAAAGTCGGACGATCCTAATGTCCTAGTTCCGTTTATGCGTTGGAAACGCGCAATTGCGGACTTTCGGCTGAAACTGGATACATTTCCACTTTCCCGGTACAAGAACCGGCAGAAAGTCAGTTTTTCCGCAGCGTGGCTTTCTGAGCGATTAGCCCAAAAGATTGCAGCCTTAGGCCCGGATATCGTGCACTTGTTCTGGCTCGGCGATGCATTCTTCAAGATTGAAACTCTGAAAGCGCTGCGACAGCCGATCGTATGGACGCTGCATGATATGTGGCCGTTTACCGGCGGATGCCACTACGACAATGAATGCGGAAGATTTCAGCAGTCCTGTGGCAGGTGTCCAATTTTGCATTCGGACCGGGACAATGATTTATCAAGACAAGTATGGCATCGAAAGAGGAAGAGTTGGGATGCTGTGCCGATTACCGTAGTTGCGACAAGCAAATGGCTTGCCGATAGGGCTAGATCGAGCTCGCTGTTCAGGGACCTCAGGGTCGAGGTGATTCCAAACGGAATTGATACTGACAAATACAAACCCCTAGACAAGCAAGCGGCGCGCGCGGCGTACAATTTGCCGCAGGACAAGTTCCTGATTCTGTTTTCCGCATTCGGTCCAACCTCAGACAAGCGCAAAGGTGGGCACTATCTTGCCCGTGCGCTGGAAATATTGGCGCAGTCCGGTCGCTCATCTGATATCGAGCTTGTTATCTTGGGTGTGAACCGGCCATCGGGTGCGCCAGAGTTTGGCATGACTGTGCACTATATGGGTTGCCTGCACGACGAAATCAGCCAAGTACTGCTTTACTCAGCGGCAGATGTACTGGCCGCGCCCTCCATGCAGGAAAACCTGTCCAATACCGTAATGGAATCACTGGCATGTGGTACGCCCGTTGTCTCGTTCAACATTGGTGGAATGCCCGATATGATCGATCATCAGGAAAACGGGTATTTGGCAACGCCGTTTGAACCGGACGACTTTGCCAGAGGACTGGCTTGGGTAATTGAAGACAGGGTCCGCTACAATGCGCTCTCGCAGCAGGCGCGTAGCCGCGCGGTGGAGCGGTATAAGTTGGAAACTGTCGCGAATCGGTATTTGGCCCTTTACCAGTCGATTTTGAAATAATTACCGTCATTTGCAGTTGCACGGACTAACCATGCTACTGCTCCCGGGCAGCCGTGATACCGACACGTCAGCAATGGGAGCTAAACAACACATCTCCGTTCCCAAATGAACCAAAGACCTGCACCTTACATTTCCGTCATCGTTGCCGTGTACAACGGTGTCGCGACTCTGCAGCAGTGCATCGACAGCGTTGCGGCGCAAACCTATCCAAACAAGGAGTTGATAGTTATTGATGGCGGTTCCAGCGACGGTACGGTGCAATTGTTGGAGCAGAACCGCCTGAAATTCAGCTATTGGCGATCTGAGCCAGACCGCGGAATATTCAATGCCTGGAATAAAGGGTTGGACCACGCCACAGGGGAATGGATGTGTTTCCTCGGTGCCGATGACTTTCTTTGGGACAACACGGTGATTGAGCGCATGGCGGATCAACTCGTGCTGTTACCGGTACACATTCGCGTGGCGTACGCGCAAATAATGCTGATCGAACTTGGCAATCGCCCGGCGCGCCCGAAGGGCGAACCGTGGCCAACCCTTAAGGCATATTTCAAAGAGTGCATGTGCATTCCTCACGTCGGCACAATGCATCGGCGAAGCCTGTTCGAGCGGCATGGCAAGTTCGACGAATCATTTCGCATCGCTGGCGACTACGAGCTGCTATTGCGCGAGTTGACCACGGGTGACGCGGCCTTCCTGGCGGATATTACCGTTGCAGCACAAAGGCTCGGAGGCGTCAGCACCAGTCATGCAAGTTACTTGCGCACGCTTAGAGAAACACGACGGGCGCAAAAGATGCATGGACAGCGATGGCCGGGAAAGCAATGGCTCAAGGATATCTCCAAAGAGTATTTTCGGCTGGTGCTGTGGGCTGTAATTGGAGAAGCTTCGGCAAGAAAGCTGCTTGACATTCGTAGGCGACTCAAGGGATTGCCGCCCTTTTGGACACAGAACTAATAGCGGCCAAGAGCTAACACATTTGTTCGCTGCACAAACATTCAGAAAATGCACGCAGAATCGACAGGTGCGTGCGGTAGTAGCATTGACGAACAATGTAGTCAGAGATGACAGGGTATAAGTTGGCGGGTAACAATAAAGAAATCATTTCACTTTAAGTTTGGTATAACTATGACGCGTTCAACAAAAGTAAGATTGGCAGACACGCTATTGTTTCCGTTAGTATTTGCGGCAGGGTACATTCTGAGGTCAATCCGCCGAATCGGTGTATCACGATTGCCTCGATGCAAGCACGCGCTGTTGGCTGTAGGTGTATTCCCGATCCAGAATCACTACTACGAACCGCTCTTTGATACGGGGAATTTACGCAGGCCGCTAAGCGAAAACCGCAACCTGCCAGGAATTGACTGGAATATACCTGATCAACTTGAGTTGCTGGAAAGCTTCAGCTTTGAACGAGAGTTGGCAGACACGCCCCGTGAAAAGGAAGCTGAGCGGCAATTCTACATGAACAACAATTCATTTCTGAGCGGAGATGCGGAATATTTTTACAATCTGATAAGGCTGAAGAAACCAGCGAGGATCTTTGAAATAGGCAGCGGGCACTCTACACTAATGGCCAGAAAGGCAATTGAACGGAATATGGATGAGGTGTCAGGCTATCAATGCAAGCATCTATGCATTGAGCCGTACGAGATGCCTTGGTTAGAGCAAACAGGGGTGGAAGTAATCAGAGAGAAAGTGGAAGACGTCGGAACGGACCTGTTTGCGGAACTGGAATATGGCGATATCCTGTTCATTGATTCATCGCATATCATCAGACCTCAAGGGGACGTATTGTTTGAATACCTGGAACTGTTACCTGGATTGAAAAATGGCGTCATCGTACACATACACGATATATTCTCTCCAAAGGACTACCTAAGGGAATGGCTTGTTGACGAAGTGAAATTCTGGAATGAGCAGTACCTTCTGGAAGCTTTCCTGACATGCAATCGGGACTGGAAGATCATCGGTGCGCTGAATTATCTGCATCACAATCACTATCCGATGTTGCGCAGGAAGTGCCCTTTTCTTACAAGTGATCGAGAGCCGGGATCATTTTACATACAGAAAGTAGCATAGCTTGCCCCAGACACAAGGTATGTGCGACCACTCAACTATGCCGATGGGCGGGGAACATCGTGAATGTGCTGCCTGGAGATAGACGTTGCCCCCGCCGGCAAAGAATGTCGCGGTCTGATGCGTTCCGAAAATAGACATGGTTGACTCGGCAGCGAAAGACGACCTGCACTGGGAGATATTCTCACTGATCGAGAGGGACGGCGCATTCTTCGGCTCCGGATGGATATTTCATGAAGAAAAAAGAATCCAGAGCCTGGTGCTAAAGGTAAGTCTCGTCAATGGCACGGCGCAAATGATCCACGCGAGCTTCAGCAAACTTAGAAATGACGTGGCCGCAAGATTTCCCAAGTGCATCGCGGCGAAACACTCCGGATTTTTTGTGCTCGGTAGCGCGAAGTATGAACTGTACGAACTGAGCGGCGTTCATCTCGAAGTGACATTCGATGATGGACGGCTGTCGGTTCTGCCGATACCTAAAGGACGATTCCAGATGCTTGGGAATCGCAGTGCAGCCACCTCTCAAGCATCCTTGGGCCAAATTGGTTCTCTGCTGAGGCGAAGCGCATACCTCGTCAAGCATTTCCAGATTGCCACATTACTCAGCAAGGCAAGCAGATATTTCGCCAGCAGACCGACAGCCAGTGTTGCGGCAGCGAAGGCAGTATGGTCACGCCTGGAAAAAGATGAGCGAAGCAACATCGTCGTTGTAGTAGATCACGACATGGGTGGAGGTGCAAATCAATATCGTGAACGCATGGTGGCGAAAAAGATAGATGAAGGCGCGACCGTGATCGTTCTTACCTATTTCGTCGCAACGTTGTCTTATGGGATATTGCTGCGCACTAGGCGAGTGAACGAGCGGTATGCCATTCCCGCGTATGACTTTGTGCTTGACCTGGCGGAGCAATTGGCAGTACGCGAGGTTATCTACAACACCGGAGTATCGTTCTCCGACCCCGACAAGATACCAGGACTGCTGCTTGATCTGCGCGCCAAATCTCATTCCAAGCTGACTCTCCTAGTTCATGATTTCTTTATGGTGTGCCCATCACACTACCTGTTGGATTACACGGGAAAATATTGTGATGTGCCAGATGTCGGTCAATGTCAACGCTGCCTCGTCAAAAATAATCAAGATTATTGCTCGATGTATCACGCACGCGACGTCACTGCCTGGCGAGCTCTATGGGGACCTGTAATCGACGTCGCCGATGAACTCAGGTTCTTTTCAAATAGCAGCCTCAGACTGATGAAAAAGGCATATCCAGGTCTTGACTCGTCGCGAACAGTGGTAAAACCGCATACCGGAAATTATGTGAACAAGGGAGAAATTGTACCTTCACATATCTCCAGTCTTCGCATCGGCGTGGTCGGTCAAATCGGCTTCCACAAGGGAGCACGCATTATTCAACAGCTAGCGGAAGAGATTTCTGCGCGCAAGCTCGATATCAGGAGTGTGGTAATCGGCACCGTCGAAGCGCCGCTCGACTCATCGGCCGCTGAAGAGACAGGTCCGTATCGGCACAGCGACCTGGCAGCAATGATCGTAAAATCCGGTGCAAATATCATGCTGTTTCCGTCTATCTGGCCGGAAACTTTCTCATACGTTGTACTGGAACTGATGGAGATGAATCTGCCGGTGGCATGCTATGATCTTGGGGCGCCCGCAGAGCGCGTTGCGACATACGCCAAAGGCTTGATATTGCAACCGGGTGAAGCATCCGCAACGCTGGACGACTTGCTCAAATTCCACAAAAAGATTTACCGGGATTTCTAGCATACGATGCAGAGCCAATGTCGTCGAATCTACAACAGGGAAAAGTTGTCCATCTATATAACCGTAAGAGTTGCAGCGAGCCAGCACAAATTGCACTCCCGACAAAGGTAACAACATGGCCGGGGGTGGCAGGTGTTGCTGCAGTGGCTGCATAGACGAGTGC
>JBARHR010000061.1:0-5573 GCA_049799335.1 Gallionella sp. | reverse complement strand
CATGCAAGGGGAAGAAGTCGAATCTACTTATGAATCAGTTTGCCTGCGCAAAGATGGTTCAGAATTCCCCGTGCTGATCTCGGCAACTCGCATGACCTTCAGCGAAGGTCCGATGACCGTTGCATTTATTACTGACCTGTCAGTTCAGAAGAAAGTCCAGTCCAAAATTTACAGCTTGGAGTTCTTTGACGCACTGACGCAACTGCCAAACAGACGTCTGTTGATAGAAAGACTTAAAGCCTCCCAATTGGCCTCGGCGCGCAACCGGCAATATGGCGCCGTGTTGTTTGTAGATATGGATAATTTTAAGACACTTAACGATACACTTGGGCACGACTATGGCGACCTGCTGCTGGTTGAAGTAGCAGAGCGTCTCCAATCCTGCGTGCGCGAAGCAGATACAGTGGCGCGCATGGGTGGAGATGACTTTGTAGTCCTTCTTGAAGCAGTGGACACCGACACTGAGCAGTCATCCCAGAAAGTCGCCCTGATTGCCGACAAGATTCGCTCTACTCTTGCAACTCCGTTCCAGCTCAATGACTATACATACACAAGCTCCTGCAGTATCGGCGTAAGTTTGTACCGGGACAGTGTAGTGACATTCAGTGAATTGCTAAAACATACCGATATGGCGATGTATCGCGCCAAGGAATCGGGACGCAATGCGGTGCGTTTCTTTGATGCCGAGATGAAACTTGCCGTGGAAACGCGTGCCGGACTGGAAGCGGATTTGCATCGTGCCGTGCCGGAGCGGCAATTGCAGTTGCACTACCAGATACAGGTAGACAGCGAGCATCGACCCATTGGGGCGGAAGCACTGGTGCGCTGGTTTCATCCGACACTCGGCATGGTTTCGCCCGCGCAGTTCATCCCCTTGGCAGAAGAAAGCTCACTCATCCTCGACGTGGGCGGCTGGGTGCTGGAGGCCGCCTGCCGCCAATTGGCCGCGTGGTCTAAAGCTGAGCAGACAAAGTACCTCACACTGGCAGTAAACATCAGCGCCAAGCAATTCATTCAGCCTGAATTTGTGGGGAACGTCAAAAACCTCATCCACGTTCATGAACTGGACGCCTCTCGCTTGAAAATCGAGCTCACCGAAAGTGTCGTGCTGAGCGACGTTACAGATGTGATCTCCAAAATGCATGCCTTGAAAGCACTGCGGGTAACGCTGGCGATGGATGATTTTGGTACAGGTTATTCCTCGCTATCCTATCTGAAGCTATTGCCGCTGGATCAGCTCAAGATCGACCAGAGCTTCGTACGCGACATCACCTCCGACCAGAATGATCAGGTGATGGTGCAAACCATTATTGATATGGCGAAGAATTTCCATCTGAATGTAATTGCCGAGGGGGTGGAAACCGAGGCACAGGAATCGCTGCTCAAACATTTTGGGTGCATGGCTTATCAGGGGTACTTCTTTAGCAGGCCGGTGCCGATAGAGCAGTTTGAGGCGTTGCTGAACAAGGCTTGAAAGGGATACGCATGCGCCCTCCGTTCACGATCCGGAAGTTCACGATCGGCAACTTTCCGGCGTCGAGTTTGCAGGGCTGACCGTCCCAAATCGGCCGCTTGTTGCCGGACAATTGCTTCGGGCAACGCGCACTACTGATCGCCGATCCTTCCAGAAATGTTCAACCTTTCGTTCATCGCGCGGTGATTGCGGGCACCTGCTGATACGGCACGCTTTATCCAAGTATCCGTTCGTGCTGATCTTGTTGCAATGTGATTGGATACTTGCGCTTCGACAGGCTCAATGCGAACGGCGAGAAAGTTAATTGCATCCGGGTCAATAAACTGCATTAAGATTTGCCGGCTTTCCCTGACGAGACGGGAGGGCACATGTCACGATATTTGCCGCGGACGGTTGCTATCGGCTTCCGGCACTAATCAGCCGGAACGCGATGCTCACCGGTTCGGGCAATGGCGGTAACGCATCGCAGGGAAACCATTTCGCGTCCTGGATCTCCACCGGATCCGGGTTAAGTTCTCCGCCAACATAGTCGGCAAAGAATGCCACCATCAATGAATCTGGAAACGGCCAGGACTGGCTACCAAAATAGCGAAGGTTGGCGATTTCCATACCGACTTCCTCATGCACTTCACGGATTGCGCATTGCAGTAGCGTTTCTCCCGCTTCGACAAACCCTGCCAATGCGCTATAGATGCCGGGCCGGTAGCGATGTCCGCGTGCCAGCAGAACCTCGTCGTCACGACGGATCAACACCATGACCGCTGGGGAAATCCTCGGATAGGAGACCAAGCCACAAACTTGGCAAACCTTGGCAAATTGTCCGCCCTTGTTGTCGGTGAGAGCACCGCATGTACCGCAGAACTTGTGATTTTTTTGCCAGTCCAGTAGTTGTACGGCACGACCCGCCAGATATCCATCTTCCGGACCGGCGACACCAAGCAGACTGCGGAGTGGTATCAACTCGAGCTGCAGACTCTCTGGGAATTTGTCAAGGTCGGCGGCATAACAGGGGCTATCGTGCCGGCTGCCAACAAGCAAGGCGTTACCACAAATTTCGAGTGTTGACTGCCGAACGTGTGGAAAACAAGTCGTGTCGGGCCGGTTGGTGGTGACCAGCAGCTTGTTTTCATAACGCAAAACCCAGTAGCCGGCTTCGTCCATGATCACACTATCCTGGTTGATTCAAATCCGCGAGATCGCCGATTCAGTCGGCAGCCGCTCCGGTGTTTACCCGAAATGCGGGTTGCACATATTTCTTGTCAGTTAGAACACTGGGGACTGTTGTCGGATTGCCGTCACGCATTGCATAGTAGTGCGGCGACATGATTTCCACACCGGCCGCGTCAAATTTATCCTGAATATTTTTGTGAAGATCGGAATAAATCACTGCCATTCGTTCGGGTTCCTTGGTATATGCGTTGATCTCGTAGCCAACGTACCAGTCGTCCAGCGAGGTCTGCAGTACAAATGGTGCGGGTTCTTTGAGGAGCTTGCCTGTATCTTGTGCCGCCGCGATCAGCAGGGAATGCACCTGCTTCCAGGGAACATCGTAGCCGATCGTGACAGCAGTATGCAGGATGACTCCATCTCCTTCGGCGGCCGAAGTACTGTAGTTGATAATCTGCGCACCCATTACCAGCGAATTGGGGATCGTCACAACCACATGTTTGATGGTCTTGACGCGCGTGACCAGCAGTGTCTTTTCAACGACATCACCGGTTGTCTCGCCTACCGTGATCCGGTCGTTTAATCTGAATGCTCGCGTATATGTCAGGATGACACCGGCGACGATATTTGATATCGCCGAAGAAGACGCAAACGAAATGATTGCCCCCAGTACCAAGCCGACACCCTGAAACGCCTGCGAACTCGAACCGGGAATATAGGGATAGGCACTGATCAATGCTGTTACGATGACTAAAAATCGTACTATCTGATAGGTAGGACGCGCCCAATCGTCGTGGAACCACTCAAACTTGAGCTCGCCGCGCTCGATCAGCATAAATACGTACGAAATCAACTTCAGTACGTATTTCGCAATAACACCGATGACGAATATGAAGAATAAATTCGGAATGTATTTGACGATTGTAAAAAAGATCGAGGTAAACGGCGAAATCATATAGTCGAGGATCTTGGAACCGAGCGCCCGTGTTTCTGGAAAGAAGCTCAATATCAGCGGCAGGAAGAAGTAGAGGCAAAGCAGCATCAAGAATACGCGCAACACCTTGAGCGACACCAGGATAATGCGTTCAATCCTGACCGAAGACAGCACTTCAATTCCCTTAAAATGTATTCCACCTTTCCAATGGTCATGCAAACCGGAGACCCTGCGCGTCAACCATATATGCGCCCGGTTGTTCCAGCGAAGTGCCAGCCAAAGTGCGATGATGGAAAAAATCGTGAGCGCCGCGCCCAGACCATAGGTTCTCCAGTTATTTCGGTCACGGTAATCGGCGATGGCGGCCTGGACAAGTTTCAATGTCTGATTGGCAAAATACAGGGTGCTCGTTCCAGATTGCGCCACGTCGGCGGCAGTAATAAGCATCAGGACTATTGCGTCGTTACCGATCGCATAACCTTCTGGTCGCGGCATGACTTTGAGTTGCTTTTCGCTGGTCTTGCCAGTGGCAAACTGTTCGATGTTTTGCACGATGAGCGTGGCTCGTGCCTCCGGCGTCAACGAGGCAATCGGACTGGAAGCGACTTTAAGAATCTCGCTACCGGCAAACGACACAGGGAATTCAGCGCGAGAGGAACTTGCCTGTGCTGCAGATGCCGCCAATACTGCGTCGGGCATCGCCTTATCGGGCGCAGACACATCCTGAACAGCGAAGGCAGCTCCACTGACGAGCAACCAAATTATCGAAACGACGACCATGTCAATTTTTTTCATGTCAATTTCACCTCTGCCGCCGGCTTCCCATGGTCGAGCAAACGCTCGCCGCATTGCCGGCAATATTTTACATCCTGCGCATGACCTTCAAGCATGCAGCGGGGACAGGCGATCATCACGTTCTGCTTGGCTTGACTGCGCGCCATCCCCACCGTAACGATGCCGGCAGGAACGGCAATAATCGCGTAGCCAAGTATCATCACCAATGTCAGCACCGACAACAGGAACACCATCAATTTGCGCCTACTCGCCGCAAGGGCATGCGCCATCACCGCACTTTCCTCAAGATAATAGGCGAGCTTGAGAACCCGAAAAATTCGCACCAGGCGAAACAGCCGCAGCGCCATTGCGTAATTGGCACCGCTCAAGAACAAGCCGATGTAACTGGGCAGTGTCGACAGTAAATCAACCATCCCCATGAAACTGAAGATTTAGCCGGTCGCCTTGTGCACCGAAATGACACGTGCAATATATTCGAGTGTAAACACGATGGTAAACAGCCACTCGAGGAATAGCAGTTCAGATTCCAAATTGGCGTGGACTGCCGCAACACTGTCGAGCATCACCGCCAACACGCTCAACAGTATGCTGATGACCAAGACAATATCAAAGAGTTTCCCCGCCGGCGTATCCGCCTCAAATATTATCCTGTATAGATCGTCGCGCCAGGCAGCACGCTGCTGCGTGCTCATGACATCCGGATATTGATATCTGTCCAGCAGCAGTTTGCCATGGCAGTTGCGTTATACACCTAGTGCTCGGCCTTCTTTTCGGCGAGAAATTGCTGCTTGTTGATCCCGATGACAATCAGCAGTACCCCGGAATACAAAAACGTGGAAAGCATGATCACCCCGATGACCACCGCTTTGAACATTTCGAGATATTCAAATGAGGCGGGTATCATCGTCAGCATCACGATAGACAGTCCGCCTTTGATACCCGCAAAGGTCAATACCCCCCACCAGCGAATACTGATATTGGACATCTTGTCCGTCTTGTTGCTGACCCACGCGAACAGCGCCATCATCGCGGCCCGTATCAGCGTCGTTGCCAGGAACATCGCCATTATTTCGATCCGGTAATTCCACAACAGGTTCAGATCGATCATCTCCGCCATAGCCACAAACAGTATCGTGTTGGCGACCAGCGCAAGCAGTTGCACATCTTCCTGGGTGCGCAAGTGACGCTCGCGTTCATCAATGG
>JBARHR010000060.1:0-32183 GCA_049799335.1 Gallionella sp. | reverse complement strand
GGCTAAGCATGCCGATGGTGATCGCAGGTTTACTCATGATGATCTGGAGCAGCCGGCGCGCGGCTTGACGCGGTCCGGGCGCTCGCACACGATTCACAATATCGAGGCAACCGAAACCAACCTTGGACGATATTTCCTTAAGCACGCTGTTCGGCATTCTGATTTTGCTGATGTTATGCAGCGCGTTCTTTTCCGGCTCCGAAACCAGCATGATGGCGATCAACCGTCATCGGCTCAACAGTCTGATTCGCAAGGGCAACCGGAGCGCGAAGCTGGTCAACCACCTGCTCACCAAAGTTGACAAGCTGCTGGGCTCGATACTGCTTGGGAATACGCTGCTCAACGTCGCCGCCGCGGGCGTAACCAACATCATTATTCTGCGGGTGTTTGGGCAAAACGATCTGGCGATTCTGATCGGCACCCTGGCGCTCACCTTTGCGCTCGTGGTATTCAGCGAGATCATGCCCAAGATCATTGCAGCCAGCTATCCGGAGCGCGTTGCGCTTCCCGCCAGCTACGTGCTCACGCCGTTGATCAGGCTGTTCCATCCTGTGGTGTGGATAGCGGGTGGTCTGGTCAAGGGCCTGCTTTGGCTGGTGCGGATCAAGATTGAACCTGACCAGAGCAAGCAGAAGATGACATTGGAAGAATTGCGCGGCCTGGTACTCGATGCCGAACATTTCATGCCCCGCAAGCACCAGAAAATGCTGCTGAATTTGGTCGATCTGGAGCGCATCTCGGTAAATGACGTAATGGTGCCGCGCAATTTGATCGAAGCCCTGGATATCAACGCGGAAGAGCACGTGTTGCGCGAGCAGATCATGACCTGCCACCATACGCTGCTGCCAGTTTACGCCGACACACCCAGCAACGTGATTGGAATATTGCACCTCAAACGCGTACCGTCGTTGTTGCTGGAAAACAAACTGGACCTTGTCCAACTCCGGACGATACTCAAGGAGCCGTATTTTATTCCGTCGGATACGCCGTTGCTCAAGCAGCTGCAGCAGTTTCAGGAACGGCACAGACGACTGGGACTGGTTGTGGATGAATATGGCGAATTGCTCGGCCTGGTTACACTGGAAAATATTCTTGAAGAAATAGTGGGGGATTTCACGACCGAGTCTCCCGCGCTATACGGACAATTTGTGGCCCAGGAGGACGGAAGCTACTTGCTGGAAGGCAGAGACAGCCTGCGTGACTTGAATCGCAAACTTGGTCTCCATCTTCCGCTGGATGGCGCCAAAACCCTGAATGGACTAATACTGGATCACTTGGAAGACATTCCGGAACCCGGAACCAGCGTGAAAATTTCCGGCTACCCCATTGAGATCATTCAGACCCAAGACCGAACGGTTAAAATGGCGCGTGTCTTCCCGTTGCAGCCGAAAAACCCGCCATAACGGAAAAACATTCAGACATCGACAAACGCACGGTCAACACATCTTCCCGCCCGCAGCTTTACAAGAAGGGCAAAGCTCGGCATCATGCCCCGTATTGAGTGAACCAAGGAACACACTATGGCTGTCGCAGTGCAGGCTCAAAAACCAAAAGAATTCACCTATAGCTGGGAAGGCAAGGATCGCACCGGCAAGGTACTCAGAGGCGAGGTTCGCTCACCCGGTGAAGCCAGCGTTTCTGCCCATCTGCGTCGTCAGGGTATCAACGTCATCAAAATCAAGCGGGTGCGTGTTTCCAGCAAATCGGTGTCTGCAAAAGATATCACATTGTTCACCCGCCAATTGGCCGTCATGATGAAGTCGGGGGTGCCCCTACTTCAGGCTTTCGATATCGTCGGTAAAGGACACAGCAACCAGTCGGTATCGCAACTGTTGCTTGATATTAAAACCGAAGTAGAGACCGGTAGCAGCCTGCAGCAAGCATTCAGGAAACATCCATTATATTTCAATGACCTGTATTGCAACTTGGTCGGTGCGGGCGAGGCTGCCGGTATTCTGGATACATTGCTGGAACGACTTGCCACCTACATGGAGAAGATTCTCGCGGTTAAGGGCAAGATCAAGTCTGCATTGTTTTACCCGGTGTCTATCATAGTGGTGGCTTTCATCATCACCTCCATCATCATGATTTTCGTGATACCCGCCTTCAAGGAGTTGTTTTCGAACTTTGGCGCGGACTTGCCGGCGCCCACGCTGCTGCTGATGGCTATTTCCGACTTCTTCGTCGCCTACTGGTACCTGATTTTTGCGGCTATAGGCGGAGGATTTTACGCGTTCTTCTATTTCTGGAAGCGCAATAAGCAAATGCAAATGGTCATGGATCGCGTACTTTTGAGAATCCCGATATTTGGGCCGTTGGTTCGCAAGGCCACCATTGCCCGCTGGACGCGCACCCTGTCGACCATGTTTGCCGCCGGTGTCCCGCTGGTCGAATCACTGGACTCGGTGGCGGGTGCGGCTGGCAATGCCGTCTATTCCGATGCCACGAAATCGATACAAAAGCAAGTAAGTACCGGTACCAGTTTGACCGCTGCCATGCAAAGTACCGATGTGTTTCCGAGCATGGTATTGCAGATGGTCGCCATTGGCGAGGAATCCGGCTCGCTGGATGCGATGCTCAGCAAGGTTGCCGATTTTTTCGAGGCCGAGGTCGACGATGCAGTCGCAGCCATTTCCAGCCTGATGGAACCGGTGATCATGGTTGTGCTCGGCACACTGATCGGCAGCATGGTCATCGCCATGTATCTGCCTATCTTCAAAATGGGACAAGTGGTTTAGTAAGTTGCGCAGTAAGCAGCGGCAGATTATTGCGCAAGCAGTGGTCAATATCGCCAGGCAGATTGCCATGAACCTGCAAACCACGCTGATGCCGGCCAATTCCGTTCAATCGCGACAGCCGGCGTATCCGACTGCGACATCATATAGTGCTGGAATATCCATGCGGCACTCGTGTATGCCGGCCTGCATAAATTTTCTATACAACGCGCCAGCATGACTGAAATTATTCTACTACTGCAAAGCACACCGCCTCTGTTCATCGGTGTGTGTACCGTCTTGGGACTGACGGTAGGCAGTTTTCTCAACGTGGCAATACATCGACTCCCGAAAATGATGGAAATCGGCTGGCAGCAGCAATGCGCGGAGTTGGGGTTTAGTCCGGCAGTCTCGGCACCCGACGCGAAAGAAGTGGCGGCCGCGCAGCCTGGAAATTCCGGCTCGGAGCCTGCCGCGGTAACAAAGCTCCATGCCGAACCTTGCACGCCCTACAACCTGATCATCCCGCACTCTGCCTGTCCGCACTGCAACCATGCGATCAGCGCTGGCGAGAATATTCCCATCCTCAGTTATCTGTTACTCCGGGGTAAATGCAAAGCATGCGGTGCACCGATCTCGCCACGCTACCCGATAGTCGAAGCCACCAGCGCCATGTTATGCGGCTATTCCGCTTACCACTTCGGTTTTGGCTGGGCGACGGTAGGCGCAATGCTGTTTGTGTGGGCGCTGCTGGCACTCACGTTCATTGATTTCGACACGCAGTTATTGCCCGACGACATCACCCTGCCATTGCTCTGGATCGGCTTGGTGTTCAACTTGAACGGTGTATTTACCAGCCTGGGTAGCGCCGTTGTTGGTGCGATTTGCGGTTATCTAGTGTTGTGGGCTGTTTATTGGCTATTCAAGCTTGTCACCGGAAAGGAAGGCATGGGCTATGGCGACTTCAAGCTGCTCGCGGCTTTAGGCGCCTGGCTGGGGTGGAAGATGTTGCCGCTGATGATAATGCTGTCATCGCTGGTAGGTGCCGTGGTTGGCATTACACTAATCGTTGCGCTCAAACATGGCCGGAACATCCCGATTCCGTTCGGCCCTTACCTGGCGGGCGGAGGGCTTATCGCCCTATTCTGGGGGCAAAGTTTGACGCAAAGCTATCTGCAGTTGCTTGCTATTCCCTGAACGTCGGCCAGTCAACAAACTTCCAGGAGCATCAGGCGGCATGATAGTGACCATGAAAAAAGTATATTCCGGCAGCGGCGACCTTTTGTCAGGAAATTGCCGGTTCGTCCAGTTTCGTCTCGATAGCGGCGCTGAACTTCGCAGCCCGACGTGTGGCTGACGATATGCCTTTGTACGTCGGGCTCACAGGCGGTATCGGCAGTGGCAAAAGCACGGTAGCAAGTCTGTTCGAAAATCTGGGCGCAGGCATCATCGATACCGACGAAATTGCTCACAATCTGACGCGAGCCAAGGGAAATGCAGTACCTGAAATACGCAGGGTTTTTGGCAACGAGTTCATCAATAATGAAGGCGCAATGATCCGCAAGAAGATGCGCGAGTTGATTTTTGCGGATGCATCCGCAAAACGGCTGCTGGAACAATTACTGCACCCGATGATTCTGGATCGGGCCAAGTCACAGTCAGTGCAGCTTGCTACTCGACCATACATTATCTTCGTCGTACCATTGCTTGCACAAAGTGCGGCGTTTCGCCAGTTGGTGCAACGTGTACTGGTCGTGGATTGCGATGAAGGGAATCAGATTGCGCGGGTCACGGCACGTAGTCATATGAACGCGGACGAAGTGCGCGCCATCATTGCGCAACAGACCCCGCGATCGGAATTGCTCGATATGGCGGATGATGTAATCAGAAACAGCGCCGATCCTGCCGACCTGTTTGCCCAGGTGGATGCTCTCCATCGGCGCTACCTGAACAACAATTGACGGTAGTGCGTCATTCAATATATTGTAAGCACCAGCATGTCTCCACATAAAACAGCAAACCATAGCGATCTGATCAGCTATGAGTTCCCGATCAACGAAAAGGTCCGTACGCTGCTGCGTCTGGAAAAGCTGTTCGCGCGCATGGCCTACTATACCGACCGCGAAAGCTGTCTTGAGCATCATACGGCGTTGCTTACCCTGTTCGAGATTCTCGAAGTTGCCAGTCGTGCCGACCTGAAATCCGAATTATTGCAGGAACTGGAGCGCCAGAAGCGCACGCTTTCAAGTTTGCACAACAACCCGGCAATCTTCGAAGTGGCATTGGATGCCATACTCGCAGAAATTGACCGTGCCTCCACCGACCTGTTTGCAATGACCGGCAAGATAGGCCAGCAATTGCGTGAAAACGAATGGTTGATGGGGATCAAGCAACGGGCCGTTATGCCTGGGGGGACCTGCGAATTCGATCTGCCATCTCTGCATTATTGGCAGCAACAGGAAGCCGAACTTCGCGCCAACAACTTGCACGGCTGGTTGGCACCGTTCATGCCGATACATACCGGCCTGAAGATTATCCTGAGACTATTGCGCGAAAACACCAAGGTGCTGAGTCTCGTCGCGCACCACGGCACGTTTCAGCAGATGCAGGGTGGCCGTATCGCGCAGATATTGCGCGTCCGACTGGATCGCCAGCTGGCCTGCATACCCGAAGTAAGCGCCAATAAATACGCGATCAACATTCGTTTCATCGCCGCCAACTATGCCGCAAAATCGACGCTGTTTGAGCAGGATGTGCCGTTTGAATTGACCTTTTGCAGTCTCGCCTGATTATGCCGTCCGACAATCCTCCCGTCGTATCCTGCCCGCAATGTGGCAAAGAACATCAGTGGGACACCGGCAACCGATTCCGGCCTTTCTGCAGCGAGCGCTGCAAGCTCATCGATCTGGGTAAATGGGCCAATGAAGAATATCGCGTCGAGCAACGCGATGTAGCAGAGGATTTTTCCGACCCAAACTACCAGGCCTGACGCAGCAAACTTACTCCATGTGCGCCATGCTGCCAGGCCTGCTGCATATCGGAATGCGTCAAGCCACCCAGCGCATACACAGGAATTGAAGCACCCGCGGCTATTCCCGCAAATTTTTCCCAACCCAGATGTGACGCACCCGGATGTGATTGGGTAGCAAGGACCGGACTCAACAAAGCGAAATCACAGCCAAGGTCCTCGGCGCAACGCAGCTCCTCAGAGTTGTGACAGGACGCCGCGCACCAACCCAACTCCGGGCGCGTGCTTAATTCGCTTAGCTGCTTGCCGGTCAATTGCACGCCATCAGCGCCAACTTCCCTCGCCAATGCGATGTCTCCGTTGACAATCAAACGCGCATTGTCATAGCGCCGAATCATAGACATCATCCGCAATGCCAAATCACGCAACGCGGCACGTGAATAATCTTTCTCGCGCAACTGCACCAACTGCAAGCCGTTGTTCAGCGCGATATCAAGACGATTCAGAAATTCCTGCTCCCCCAGCTCGGTGACATTGCTGATCGCATAGAGTGCTGGCAATGATAGTGACCGCAGGATCGGAGCATTTGCCGGCAAAACAGGTGCAACTGAAACATCTCGCAACTGCTGCCAGGAAAATTGCTGGCCTTCGTGCGGATGCAATTCGCCCTGCCACTCTGTCACACGAAAAAAATTGAGGCGCACCGTGGCGTGCGGATAGGTAAACACCCGGGTAACCCACGGAAACGCGGTGGTCACTTCTATCCCTAATTCTTCGCGCAGTTCGCGTACCAAAGCATGGTAAGGCGTCTCGCCCGGTTCGATCTTGCCACCGGGGAACTCCCAATAGCCCGCCCAGATTTTGTCGGGGGGACGTTGGGCGAGCAGGAAGGAGTTGTCGGGACGCTGGAGGACGGCGGCGGCAACTTCAACGATTTTGAAATTGTTCAACGGAGTCTTTCAAATAAAATCTGAGCCAACTTCGCCGGGGCTAGCCCGACGGTGTTGGTTTGTTCCGTGTTGGGTATCGCTGCGCTCAACCCAACGTACCAGTTGGCAAGCAACCTTCGATGTAATTGTTGTTGCTTTTGTCGTTCATGGTTCGACAAGCTCAGCACGAACGGATTAATTAACTCTTCCCCGCCCAATCCCTCGCAAACTGCCACCCCACTCTGCCGCTTCTCGACCCGCGCTGTATTGCCCATTGCAGGGCTTCCTGCTTCGATTCATCATCCAACTCGCCAGACAGACCGAAGTGACGCAACCAGTGCGCAACAATATCCAGATATTCATCCTGCGAGAACGGATAAAACGACAACCACAACCCGAATCGCTCGGACAACGAAATTTTTTCTTCGACGCTCTCTCCCGGATGGATTTCATCGCCGACATATTTTGTGGCGAGATTGTCCTGCATGAATTCCGGCATCAAGTGGCGGCGATTGGAAGTTGCATAGATCAGCAGGTTATCGGAAAAAGCCACCAGCGATCCGTCCAGTGCCCCCTTGAGCGCCTGATAACCCGGCTCGTCCGAATTGAAGGAAAGATCATCGCAATACAAAACAAAGCGCTCCGGCCTGCCCGCTGTCATGGAGATGATGTGCGGCAAGTCCGCCAGCGCCGGTTTGCCAACTTCGATCAGACGCAGACCTTGCCCCGCGTATTCATTGAGCAGCGCCTTGACCAGCGACGATTTCCCGGTGCCGCGCGAGCCGGTAAGCAACACATTGTTCGCCGAACGACCGAGTACGAACTGACGGGTATTCTGCTCGATACGTTGTTTCTGTTTTTCGATGCCGATGAGATCGTCAAGCCCGATGCGATGCGGATGAGGTACCGGAACCAGTCTTCCCTGTTCCCAGCGGAACGCGTGCGCGGCGTCCCAATCTGGCGCACCTCCGCTCGCAGACTTGGGCAGAGCGTGCTCCAGCCTTTCCAACAAGCGATCGGCCCGATCCAGAAAGCGGTCTAACTTGTCCATGATGCCGATATCTGTACGAGATTTCCTGGCTTACTACACAACCTGGCTACGATCGCTATCGTTTGTGTGCGTCCAGCCATTGCTGAGTTAATTTGTTTGCTTCAGCGATCTTTTCAGGCGCCATGTGCATCTCGACTATCTTCTTGTTGTTCGCGGCTGTCTCTTTGCCCAAAGCTGCGGCGATGCCGAACCACTTGTCTGCCTGCACCCAATCCCGCTCGACACCCTGGCCCTTGGCGTACAGCAGGCCGAGATTTTCCTGCGCTTCCACCTGATGTTGTTCAGCGGCCTTGTTCAGCCAATTCGCGGCCTGCTTGAAGTCCTGCGCAACTCCCTTGCCCTGGCTGAGAATCAGACCGAGGTAAAACTGCGCTTTAGCGTCGCCCTGTTTCGCAATCGGATCAAGCTGTTGCATTGCCGTCGGGAAATTGCCCTGCTCAAACGCATCAAATCCATCGTGATAACTTACTGCGGCCTTCTGCGACTGGTCACCACAACCGGCAGCGAACAACGTTGCCACCACCACGATCATTTTGATCAGTTTACTCATGCAATCTCCCCTAAATATTCAGTTATAAAGCGAATCAGCTACGATAGCTGGCGTTGATCTTTACGTAGTCGTAAGAGAAGTCGCAGGTCCACAGCGTTGTTGTCGCCTGTCCGCGATTCAACACAACCCGAACGGTAATATCACTCTGCTGCATCACCCGTTGCCCATCTTCTTCGCGATAGCTGTCCGCACGCCCGCCGCGTTCGGCTACCAGCACGTCATCGAGGTATAGTTGCAACGACTCGACATCGAGATCAGCAATTCCCGCATAGCCGATTGCGGCTAGGATACGTCCCAGATTCGGATCGGATGCAAAAAACGCCGTCTTGACCAACGGAGAACGTGCAATTGCATAGCCAATCTGCCGGCATTCAGCCTCGTCTTTCCCGCTTTCAACCTGCACCGTAATAAATTTTGTCGCGCCTTCACCGTCACGCACGATAGCCTGGGCGAGGAAAATGGCAACCTCATTGATGGCTGATTGCAATGCCCGGCCCGCCGGACTATCCCTATCTCGAACTTCAGCCACGGTCGATCTTCCGGTGGCAATCAGCATCAGTGCGTCATTGGTGGAAGTATCGCCGTCGACGGTGATACAGTTGAACGACCGGTTGGCAGCCTCGGTGACCATGGATTGGAGCACCGGCTGTGCGATTGCCGCATCGGTGGCGATATATCCCAGCATGGTCGCCATATTAGGATGGATCATTCCTGAGCCCTTGGCAATTCCGGTAATGGTAGCGGTCGTACCGTCGATTGCGATTTGTCTGGAGACGGCTTTGGCGACGATATCGGTGGTCATGATAGCCTGAGCCGCGTTGGCCCAGTTATCCGCACCCATGTTGGCGACCGCCGCGGGCAAACCGGCGGCTATCTTGGCCACCGGCAAAGGCTCCATGATCACGCCGGTTGAAAATGGCAATATCTGCGTTGCCTTGCAACCCAGCAAGCCTCCCAACGCCGCACAGGTCGTGCGTGCATCTTGTAAACCACGCTCCCCGGTGCCCGCATTGGCATTTCCGGTGTTTATTACCAGGGCACGTATATTCTCTGATTGTGCAAGATGCTCGCGTGCAACGACGACGGGTGCGGCACAAAAGCGATTTCGCGTAAACACCCCTGCCACGCGCGCACCGGCAGACAACTGCATAACCAGCAGATCCTTGCGGTCGGGGCGCTTGATATTTGCCTCCGCCACTCCCAAAGAAACGCCCGCTACGGGCAACAACTGCGCCGCTACGGGCGATGTCAGATTGACCGGCATAGTCTGAAATTTCAACGCTTAGTAACGACCACGTGAACGATAAATATAGTTGCTCAACTCGGCAGTTTCACTGTTTACCCTGCGCACGATGCCGTGCACATTTCGCACCACCCCGCGCATCACCTTGTAGACTATCCTAGGATGCGTGTTGATCAAGGTCTCGAATTTTTCCCGCTCCACGCTCAGCACCTTGGTACCACCCACCGCGTACAGGGATGCACTATTTTGCGCACCACCGACAAAATTGATGATCCCTGCCAGATCGCCCGGTTTGAGTACATGAATGACGGACTCCTCGGCGCCGTTCTTGATTTTGACTTCGATATCGCCGTGCGCCAGGATGTACAGATTATCCGGATGCTCGTCCCCCTGCTTGACGATAACCGCTCCGCCTTTGTAATCCTGAACTTCAAACAGATCAGCCAGGATTTCAATTTCCGCCTGGCTCAATTCTTCAGTGATGGTCGAGGTTCGCAGCGTATCAATGATTAAATTCATCTTACCCTCCGTTATCAATTAGCTCAGTTTCCCGTGGCATTGCTTGTATTTCTTGCCCGAACCGCAGGGACACGGATCATTGCGGCCGATCTTCTGTCCTTCGCGCACAAACGGCTTGTGTTCTTCTTCTGTTGGCTCTGTGTCGGAAGCGCCGCCCAATGCTTCGTCGTAATCGGAATGATGATACTGAACGTTTTGCGGCGCATGTGGCGCTTCAGCTTTTTCAAATTCCTCTTCGCTGCGAACCTGTACCGTCATCAGCACTTGTGTCACTTCTCTCTTGATCGCATCCAGCATCAAACTGAACAACTCAAACGCTTCGCGCTTGTATTCCTGCTTGGGATTCTTTTGGGCATAGCCGCGCAAATGGATACCTTGACGCAGGTGGTCAAGCGCAGACAAATGCTCGCGCCAATGCACATCGAGTATCTGCAGCATGATGACGCGCTCGTAATGATGCATCGGCTCGTCACCCACCGTTTCAACCTTGGCAGCATATTGCTGGTTACCCTGCTCCCGGATGCGCGCGCGCAAACCTTCTTCGTTCAGCCGCTTGTCGTCCTCAAGCCATCGCACCAGCGGGAGCTCCAGCCGGAACTCGCTGGCAAGCGCGTTTACCAGGCCCGGCACATCCCATTGTTCTTCCATGGAATGGGGAGTGATATGCTGGCTAACGGTATCCTCCAATACGCTTTCGCGCATCGCCAGAATTGTTTCGCTGATATCTCCACTCTCCAGCAATTCACTGCGTTGCTGATAAATCACCTTGCGCTGATCGTTTGCAACATCGTCGTATTCAAGTATCTGTTTGCGCATGTCGAAGTTGCGCGACTCTACCTTGCGCTGCGCGTTCTCGATTGCCCGCGTTACCCAGTTATGTTCGATTGCCTCACCCTCAGGCATCTTGAACTTATTCATGATCGCGGCAACACGATCAGACGCAAAAATCCGCAGCAACGGATCTTCCAGCGACAAATAGAAGCAGCTGGAACCCGGATCACCCTGACGTCCGGCACGGCCACGCAACTGGTTGTCCACCCGACGAGATTCGTGGCGCTCGGTTCCAATAATATGCAGTCCACCGCTATCCAGCACCATTTGATGCATTTCCTGCCAGCCCGATTTCAACTGACTGACACGCTCGGCCTTGGCCGCATCGTCCATTTCAGTATCCGCCAACACCAGCTCTATCTGCTTCTCGACATTGCCACCCAGCACAATATCGGTTCCCCGCCCCGCCATATTGGTGGCGATCGTTACCATTTTGGGTTGCCCGGCCTGGGCGATGATCTCCGCTTCCCGTGCGTGCTGCTTAGCATTCAGTACCTGATGCGGCATCTTTTCCTTTTCCAGATAGCTGGAAAGCAGCTCGGAATTTTCGATGGAAGTCGTTCCCACCAGTACCGGTTGTCCGCGTTCGTAGCAATCCTTGATATCCAGACTCACGGCGCGATATTTTTCCTTGGCAGTGAGATACACTTTGTCCATCATGTCCCTGCGGATGGTCGGCCGATGTGGCGGAATGATTACCGTTTCCAGATTGTAAATTTGCTGGAACTCGTATGCCTCCGTATCGGCGGTTCCTGTCATTCCTGACAGCTTGGCATAAAGGCGGAAATAATTCTGAAAGGTAATCGACGCCAGCGTCTGATTTTCCTTTTGAATAGGCACGCTTTCCTTGGCTTCCACCGCCTGATGCAAGCCGTCCGACCAGCGCCGTCCAGACATCAAGCGACCGGTAAATTCGTCCACAATCACCACTTCGCCGTCCTGAATCACGTAGTGCTGATCGATAAAGAACAGATGGTGGGCGCGAAGAGCCGCGTAGACATGGTGTATCAGGGTGATGTTCGCGGTATCGTACAGACTGCCGCCAACCGGCAGCAGACCGGCTTCCGTAAGTATGTTTTCGGCGTGTTCATGACCGGATTCCGTCAGCAGGATCTGGTTGTTTTTTTCATCTACAGTGAAGTCGCCCGGGCCTTCAACCTCGTCATCGCCCTCCTTGCGCACCAATTGATGTATCAACTTGTCGACGCGCACGTAGACATCCACGTTGTCCTCCGCCTGCCCGGAGATGATCAACGGCGTGCGCGCTTCGTCGATAAGGATCGAGTCGACTTCGTCGACAATCGCGAAGTTCAGCGGCCGTTGAAATCGCTCGTTGACCTGCGTAGCCATATTGTCGCGCAGGTAATCGAAACCGAATTCGTTGTTGGTACCGTAGGTTATATCGGCGCCGTAGGCCGCTTGTTTGTCTTCAGACGGCATCTGCGACAAGATCACACCGACAGACAATCCCAAATACCGGTATAACTTCCCCATCCATGCAGCGTCCCTGCTCGCCAGGTAATCGTTGACGGTTACTACATGCACGCCTTTGCCGGATATTGCATTCAGATATGCGGGCAGAGTTGCCATGAGTGTCTTGCCCTCACCGGTACGCATCTCGGCAATTTTTCCGTAATGCAGCACCATCCCGCCGATCAGCTGCACGTCATAGTGACGCATGCCCAAAACACGCGAACTTGCCTCGCGCACCACGGCAAATGCCTCCGGCAAAAGCGCATCCAGGGAGTCGCCTGCGGCATAACGTTGCCGAAAGCTGTCGGTTTTCGCACTTAATTCGGCATCACTTAGCCTGCCGATTTCTGCTTCCAACTTGCTTATGGAGTGGATTTTGGCGCGGTATTCCTTGAGCAAGCGATCGTTGCGGCTACCGAAGATGGTTTTCAGCATACTGGAAATCATGTTTTCCCAAACTACATTAAATATAAATGGCGATATACAAAATAATAAAGGGTGAGGTAATCCTACACCTCACCCTCACCATCAACCGTTGTTGTCAACTGGCAGACTTCTGGAGGAATCGCACTGGATTTTGTGCAATACCCTGATAACGAATTTCAAAGTGTAAATGGTTACCGGTAGACCGGCCGGTGCTTCCAACTTCGGCGATTTTCTCGCCGCGCCTGACCACCTGACCGACCTTCACCAGCGATTTCGAACAATGCGCGTAGCGCGTTACGATATCATTGCCATGGTCAATTTCGACCATATTACCATACTGGGGATGCGTGGACGCAAACGCCACAACGCCTCCCGCAGAGGCGTGGATGGGCGTGCCTTCCGGCACCATGAAATCCACGCCTTCATGCATCGCATTTGCTCCGGTGAACGGATCTATACGCCAGCCGAAATTTGACGAATACCACCCCCCATCAACCGGGGGAATGGTTGGCAGCAGTTTCTGACTCAACTGATTCTGCAATAGCATGGTTTCCAAAGCCATTAGTTTATCGGTGCGGTCACCAACGACCTGCGTCATCCGGTTAAGCTCCTGCTCCAGCATGCCTACTGACATCTGCCCGCTCGGTAGAACTACGAGCGGTCCGCCTTGCGCTGGTAGCTGATCAAATTGAAATTCGCCCGGTTTCATTCCCGTCAACTTGGCCAACCTTGCCCCCAGCGCGTCAAGCCGCTGTACTTGGGATTGCATCTTGCCGATCCGACTCGCCATGGTATCCAGACTGCTGAAGACATTGGCATCCTGTTTCTGGCGCTCTTCTATGTATGCTTTGGAAAGCAGGCCGTACAGGCCTTCGCCCAACGATTCCGGCGCAAAACGCACCAATGAATATTGCAGCGCAAAGGCGGCGCCCAACATCAACGCAAAGAGTAACAGCAATAACACTGAAATTTTCCACATACCCAGCGTAACGCTGTGTGATTTTGCCAAACGATCGGAAACTAGAATAAGATTCATATCTGTACCTTCTATTCACTCCATCCCTGTGACGCAGCGACTAAACTCATTACTGGACACTGCACCCGAATTGACCCCACTGCTTGACAAGGCGCGATCCTTGTCAGCGCTGCAAGCTCACGTGATAGAAATTACGCCACTTAACTTAGTCCAATCCGCAAAGATCCAGGTGCTGGGTCTTAAACTTGGGACACTAAGTATTGCCGTGGCAAACGCCGCAATCGCCGCAAAAATGCGCCAACTCGCGCCTGAACTAGTCGTTAAATTGCAAAATAAGGGCTGCGAGGTTAGCGGAATACGGGTCAAGGTGCAAGTTTCTTACGACCAAAGGCAAATCAAGCCGATCCCCCGAAAAATCTGCAAAATCGCGCAAAATGCGCTAAAAGATCTTAGTTTTAACCTAGAAAGTTCGCCGCTGAAATCCGCTCTCGATAGATTGTCCAAATCCGAATGCTAGAGTAGTACTCGCCAAGCGACGAGAATGTAACGTTCCAGTACAAACAGTAAGGCAAACACCAGCATTGCATAGATTGACAGTCGGAAGGCCTGCCAAGCAAAACGGAGGTAGCGGCGATCGCGAGTATACAGATACGCACCAGCGCTCAACACCACTATCAAGACTACGATTACAACCAGCAAGCGTATGATTATCATGTATCGTTACCGTTGTAGTATCCATCCACCCACCTGATCGGAATTAGCCGGGAAACTGATCAGCACCGCGAAAAACCAGCAACAGTATTTCCGGCAAAGCTGCCCAGACCGCCCGAAAACCTATCCGGAGCCTTAGCATAAAGGCCTTCCGTCTATTTCAATATCATGAACAGGTTGCTAAAGTCGTCCGTCCACGCATGCATGCCCGCAATTACCGGGATAGTGGCGCGTTTCTTGATTACCTGAGGGTCATCCAGGAAGTCACGGTTGCGCGTAACTATGACCCAATCACTGTGTGATGCGTAGGGATTGTCGTCAGAGCGATCCGAGATCAGTACCGCTTCATAACCGACTTCGTCCGCAAGTTGCTTGATTACCGGCGCCAGATTCAAATAGCGGCTGGTCACATGAAACGCGACCGCTCCGTTCGGTTTAACATTTTTCAGGTAAACGGCCAACGCTTCTCGCGTCACCAGATGCACCGGGACGGCATCACCGGAGAACGCATCCACGGCGAGCACGTCAAATTGCTGCGGACGCTCGCGTTCCAGAACCAGCCGTGCGTCGCCCAACGCAATCTGCACCTGCGCTTTACTCTCGTTGAGGTAATAGAAGTAATTACTCGCCAGTTCGATCACTTTGGGATTGATCTCATAGAATTTGACCAGATCACCCTGCGTGCCGTATGCGGCAATGGTTCCCGCTCCCATACCCACGCCACCGATGTTCATCGGCCCTTTCCTGAAGTCCGCCAGGGCCATCCCTATGCCTGACCCCTCGGTATAATAGCTGGTCGTTATCCGGCGATACGGCGCGTCGATATACTGTTTGCCGTGCACGATGGTGCCGTGCATCAGGTACCTATGGGTTTCCGGACTATTTTCGTCGTTACCCAACTGCTTGACGCTCAGGCGGCCGTAAAAATTTCTCACCGACACTATCGTGCCGCCTTCTTTCAGCAGCCAACTATAGTCATAACTGAAATACGCGACCATCAGTAAACTGACGATCGCCGCAGCAGGCGCGGCTGCGTATGCCGGACGCTGGCTGAAATTGGTTAAATGGTGCAGTGTCAACACCAGCGCCATCAAAGCCAGCGCGCCCAATCCCAACGGCAATTCCCAGTACGCGGTAAACAGCTTCGGCGCAAGCAAGCCGACGAACATACCGCCGACGGCACCACCCAGCGAAATGAGCAAATAGAAACGCGTCAAATACTTTGCGGCGGGTTTTGAGGCCGCGAGCTCGCCATGGCAAAACATGCAAACCACAAACAGCCCCGCACAATACAAAGGAATCGCAATATCTATTTCGAGGAAGCCATACTTGGCTATCACGCCCCAGGACATCAGGCAGATAAATACCAACGCCGGAGGCAACCAATATTTTCGAATGTAAAACCCGCGCCCGCCCCTACCCTCGAAGCACAACACAAACGTGATCAGATATAGCGTCAGCGGCAACACCCACATGAACGGAATTGAAGCCACGTTTTGCGTAATATGATTGGTAACCGCGAGCAGCATCACGGAAGCAAGTGCGGCCAGCACAAACCAGACTATGTAGTCCTTTTCGCTTGGCACAACATCGGCATTACTCCGCACCGATGTTGGCGCGGTTTCCGGCTGCGCGTCGAGTAGCGGCTTCGGAGCTCCGGACGGTCCAATTTGAACACTGTCGGTCTGACTCCTCGCTCGCCAGGCGCTACCAATACACAACAATGCAAACAGGGCGTACCCGACACTCCACCCGATTGCCTGGTGGCGTGTGGTAACCCACGTCTCGATGGCGAACGGATAGGCGAGCAGGCCAAGGATCGCACCGAGGTTGGACAGGGCAAAAAAGCGGTATACGCGTTCGGCGGTCTTCGGATCGGCGTGTTCACGTGCAAACCATGACTGTATCAACGGTGCGGTCGTGGACAGCATGAAGTATGGCAGACCAATGGTTATCACCAACAAACCCAGTATGCGCCACAGCGGATCCTCGGTACCGACCGGCTTCCAACCGGTCGATGCGATGATCGGCAACGCTGCGAGACTTGCCAGCAGCAGCACGATGTGTATGGTACTCTGCGTCTTGTGCTTCAGCATGCGGTTGGAGGCGTCCGAATACGCGTAGCCGCCTAACAACGCCACCTGAAAGAACACCAGGCAAGTTGTCCATACTGCCGCACTCCCGCCGAACCACGGCAAAATCTGCTTGGCGATTATCGGTTGTACGAGGAACAGCAAGAAGCTTGAGACGAGTATCGTGGCGGCGTAAAGAATCATGGCTTTGAATGTAGTTTAAAAAAACCGTTATTGGGTTACTGGCAGACCAGCAGGAATCGGCAACAAGATGCACCAGCGTGCGACAAACTCAGACGCAAGTATATCTATAAAATTGCCTGCTATTTGTCAGATGGACTGTAATTGCAACTTTAGAAACGCAGGCGCTTGCT
Source organism: Gallionella sp. (assembly GCA_049799335.1). Classification (GTDB taxonomy): domain Bacteria; phylum Pseudomonadota; class Gammaproteobacteria; order Burkholderiales; family Gallionellaceae; genus Gallionella. Next base: position 15,346 of record JBARHR010000060.1, on the reverse strand, counting down.
CGAGGTTGTCGAAGGTAGCGAATTCCCATGCCTCCTCATCCGCAAGCAACTCGCGCAACAACGCGTTATTCAGCGCGTGTCCCGATTTGTATCCAGAAAACGCACCTATCAGCGGATATCCGGTCATGTACAGGTCGCCAATTGCATCCAGCACCTTGTGCTTGACAAATTCATCATCGAAACGCAAACCATCTGCGTTCAGCACCCGGTAGTCGTCCATAACGATAGCGTTGTCCAGACTGCCGCCCAGCGCCAGGCCCTGAGCGCGCATATTCTCGACATCCTGCATGAATCCGAATGTGCGTGCGCGGCTAATTTCATGAACATAGGAATGCTCGCCCAGATCCACAGTGACATGTTGCCGGGTACTGGTGAAAACAGGATGGGAAAAATTGATCGTAAAGGTCAGCTTGTAGCCGTTGTACGGATCGAAGCGCACCCACTTATCGCCTTGCCTGACTTCCACGGTCTTCTTGATGCGAATGAACTTTTTCGCCGCAAATTGCTCGACTATCCCCGCCGACTGCAACAAAAACACGAATGTCCCGGCGCTGCCATCCATGATCGGCGTTTCCGGGCTATCCAGATCTACGTAGACGTTGTCGACTCCCAACCCGGCAAACGCCGACATTAGATGCTCGACGGTTGCAATACGCACACCATTCTGTTCCATGCAGGTGGACAAACGCGTGTCGTGCACCAGTTCCGGCTGCGCTCGAATCTGCTCGACCGGTTTGACATCCACGCGCCGAAATACAATACCGGTATTGACTGGGGCAGGACGCAAACCCAGCGTTACTTTTTCGCCGCTATGCAAGCCGACGCCAGTGACGCTAATCGCATTTTTTAGGGTACGTTGTTTAACCATCACAGACTTTAGTTACCGAAATCATCGGCGAATCTTACCACAGCGCAATACGGGGTTAATAATCGGGAAGTCATTACCCGTCTACCGACCCCGGCAATCAATCAGCCTGTTTTCTCAGGAATGACGGAATATCCAGCATATCCATACCTGACTTTTCCATGGCATCGACGGCAGCTCTGCGACCACTGCGAATAAACGCCGGCGTATCCAGCTCGGGATAGTTCACTCCTGAATTGCTGACAGGCTCATCATGTGTACCGGTACGCCGATAGTCCTGATTCTGGTAGACGATCTCCGGTTTGGGTTGCTTGCGCGCGTGCGGCGCGCCCAGACCGGTCGCGACCACCGTGACGCGCAGCGCTTCACCCATCGCCTCATCGAAAACCGATCCCACTATCACCGTCGCTTCTTCGGCGGCAAATTGGACCGACTCCATTACATCGTCGATTTCCTTGAGCTTGAGTTGCGAAGAAGAAGTGATGTTCACCAGGACACCGCGTGCGCCCGTCATGTCCACATCCTCGAGCAAAGGACTGGCAATGGCGGCCTCCGCTGCAACTCTGGCACGGTCATGCCCCGAAGCAATCGCAGAGCCCATCATTGCCATGCCGTTTTCCGACATGACTGTACGCACGTCGGCGAAGTCCACGTTAATCAGTCCCGGTACATTGATGACCTCGGCAATTCCGGCCACCGCACCCTGCAACACGCCATTCGCTGCCTTGAACGCTTCCGGAACCGTCACATCGTTACCCAGCACTTCCATCAACTTGGAGTTCGGCACGATGATCAACGAGTCCACATACTCGTGCAGTGTTTCGATACCGGCCTTGGCATAACGCATCCGGTTGCCTTCGTAGGCGAAAGGCTTGGTGACTACTGCCACCGTCAGAATGTCCAGCTCCTTGGCTATTTGCGCGACGATAGGTGCCGCACCGGTACCGGTACCACCACCCATGCCGGCTGTGATGAACACCATGTGCGCGCCAGCAACGAGCTCCCTGATCCGATCCCGGTCTTCTTCCGCGGCAGCCTGACCTACCGACGGCTTCGCGCCCGCACCCAGTCCTTTCGTTATCGTCGCACCAATCTGTAATTGTATGGGCGCTTTGCTGCGCTTCAGCGCCTGGGCGTCGGTGTTGATCACGATAAACTCTACGCCCAGCACGCCCTGCTCTATCATGTGGTCAACAGCGTTTCCGCCGCAACCGCCGATGCCGATGACCTTGATTACCGCATCCTGCGTCTGTGACTCCATAATTTCGAACATTGTCATCTCCTTTTCATAATTGCAAAATTAACCCTGAACTTCAAACCTGCATCTCCGCCTAAAAGTTTCCCTGAAACCAACTCTTCATCCGGTGCAATACATCCGCAACGGAATTTGACTGCATGCGCGTCTCTTCCTCGCGGTAATGATGTTCCATGCCATACAGCAACAAGCCCACGCCCGTGGCCATGCGCGGCGTTTTCACCACGTCTGACAACCCGCCCACGTATTGCGGCACTCCCATGCGCACCGGAAGATGAAATATTTCCTCGCCCAGTTCAACCATGCCCTGCATGGCGCTGCTGCCGCCGGTAATCACTATCCCGGATGACAGCAAATCCTCGAATCCGCTACGGCGGAGCTCCTGTTGCACCAGCGAATACAATTCTTCTACGCGCGGCTCGATAACCTCGGCCAAGGTCTGACGTGACAGCATGCGCGGGCCGCGTTCCCCGACACCGGGAACTTCGATCGCGCCGCCGTCCGCCACCTGGCGCAACGCGCAACCGTACTTGATCTTGATTTCCTCTGCGTCTTGCGTAGGGGTGCGCAACGCCATCGCAATATCGTTGGTGATCTGATCTCCGGCGATTGGTATCACCGCGGTATGCCTGATGGCGCCGCCGGTAAATACCGCAATATCGGTGGTGCCGCCGCCGATATCCACCAGGCACACGCCCAATTCCTTTTCATCTTCTTCCAGCACCGCCTTGCTGGACGCGAGCGGCTGCAGTATCAGTTCATTGACTTCCAGACCGCAGCGATGGATACACTTCATGATGTTTTGAACCGCCGACACGGCACCGCTGACTATGTGAACTTCCACGTCCAGCCGCATGCCACTCATCCCCAATGGCTTCTTGATACCGCTTTGGCCGTCTATGGTGAACTCCTGTTCGAGTATGTGGAGGATTTGCTGGTCGCCCGGCAGGCTGATCGAACTGGCCGTTTCGACGACTCTTTCGATATCCGGCTGCGCAACCTCTTTCTCCTTTATCTTCACCATGCCGCGGGAATTGATGCTGCGTATATGACTGCCGGCGATACCGGTGTACACGTCATGAATTTTGCAGTCGGCCATCAGCTCGGCTTCTTCCAACGCGCGCTGAATTGCGCCGACGGTCGCTTCGATGTTGACCACCATGCCTTTTTTCATCCCGGACGATTGGTGCATACCCATGCCGATCACTTCCAGCATGCCATCCGGCTTGACCTCTCCGACGATCACGACGATCTTGGAAGTTCCGATATCGAGTCCGATCACCAGATTTTTTGCTTCCTTGCTCCTGCTCATCGGTCGCACTCCTTTTCGGCAGATGTTGGAACTAGCATGGCTGTAGCCGCACAATCTCCGGTCAAGCAGAACGCATCCGCTGATTTAACTTCTTTCACTGGACATCCTTCTAACGGCAAACCCGTTTCTATAACGCAAATCCACGTAGGCAATCTTGTCCTGCGGTTTCTCGCCATTGGCGGCGGTTGACCGTGACGCCAGACCGTAGGGATACAGCTCAACAAACCGCCGCAGTCGCTGCCGGACATTCTCGCGTCCCAACTCAACCACCATGCCATTGTCCAGGCGCATCTGCCACGCATAGCGAGGTGAAAGCACCAGTTGCGAAATGCGCAGGTTCAACGCAGCCAGATTTACACTGAAGGTTTCGTATAGCTGAGCCACTTCTTCAGAAGTACCTTCGGGTCCGCTCAACAGCGGCAGGTCCTCCAGCTCGCTGCGCGCGGGCGCCCGGACTATTGACTTCCCAGGGGGCGATATTGTTTCCATTTCCAGGGCAAAAACCTCTCCCTGCAGATTCACCCACTCTTTGCGATTCCAGCTGGCCAGAAGTTGGTGCTCCTCCAATTGAACCTCCAGCCGATCTGGAAATTCTCGACGTATGCTGACCGAGCGCACCCACGGCACCTGTTGCAACGACTGGCGCAAACCTTCGATGTCCACTGTGATCAAATTTCCGCGGGCCGCCGCATGTATGACTTGCCGCACCAGATCCGCATCTACCTGCCGGGGCGCAACACTCAGAGTTACTTTCCTCAATGGAACAGAATCCGGCATATGTATGGCGTAATACGCGGCGCCGAAAAGCAACAGCACTGCATCAAGTATCAGCATCAATATGGTCAGGTTACGCAATGCCAGCGGGTTATCCCACATGAGCCAACTCCAGAATGCGCAACACGAGTTGTTCGAAACTGATCCCGGACGCACGGGCCGCCATCGGCACCAGACTGTGGTCGGTCATTCCCGGAGCAGTGTTCGCTTCCAGCACATAAATATTAGCTGCCTCGTCCATCAGAAAATCCATTCTTCCCCAGCCTTGTCCGCCCAACAAAGTAAATGCGCGCCTGGCCAGGTCCTGCATCTCTGTTTCCTTCTGCTCGCTGAGTCCGCTCGGTATCAGGTAGCGCGTATCGTCGCGCAGATATTTCGCTTCATAGTCATAGAACTCATTTGCCGGCTCTATCTTGATAACTGGAAGCGCCTGATCGCCGAGGATCGCGACCGTGTATTCGCCGCCGCCGATATGCTTCTCCGCCATTACCAACTTGTCATAGCCCAGCGCATCACGCAGCGCGGCCGGGAAGTCGCCAATTGCTTTCACCTTGCTGATCCCTACGCTGGATCCCTCATTGGCCGGTTTCACGAACACCGGCAACCCCAACTGCCTGACCACGGCTTGCCAGTCGCTGCCGTGTTCGACCATCGCATAGGCGGGCACCGGCAGGTTTGCGGCCTGCCATACCAATTTGGAGCGCCACTTGTCCATACCCAGTGCCGAGGCAAGCACGCCGCTACCGGTATACGGTATGCCCAGCAATTCCAGCGCACCCTGTACCGTGCCGTCTTCTCCGTAGCGTCCATGCAGCGCAACAAATACGCGGTCATAATTTTCGTCCAGCAACAGCTGCAAATTTCGCTCGGCCGGATCAAAGGCGTGAGCATTCACTCCACTACGTTGCAACGCGGCGAGCACCGCAGCACCGCTCTTCAGCGACACCTCGCGTTCTGCCGAGCGACCGCCGAGCAACACGGCGACCTTGCCAAACTGCGGCGGATCGCGCCTATTGCCAATCGTGTTACTTGTCGCACTCATGCTTTGGGCTCTCCGATGATGCGCACTTCCGGATGCAGTGCGATCCCCGTTTGTTGCACCACCGTTTTCCGGACTTCATTTATCAGGCTTTCGATATCCGCAGCACTTGCATTGCCGACATTGACGATGAAATTGGCATGTTTGTCCGACACCCGCGCACCGCCTATTTGCCTGCCCTTTAGTTGGCACTGTTCGATCAGGCGCGCAGCATGATTTCCGGGAGGGTTGCGGAATACCGAACCGGCATTGGGCAAATTCAGCGGCTGGGACGCAATGCGCTTGCCCAATAACGTCTTGATCTCGTGGCGCGCAACTTCACCATCACCCTGAGCAAACTTGAGCCGTGCCGCCACAAACAATTCTTTGATGCGCAATTTCTGAGTCACAGAAAACGTAAGGTCGACGCCCGAGGCACTCTTCGATGAGCTGTCCAACTTTTCCACCACGTGACGATAGCCAATGGCGTAATCATCCTTGCTGCGTACATGTAATTCGCCGGAGCGATCCACCGTCAACACCGACGACACTTTTTCCCATGTCTCGCTTCCGTAGCATCCCGCATTCATTGCCAGCATTCCGCCAACGGTCCCGGGAATTCCGGCGAAGAATTCAGCACCGCGCAAATTGTTCAACGCGGCAAACCGCGCCAACTTTGCTCCGGGCACGCCCGCTTCAACGTACACAGTATTTTCCGCCTCCAGTCGCAGCACATTCAGCGCACCGTGCAGCAACACCGCAGTACCGCGCAGTCCGCCATCGCGCACCAACAGGTTGCTTCCCAGGCCGACCGGATAAAGCGGTTCGCCGGGCGCAACACTGCGCAGAAACGCCAGCAGGTCATCCAGGTCGGCCGGTTGATACAGCCGGTCGGCCGAGCCCCCCGCCCGCCAACTAGTGTGCCTGCGCATATCGACTTGTTCGCGCAGCCTGCCGCGCAAACCGGATTTGGCCAAGTGTTTTGCGTCGGCCATGTTCATGAATTTCCCAAACTCTGCGGGCGCAATTCGGGCAATTTTGCGGTCGCGTCGCCATCCGCGATACCGACTAACTGCCCGGGAAGATTACCTACCGAACCCGCGCCCATCGTAACAACGACATCACCATCACGCGCCATCTGCAGTATTACGCGATGCATATCCATGAACTGCTCGACGAACACCGCTTGTGTCTGACCGGCTACACGCAGCGCATGCATCAAGGCTCGCCCGTCGGCCGCCACGACAGGAGCTTCGCCAGCCGCATACACCTCGGTCAGCACCACTACGTCCACACTGCACAACACCCTGACGAAATCCTCGAACAAGTCGCGGGTGCGCGTATAGCGGTGCGGCTGGAACGCCAACAGCAAGCGCTTGCCCGGAAATGCCCCGCGTACGGCGGCCAAAGTGGCCGTCATTTCGGCCGGATGGTGACCGTAGTCGTCTATCAGGGTAAAGCTGCCGCCATTTTCCAACGCTACCTGGCCGTAGTTCTGGAAGCGCCGCCCGACACCCTCAAACTCGGCCAGCGCCTGAATGATGGCATCACTATCAACACCCACTTCCAGCGCCACAGCGATCGCCGCCAAAGCATTCAGCACATTGTGTGTTCCCGCCAGATTCAGCGTGATCGGCAAATCCCTGGACAACCCGTCCTGACGACATTGGGCGGTAAAGCGCATCTGCCCGCCCTCGTGGCGCACATCGATGGCGCGAATCTGCGCATCATCACTCACGCCATACGTAGTCACCGGCTTGGTAATCCGCGGCAATATTTCCCTGATATTTGCATCGTCGACGCAAACGATTGCCCTGCCGTAGAACGGAAGGTGATCGACGAAATCCAGAAACGCCTGCTTCAGACGGCCAAAATCATGGCCATAAGTTTCCATGTGATCGGCATCGATGTTGGTAATTACCGCCAATATCGGTTGCAAATTCAGGAACGAGGCATCGGACTCGTCGGCTTCCACAACAATGAATTCACCGGTACCCAATTTGGCGTTGGTGCCGCTGCTGTTCAGCTTGCCACCAATGACGAATGTCGGATCGTAGCCACCTTTCGCCAGCACGCTGGCCGTTAGCGAAGTGGTCGTGGTCTTGCCGTGCGTCCCGGCGACTGCAATCCCCTGACGCAAGCGCATCAATTCCGCCAGCATCATCGCCCTTGGAACGACCGGGATGTGCCGCGACCGCGCCGCCAACACTTCGGCATTGTTTGCGGCGACTGCAGTAGAAACCACGACCACGTCGGCATCCGTCAGATTCTGTTCCAGGTGTCCGATGTAAACGGTTGCACCGAGCTTCTTCAAACGCTTGGTCGCCACATTTTCGGCAAGGTCGGAGCCGCTGACCTGGTAGCCCTGGTTGAGCAGCACTTCCGCAATGCCATTCATACCCGAGCCGCCGATACCCACAAAATGTATGTGTTTGACTTTGTGCTTCATGATTGCCCCTGTTCCGCGCAAACCTCTGCCACCGTCCGTGCCGCATCGTTCTTGGCAAGGCCACGTGCCCGGTGCGCCATCGACGCCAGTCTGTCACGCGGACTCGCGCCGACGAGCAGCTCCGTGAGTAAACCCGCCAGCCTTTCAACGCTCAGTTCGCTTTGCGGCAACAGCAAAGCGGCGCCATGCTCACACAGAAATTTCGCATTGCCGGTCTGATGATCATCTACCGCATGTGGATACGGAATCAGGATGCTGGCAACACCTGCCGCCGCGAGTTCCGCAACAGTGAGCGCACCGGCCCGGCAAATAACCAAATCGGCCTGACCATACTGTTTAGCCATTTCATCTATGAATGGCTTGATGTCGGCAGCAATGCCCGCCTGCTGGTAAGCGCTGACCACCGCGTTCAGATGCTGCTTTCCGGTCTGATGAACAACCAGCGGTTGATCTTTTTTGTTTAGTCTGGCGAGTGCCTGAGGGACAATTTCGTTGATCGCCTTCGCACCCAGACTACCGCCGACAACCAGCACCCGCATCGCACCGGTTCGCACTGCGTAGCGTTGCTCGGGTTCTGCCAGAGCCGCAATGTCTGCCCTTACCGGATTGCCGCACCAGACAGACCCGGGCAACACATCCGGAAATCCGCCCAGCACGTTCCGGGCCAGCCTGGCAAGCACACGGTTACTCAACCCGGCTACTGAATTTTGCTCATGCAATACCAATGGACGACGCAGAAGCGCAGCCATCAAGCCGCCGGGAAACGTGATGTAGCCGCCCAATCCCAACACTACATCCGGACGATGGCGAAATATCGCGACCGCGCTTTGCCACATGGCGATCAGCAGATTGACAGGTAACATCAGTTTGCGCATCCACCCTTTACCGCGCAGCCCGGCGAAGCGCACCAGCGCCATCGGGTAGCCGTGTCGGGGAACCAGTTCCGCTTCCATGCTGCGCGGCGCGCCCATCCAGGTTACCCGCCACCCCTGATCGCGCAATATGTCTGCCACCGCGAGTGCCGGGAAGATATGACCCCCGGTCCCGCCCGCCATGATAAGAATCGAGCGGCTCATACCGGTAAACCCCGGCCAATTCTTCGATTGTCGTAATCAACGCGCAACAGCATTCCGGCGGCCACGCAATTCACCACCATTCCGCTGCCGCCAAAACTGAGAAACGGTAGCGTCAATCCCTTGGTTGGCAGGATGCCCATGTTGACGCCCATGTTGATAATCGCCTGTGTGCCTATCCAGACGCCTATCCCCTGCGCCACCAAGGCGGAAAAATTGCGGCCGAGAAAGGCCGCGTTTCTGCCGATTTGAAACGCGCGAAATACCAGCAGCGCGAACATCACGATCACCGCGGTCACGCCGAGCAAACCCAGCTCTTCGCCGATCACGGCGAGCAGAAAATCGGTATGTGCCTCCGGCAGATAGAACAGCTTTTCGACGCTGCCGCCCAGACCGACACCAAACCATTCCCCGCGCCCGAATGCGATCAATGCGTGACTCAATTGATAACCCTTGCCGTACGGATCGGCCCAGGGATCGAGGAAACCGACTACGCGTTGCATACGGTAAGGCTCGTAGACTGTCAGTGCGACAAACACCAGCGGAAGCGACACGATCAACGCCATGAATACTGCCGTATTGAATCCTCCCAGCCAGAGTATCGCCAGCGCGATGGTGCATATCACCACCAGCGCACCCATGTCCGGCTCAAGCAACAGCAGCACACCGGTCAGCGCCATCACTACCAGCATCGGCAGGAACGCCTTGATAAAGAGATGTTTGACTTTCGACTTGCGCACCGTGTAGTCGGCCGCATAGAGCACCGCAAACAGCTTCATTAATTCGGAGGGCTGCAGATTGATCACCATCAGAGAAAGCCAGCGGCGCCCGTGATTGACTTCGCGACCGATGCCGGGAATCAGCACCAGAATCAGCAACAGCGCGCCGAACATGAACAGGTAGGGCGCGTAGTTTTGCCACACCTGAATCGGCACCTGAAACGCGAACACTCCCGCGACCAGTCCGACAGCGATGAACATGCCATGTCGTATCAGATAGTATGCCGGCTGGTAGCCGGTAAATTTGTTGGCTTCCGAAGTGGCGATGGATGAGGAGTAAACCATTACCAGCCCCAGCGCCAGCAGCCCGATCAGCAACCAGATCAGCAACTCGTCGCTAAGCGACTGCGCCGGAGGCAAATGACTACCAGCGGAAATTCGCGAATGCAATCCGCGTCCGCGAGCCGCCTTGCGCGAGACAGGTTCGCGGCGCATAGCCGGCAGTCCTTTCAGTAGCAAAGCAGATGCCGAACGTGTCAGTGAGCCCACGACTTCTCCTTCGCCAATCCGTCAATTGCCTGAACAAACACTTCGGCACGATGCTGATAGTTTCGGTACATATCAAAACTGGCACACGCAGGCGACAGCAATACCGCATCTCCGGTGTGCGACAGTTTTGCTGCCAGTTGCACCGCATCATTCATATCCAGCGCGTTGTAGGTATCCACCCCTGAACCGGCAAGCGCGGCATCTATCAGCGGCGCGTCTCGCCCGATCAACACCACCGCACGCGCGTGCTCAGCCACCACCGCCCTCAGTGGCGCGAAATCCTGTCCCTTGCCGTCGCCACCGGCAATCAACACGACTTTGCATCCCAGACCCTGCATCGCCGCGATCGTGGCGCCGACGTTGGTACCCTTCGAGTCGTCGTAAAAGGAGACACCGTCTTTCTCCGCCACGCGTTGCACACGGTGCGGCAATCCCTTGAAACTGCGCAGCGCGTCCAGCAACGCAGGCATAGGGAAATCGATTGCACATGCCAGCGCCAGCGACGCCAACGCATTCGCCACGTTATGCAAGCCATGCACCTGCAACTCGGCTGCAGATAGCAGCCGGTGATTGCCCTGGACTAGCCAGATTTCGCCGGCATCGCGCACAATGCCAAAATCCGACGCCGATTCGGGCGCATTCAGTCCGAAGGTGATAATTTTTCGATCGGGTCGCGCCATATTCATGCTGCGCGCGTCGTCACGGTTCAGCACCTGTACTGCACAGCCCGAGAATATTTGTTCCTTTGCACTGCTGTATTCCTTTGCATCTGCATAGCGATCCAGATGATCCTCGCTGATATTCAGCACGGTCGCGGCATCCGGCTCAAGTGTCCGCGTAGTCTCGAGCTGAAAACTGGATAACTCCAGCACCCATACTTCGGGTTGATTCACGCCCCTCTCCATGACGACATCCAGCACCGCCGGCGAGATGTTGCCGGCCGCTACCGCATCCCTGCCCGCCGCGTTGCACAAATGTTGAACCATGCTGGTTACCGTAGTTTTTCCATTTGAACCGGTAATGGCGAGGATGCGGGGACGATGGTCCTTGGGCAGCGATTGTGCGAACAGCTCGATGTCGCCCACCACCTCGATCCCGCTAGCGACGGCTTTTGCGACCACCGGATCACGCAGTGGCACACCGGGACTGACGGCGATCAGTTCGATACCCTCAAACAGCGCATCGGAGAAATTTCCGCAATAGATATGCTCGGGTGCAACGTATGCGCCGACTTTTGCCAATCCTGGCGGCGCGGTGCGACTGTCGGCAACGCGCAATCGTGCGCTTTGCAAGCTCAGCCAGCGCACCATGGACAGCCCCGTTTCCCCGAGCCCAAGCACCAGCACCGATTTATCCTTGAACGCTGTCATCTCAGTTTGAGGGTTGCCAAGCCAACGAGCACCAGCAAAATGGTGATGATCCAGAATCTGACTACGACCTGAGTCTCTTTCCAGCCTTTCAATTCGTAGTGATGGTGCAACGGTGCCATACGAAACACACGCTTGCCGGTGAGTTTGAACGAGGCCACCTGTATCATCACCGAGACCGCCTCGACTACAAACACGCCGCCCATGATGAACAGAACCAGCTCCTGACGGACAATCACTGCGACCACTCCCAGTGCGGCACCCAGCGCGAGTGCGCCGACGTCTCCCATGAACACTTCAGCGGGATAGGCGTTGAACCACAGGAATGCCAACCCTGCGCCGGAGATCGCACCGCAAAACACCGCCAGTTCTCCAGCGCCCGGGATATAGGGAATACCGAGGTATTTTGCGAACAGCACATTGCCAGCAACGTAGGCGAAAATCGCCAGCGCCCCGCTGACCAGCACGGTTGGCATGATCGCCAGGCCGTCCAGACCGTCGGTCAAATTGACTGCATTGCTGGTACCGACAATAACGAAGTAGGTCAGCACGACAAACGATAGCGCCGACAGTGGAAAGATCAGGAACTTGAAAAACGGCACGATCAGTTCGGTGTGCACCGGCAGGCTGGCGCTGTACCACAAATACCATCCGACCAGCAGCGCGATGGCCGATTGCCAGAACATCTTGGTTTTTGCCGACAAGCCCTTGGGGTTCCGGTAAACCACCTTGCGGTAGTCATCCACCCAACCAATCACACCGAATCCCATCGTGGTGAGCAGAACCACCCAGACATAGTGATTGCGTAGATCACCCCATAACAGCGTGGTGACCGCAATCGCTATCAGGATCAGCGCGCCCCCCATGGTCGGGGTGCCCGCTTTGATCAGGTGTGTTTGCGGACCATCGCTGCGCACCGACTGGCCGATTTTGTAATCGGTCAGCTTGCGGATCATTTTCGGCCCGACCATAAAAGAAATGCCCAGTGCAGTCATTGCGGCCAGTACCGTGCGCAGCGTGATATAGCCGAACACGCTGAAAAACCGCACATCCTGTGAAAGCCATTGTGCGAGCGCTAGGAGCATGATGCCTCCTGCGGCGGGTTCAACCCGGGATTCTTGCTACTATCCAGAAAATCCACCACGCGCTCCATCTTCATGAAACGCGACCCCTTTACCAGCACCGTGGTATTTGCGTCCAATTCCCGCGCAACCGCTGACTGCAGCTCTTCAATACGCTCGAAGTGCCGGCCGCCCGCCCCAAACTCACGTATCGTCCGCGTGCTCAGTTCACCCAGTGCAAACAGTTTGTCGATTCCGGCCTGACGCGCAGCAGCCCCGATATCTGCGTGCATGCCGGCCGCCTGTTCGCCAAGCTCGCCCATATCGCCCAGAACCAGTAGTCGCTTGCCGGATATTCTTGCCAGTACGTCTATCGCGGCGCGAAGCGATTGCGGATTCGCGTTATAGGTATCATCGATCAGCGTCGCGCCAAGGATTCCCGACTTGCGTTGCATCCGCCCGGATACTCCGGCAAATTTTTCCAGGCCCGTTGCGATAGTTTCCAACGGCACATTCAGGACGACCGCCGCCGCGGTTGCAGCCAACGCGTTATAGGCATTGTGTTGTCCCGGCACCCGCAAGCGGGCGGTGAAATATCCCGGCGGTGCAGATACCTGCAAAGTCATGCCATCCCGTTGCCAATGCCACGTTCCGGATACGTCCGAATCTTGATTCAGTCCGAATTCCAGCATCTGGTGAGCACCGATCATCGCTTTCCACAACGGCGCCGCCGCATCGTCTCCGTTGATGATCGCGGTACCGCTCGCGCACAGTCCGGCAAAAATCTCGCCCTTTGCTCTGGCAACTTCGTCGACCGATCCCAGACCTTGCAAATGCGCGGTGCTGGCGTTGTTGATCAATGCGACGTTCGGTGCCGCTATTCGCGTCAGATAGTCGATTTCTCCGGCATGGTTCATGCCCATTTCAATCACCGCATAGCGATGCTCGGCATTTAGTTGCAACAGCGTATGCGGCATGCCGATATCGTTGTTCAGATTTCCGGACGTTGCCAGCACTGCGGTGTCGCTGCCCGCTGCTACACGCAAAATGCTTGCAAGCATCTCTTTGACGGTGGTCTTGCCGTTGCTGCCGGTGATGGCAACCAGCGGAATATCGAACATCCCGCGCCAACTTTCCGCGAGCAGGCCCAGCGCCAAACGTGTGTCTTCCACCACCAACAGCGGTAAGTCCGGTGTGGAACCATGGCCATTTTCGCCCAGGCTGTCGGCGTTCACCATCGCAGCAACCGCTCCGCAACGTTGTGCCCGCCCGATAAACTGGTAGCCGTCGAAACGTTCGCCGCGAATGGCGACAAACAGGTCGCCTTGCACCAACTTGCGACTGTCACTGCACACTCCGGTGAATTCCACATCCTCGCCGATCAGACGCGCACCCAGATCAGCGGCGGCCCGCGTAAGCAGCATCATGAGCCGCTCCTTGCGGACCACGCCTGAAGTTCCTGCTGCACGACAACCGCGTCGCTGAACGGGTATCTGATACCCGCTATTTCCTGGTAGTCCTCGTGCCCCTTGCCGGCTACCAGCACCGTATCGCTCAATTTAGACATACTTATTGCCGAGCGGATTGCGACACCGCGATCAACGACTATGCGGTGATTGTCTGCGGACATCGCGCCAACCACTTCGTCGATGATAGCGATAGGATCCTCACCGCGCGGATTGTCGCTGGTGACGATGCAGTAGTCGGCAAATCGTTCTGCCACCCGGCCCATCATGGCGCGTTTTCCTTGATCACGCTCTCCGCCGCAACCGAATACACAGATCAGTTTGCTGTCGAGATTTGCTGCGGTTTGGCCAAGCTCACGCAACGTAAGCAATACTTTCTCCAGCGCATCCGGGGTGTGCGCATAATCCACGATCACTGACGGTTGTTGCGCGTTGCCGAAGCGTTGCATGCGCCCGGCCACCGGCTTCACACCCTGCAACGCCTTCACCGCCCGGTCCAATGGCAGCTCAGCCACCAACAACGAGGCGAGTACCCCCAGCAAATTTGACGCGTTGAATCGACCGATCATCTGGCTGTTCAAAAGAGCCTTGCCCCAACTCGAGTGAATTTCGAGCTTCATGCCGCGCCCGTTCATTTCCAGCAAATGACCGTAGACCATGCGTATTCCCAACCTCTCAGCCAATTTTATGGCTGCGTCCCCGATGCCGTACCCGATCACCTCGACCGGTTCCGACTGCAATTGTTCAGCCAGATCCGCGCCAAACACGTCGTCCAGATTCAGGACCGCATATTTCAGCTGTTCCCATGCAAACAGTTTGCGTTTGCTGCCGGCGTAGCTCTCCATATCCCCGTGATAGTCGAGATGATCGCGGCTCAGATTGGTAAGCAGCGCGGCATCGAAACGCACCCCGTTCACCCTGCCTTGTGCAAGCGCATGGGAAGAGACTTCCATCGCTACAGCACGGGCATCGTCTTTCAGGTACTCCGCAAGCAAGCCGTGCACCCTTATTGCATCCGGCGTTGTATTGATAGTGGCACGCAGACTGCCGGGAAAACCATTGCCCAGCGTCCCGATCACGGCACAGTGTTTGGCGTTTTCGGATAACGCCTGCGCCAGCCAATGGCAGGTTGAAGTCTTGCCATTGGTACCGGTTATACCCACCACCCACAGCTCGTCAGACGGCGCGCCGTAAATTGCATCGGCCAACCATCCGGCCTGGTGACGCAAATCGGCAATTCCCAGATTGGGTAGCTGCCACGCGGGGTTCCACGTGAAGTTGTGGGTGTCCCAGAGCACGGCATTGGCGCCCTTTGCAATTGCAGCCGGAATATATTGACGTCCGTCGGCGCGCTCCCCGGGGTAGGCGACGAACGTATCTCCGTCCATGACCTCGCGGCTATCCGTCACCAGACGCCTGAGGTTCACATTCAATTCTG
>JBARHR010000059.1:0-5228 GCA_049799335.1 Gallionella sp. | reverse complement strand
CTGACTCTGGGCAAGACCCCGAGTCTGGCAAACCGCAGGCTGGCATTTTCTAGGCTGCGTGATCGCGAAATGGTGAGCAAGCTGTTCGACGAACTCGGCCCGCGCTATGCTGCCCGTAACGGCGGTTATCTGCGTATCCTTAAATTCGGCTTCCGCAAAGGTGACAACGCCCCGATGGCGCTTATCGAGCTGATGGACCGTCCTGCTGACGCGACGGCATTTGATGCCGGTGAGTAATATCCGATAGCGATTACTGCGATAAAAAAGCCGGATGGGTCCGGCTTTTTGCATTCTGTGACGCCGCCTTGCAGACTAATCCTCAAATTTTCCCCGCGACAATTTAAGCTTGCTGCGCTGAATTTTGTTATTTAGTCTCATCTCCTTCGAAGCTCGAGTTGGTTTCGTTGGCATTCGCGGTTTTTGCGCAAAGGTGGCACGCGTGATTAATAACTGGAGACGCATCAATGCGTCATCCCGGTTCTTTTCCTGGCTGCGATAGCGCTGAGCCTTGATGACAATAACCCCATCACGGGAAACGCGATTGTCGGAATATTCCAGAAGCTGTTCCTTGTAGCTTTTGGGTAACGACGACTGGGGAATATCGAAACGTAAATGAATGGCCGTCGAAACCTTGTTGACGCTTTGTCCGCCAGCGCCCTGAGCGCGAATCGCCTGCATTTCAATCTCGCCATCAGGTATGGTGATACGTTGCGTTATTTTCAACATAGTGAACTGTGTCAGCGTGACCTATCGTATGTTGGTGAAAACGTGGCAGTCGGAGTGCATAGCACGTAGCTGATGCTATTGCATCTAAACTACTTTGCGATTACCGTTTTGAGGTAGGCGCCGGTTGCGCTCTGCTTGTTCTGCGCAATATCCATGGGCGATCCTTCGGCAATGATGCGGCCTCCCCCGTTACCACCTTCCGGACCGAGGTCGATCACCCAGTCGGCGGTCTTGATTACATCCAGATTGTGTTCGATGACAACGACGGTGTTCCCCTGATCGCGCAATTTGTGAATGACTTTCAGCAGCAGTGCGATGTCATGGAAATGCAAACCGGTTGTAGGTTCGTCGAGTATATACAGTGTTCGACCGGTGTCACGCTTTGACAATTCCAGCGAGAGTTTGACGCGCTGCGCCTCGCCGCCGGACAGCGTGGTCGCAGATTGCCCCAATGTGATGTAGCCGAGGCCCACGTCCAGCAGCGTTTGCAATTTCCGCGCGATAATGGGCAGCGCTTTGAAAAATTCGTGGGCCTGCTCAACCGTCATTTGCAGAATTTGATGCACGTTCTTGCCCTTGTACTGAATCTCCAGTGTCTCGCGGTTGTAGCGTTGGCCGTGGCACACGTCGCAGGGTACATACACGTCCGGCAGGAAATGCATTTCAACCTTGATTACACCGTCGCCTTGGCATGATTCACAGCGTCCACCCTTGACATTGAATGAAAACCTTCCCGGACCATAGCCGCGTTCACGAGAAGCCGGCACACCCGCAAACAGCTCGCGCATTGGAGTGAATAGTCCCGTGTAAGTCGCCGGGTTGGAACGCGGTGTGCGCCCGATCGGGCTTTGATCGACGTCAATGACTTTGTCGAAGAATTCCAGTCCGACTATTTCTTCATACGCAGCTGGCTCAGTGCTGCTTCCATACAAATGTTGCGCGACCGCGGGATAGAGGGTGTCATTGATCAGCGTCGACTTGCCAGAGCCAGATACACCCGTTACGCACACCATCAGCCCAACCGGCAGCTTGAGCGTCACCTGTTTCAGATTGTTGCCGCTTGCACCGACGATGCGCAGAATTTTGTCTGGGTCGGGTATCTTGTATGTCTTTGGCATCGCAATGCAGCGCCGACCGGTCAGGTAATCGGCCGTAAGGGATTGTTCGACGCGGCAGATCTCGTCGGGTGTTCCTTGTGCGACGATCCGGCCGCCGTGTTCACCGGCGCCTGGACCCATGTCGACCACATAATCGGCCGCCCGGATGGCCTCTTCATCGTGCTCGACTACAATCACGCTGTTACCCATGTCGCGCAATTTCTTCAACGTGCCAAGCAGGCGATCGTTGTCGCGCTGATGCAGGCCTATTGAAGGTTCGTCAAGAACATACATTACTCCGGTGAGCCCAGACCCGATTTGCGAAGCCAGGCGGATTCGTTGAGCTTCCCCACCAGATAGCGTTTCCGCAGATCGATCCAGCGACAAATAGTCCAGACCAACATTGTTCAAGAATGTCAGTCGGCTCGCTATTTCATGCACAATCTTTTCGGCAATGGCTTGCTTATTTCCGACTAACGTCAAATTTCGGAAGAAATCCAGTGCTTGATGTAACGGAAGGTTGCTGATTCCGTAGATGCTCTGGTCGGCAACGCGCACATGGCGGGCTTCGCGACGCAATCTGGTTCCGTTGCACTCCGGACAGGGGCAGCTATTGAGATACTTTGCCAGTTCTTCGCGCACAGTGGGTGAGTCAGTTTCGCGGTAACGACGCTCAAGATTGTGGACAATGCCTTCAAATGCGTGCGTACGCGGTGCAGGTTTGCCGCGCTCGTTGACGTACTTGAATTCAATCTGCTCTTTGCCGCTGCCATAAAGAATGATGTGCTGCATTTCTTCCGGCATCTCTTCAAATGCTAGATCAAGATCGAAGCCGTAGTGCTTGGCGAGGCTCGATAGTAACTGGTGGTAGAACTGATTGCGTCTATCCCAACCTTTTATCGCACCTGAACTTAGCGACAGCGTCGGAAAGGCAACGATGCGCTTCGGGTCAAAGAAACTGATGCTGCCTAGCCCATCGCATTTTGGGCAGGCTCCCATCGGATTATTGAACGAGAACAGACGTGGTTCGAGTTCTGGCAGGGAGTAGCTGCAAATTGGGCAGGAAAACTTTGCGGAGAAGAGATGCTCTTTTCCGCTATCCATTTCCACTGCGACTGCACGACCCTCTGCATGGCGCAGCGCGGTCTCGAATGACTCCGCCAACCTCTGTTTTGCGTCCGAACTTACCTTCAGACGATCTACAACGATTTCTACGGTATGTTTCTTTGTCTTTTGCAATGCAGGTAGCGTGTCGATCTCGTATACCTTGCCGTTGATGCGCAAGCGAGTGAAACCTTGCGCACGCAACTCGTCAAACAGATCCGCTTGCTCGCCTTTGCGCTCCACCACCAGCGGCGACATGATCATTATCTTGGTGTCAACAGGCAATTGCAGGACGTGATCGACCATTTGCCCTACGCTTTGTGCCTGCAGCACCAAATCATGGTCCGGACAGTACGGGTCTCCGGCACGCGCAAACAGCAAGCGAAGGTAATCATGGATTTCGGTAACCGTTCCCACGGTGGATCGAGGATTGTGAGAAGTGGCTTTTTGTTCGATTGCAATTGCCGGTGAGAGTCCCTCAATCAGATCGACATCAGGCTTTTCCATCAGTTGCAGAAACTGCCGCGCGTACGCGGACAACGACTCAACATACCTTCGTTGACCTTCGGCGTACAGGGTGTCAAACGCCAGTGACGATTTTCCGGAACCGGACAGGCCGGTAATCACCACGAGCTTGTGTCGCGGCAAGTCCAGGTTGATATTTTTCAGATTGTGCGTGCGTGCACCGCGTATTCGTATTTGTTCCATTCCGTACACTTGGATTGAGGCGACCTGACAATATACGCGAATTTGTTTGCTTTCCCAACTCCCAGTGCATATGGGAAGACCACTCTCGGCAACTACCAGACCTTGCACCAAGGTATGCCGGTCAAACGTGGCGTCTAGCTGCAGGTGGCGCTTCGCATCGACATGCAACCGACAGGATGCTCCGACTCGCCTACTTCTCGCAGTGTAGGGTGGCAGACTGCTTGCTCCAAGTTGTCGGTGCTGTGTAGTTCGTACCCTGCGGTACCACGGGTGATTTGGTCCCGCGAGAACCTTCACGCGGTTCCGCCGGCATCGCCGCTGTCGGCAGGTCTGGCGACCTGCTAAAATGCGCAACTTTTTAACGTTTCCAGACATACTCACTATGCAACATATATCCGAATCCATGACCAAGGCGGAACGCCGCGCCAGTACCGGCTTGGCCAGCATCTATGGGCTGCGCATGCTGGGCCTGTTCATTATCCTGCCGGTGTTTGCGCTTTATGCCGAACATTTGCACGGCGGCGAAAGCCATTTGCTGATGGGCATCGCGCTTGGCGCTTACGGCTTGACACAGGCCATCCTGCAAATCCCCGCCGGTTGGATGTCGGACCGTTACGGGCGTAAACCTGTCATATACATCAGCCTGATCCTGTTTGCCGTCGGCAGTTTCATTGCCGCCTGCGCGCCCAATATTTACTGGGTGATCGCAGGGCGTGTGGTACAAGGTGCCGGCGCGCTGAACGCTGCGGTGATGGCACTGACTGCTGATCTGACACGTGAAGAACATCGCACCAAAGCGATGGCGATGATAGGAATTACCATAGGCATCACTTTTTCCATATCCATGGTGCTGTCGCCGTTGCTAAATAGCGCGATCGGTGTGCCGGGGATATTTGCCATGACCGGCGTGTTGGCCCTGCTGGCGATGGGTGTCGTCAAGTGGGTGATTCCCGACCCGGCGATTACGCGCTTCCACAGTGATTCAGGGGCGAGCAGCAAGCGCTTCGGCGAGGTACTGCGCAACAAGGATTTGCAGCGCCTGAATTTTGGCATCTTCTCGCTGCACGCGATTCTGATGTCGGTGTTCATGCAAGTGCCGTTTGTTCTGGAGAAAGACGGGTTGCCTTTGTCGCAGCATTGGCATATTTATTTGCCGGTGATGCTGATTGCGTTCTTGCTGATGGTGCCTCCGATTATCATCGCGGAAAAGAAAGCCAAGATGAAGCAGATATTCATGCTGGCAGTATTTTTGGCGATGTGTGCACAAGCGCTACTGATGTTTGCGCAGACGAGTTTATGGGGGATCGCCGTTGCGCTTCTGGCATTCTTCACCGCGTTCAACGTGCTGGAAGCGACGCTGCCCTCGATGATTAGCAAGATTGCACCGTTGGCAGCCAAGGGCACTGCGATGGGCGTATACAGCAGCGTGCAGTTTCTCGGTGCGTTTTCAGGGGCGGCCGTGGGTGGCGCACTGATGCAATACGTCGGCCATGATTCTGTGTTCATGTTTTCCATCGCGTTATTGTTCATGTGGCTGATTGTTGCGTCAGGTATGAATCCGCCGGCTGCGGTAAGCACCAAGATGTATCACCT
>JBARHR010000058.1:0-20827 GCA_049799335.1 Gallionella sp. | reverse complement strand
GGGATTGTTGGCGCGCAGAATATCCAGATTCTGGAATACTGCGTCGGCGGTGCCCCGATACCAATGCTCATCGTTGGTACGTTGTTGAGCGGGAAGAAGGTCAACAAATTCCCCGAATTGTCCGTTCAAAAATGACCAGCCACGCTGGATGTGCTTGTTCAGACTGTGTGACTTGTATTGGGTGGCAACGCCGATGCGGCGTATTCCGGAGTTGACGCAATTGGACAAAACAAAATCAATGATGCGGAACTTACCGCCGAAAGGGACCGCTGGCTTGGCGCGCCAGTCCGTAAGTTGATACAGGCGGCTGCCCCGTCCACCCGCTAGTATCATTGCATAAGTACTTTTGGTGAGACGACTGACGAAACGCGGATCCGAATCACCTTCGGGCAGATGGCTCCGTTTTTGCAGGTTTCCCAATTCGGTTTTCATCTGTTCTCGATGTGTTTGGTTGGCGAACTCAACTTCAGGAAATCTGTTGAGGAAGTTATTGCGAACGCTTAATTCTTATTATGTGGTCCATTCTACTCTCAAAATTCATTGGCAGAATATTGAGTCGAAAATGGAAGGCGGGAGCCGAAGCCCCCGCCATTTCTCAAATATACAACATCTCTCCCCGAGCTTTAATTTAGTTGTATCACCGTACGGTAACACGGCTCAACAACAAAAGTACAGCGGGCACCTCAGTCAAGACAATCATGCATCGAGTTTAAGCGGGTAACCTGTCACTTGTACCGAAACGAAACTTAACAACAAGGCTCACCAATTCTCAATGGTCACTGATAAGTTAAAATGTCTCACGTTGGGGGCTTTGACGGATTGTTGTATGGCTGGACACGGCGATAGACGTCCAACAATTCGGCATTGCGCCGCCAAGTGATTTCATCCTCTTGCCGCCAGTTACCAAACAGAGCTACTCCAACGAGCCATGCCACCTTATGCTTGTGGCAAACTCCATAGTGATTGCGTTCTACATTCAAAACGTCAGGCTGTTTGCGGCATTTAGGGCATAACCCCATCCAATCATCTCGCTTATCAGGAAAGCTAATTACCGTTCCCATAATTGCCTTGTGCATCTACGTCTTGTGATGCCAGATAACCTGCTTGGCAATTACCCTGAGCGCAATTCAGCAGGGGTAAATTGTAGCGGTAACATTGATTGCAGTCAGCCCAGCTCATTGATTGCATTTTGCACAGCCTGGGCAACTAATTGTTTGTCGTCTGGCTTAATCCCCATGATGCTGTCCCAGTGTAAACGCACGTAAGCCGATTTATGTCCGGTTTTCAGGATCAAGGTCTGTAGCCCACGCTTTTGGCCCAAACCGTAGTCAGTAGAATAATTAAGCAGGTCCAGTACTCCCTTCTGCCATATCCCCACTTGGACAGCATCAATTATCGCCGCCATGTTTTTTTGAAAAGCTTGAGCCAGTTCGACAGTGAATTGCTTATCGTCCATTTTAGTTTTACCGGTATTGGAAAACGTTGATGTTACAAGGGCATCATGTAGACGCATCGTGCAGTGATTCATATCAAATAGCAACCGCGAACTTCCGGTTGGCACTGAATGCCACCTCTAAGGCTGATACTGCAAGCCAGTACGCCGCACTTCGCAATTTGATTCAGCGACTCATACCAAATTTCAAAATTTAGTAACACAGGAGATCAACGTTACTTGACGAGCTGGCGTAGCCTGCCGCTCTCGAATATCGAGTTCGGTTTTCGGGCCAACAGTGACTCTTTCTGGAGCGCCCGGAAAAAACGAAGGAGAGCGATCGCACGCCAAACACGAGGCCCAAATAAGAAGACGGGACAAATTGATTCTCGTTTCAAAAATCGATCTGTCCCATCTACTGTGCCTTAACCATCAGGCCGAGCGGAGCTGTGCGTACATGTCGTTCCAGGCCAGGACAGCTTCGGCGATGGCAGTTTTCTCGTCCTTTCCCTCCGCCGGAACAACCGGGCCGCTCTGTCCGCACACCGGACAGACCACCCGATAGACGACCTCGTCGCGCCCATCCGCCGTTCGGCGGGTTTGGGCACGTACATCTGCTTCGGCGCCACAGGTACAGTTTCTCTTATTCATCGACAACCTCAATAGTGCCTCAAAATTGCACTTAGCACGCCTATCGCAGAGGAAAAGCAGATCGGCGCATCCGGCAATCGATCAAGTGGAAGATTTAGTTGAAGTTCCGGAACTCGCCACACGTTTCGTCACTTCATAGGTTGATATTACACGCCTGAAAGCCGTACTCTGCAACTCGATCCAGTGACAAGTTGCAAATAGTCGAGCTTCCCGAGTGCAGAACGTCAAATGTGCGAATTTGCCAACCTGAGCGGCTTTTCGCACAGGTTCGGTGGAATGATGGGTTGCACCGAAAGTCCCGTTGGCATTTTCACTTTTTTTCAATCCAAACGACGCGGTAACTACCAGATATTCCCCGCGCCAGGTGTGTAGCTGGCGCTGATGACACTATTGGTAATTACCGTGTCGGCCTGAACTACACCACTAAACTTGGACATGCCTGCATCTACCTTCAACATGCTGGCGGAAATCGACACTTCGCTAGCATTGACGGTTACTTTAGCCGAAGCGGTGATGGTGATGCCGGTACTTTCGAATTTTATCAAGTTACCGTTGCTGTCCTCTATCGCGAGCGAGCCAGGGCCGTCCTTGAGTGTGATGCTTTGGCCGCCAGGCGTCTCTACAATAAAGCACTCCTGACCACTTTGGTCATCTAGTGTTATCTTCACACCATTGCGGGAACGCAGAATTTTTTTGTTGTTGTACATATCCATTGTCTCAGGCGGTGAATTGGTGCCGCTCCACAGACAGCCAATGACATACGGTCGCCGCATATCACCGGCCTCAAATGCAACCAGGACTTCGTCGTTCACGTCAGGAATAAACCACGTCCCCCGATTCTTGCCAGCCATCAAGGTGGCCATACGTGCAAAAGTTTCGTAACCATGCGGGATAGACGCGCTTAGGTGTGGGATCCGTACTTTTACTCGTCCAGAGTTATTTGGGTCAACGTTATCAACTACGACTGCCGGAAAAACTCCGTTAAGCTGCTTCATATATTTCTCCCTCAACATATGTCCAACGACGATGTAGAAAAAGTGGCTTCATCGGCACATCCTGTCGCGATTCAAATTAAACATCAAGTCGAAGTACGGCAATAGGCCGAAAGGTGGACTTGAAGCGCAATAATTTTCGCAAATCTTGGCAAATCCAATGTAAAGTTAACGGGGGCGTACAGAGCCAAGAGTGAACATAAAGTTTTCGCGCCATTTTAAGTGTTTCAATCCTAAATCGGAGATTCAAATAATGAAATCCAGTATCGTGAGCTTAGCTGTTGCAGGTTTGATGGTCTCAGTTAGTGTCTTCGCAACAGAAATGCCGGAACTGGCAGATAAGTTGCACTGCACGGCGTGCCATACTATTGACAACAAGTTGATTGGCCCCACCTGGCAAGACATTGCCAACAGGTATAAGGGCAAGGCTGGGGCTGCAGAAGCGCTGCTAGTAAAGATTTCCAAGGGCGGTTCGGGAAACTGGGGAAAGGCACCTATGCCCGCTATTGATGCGACCGGCGCCAAGCAAGACCAGATCAAAGAGCTGGTTAATTTAATCCTGAGTCTGGCAAAATAGGTCTTGCCACTGAGCAGTCAGGCGCAATTCCAGAGTAAGCCGGCACCAGCCGGCTTTTTCACCCGCCTGCAAATTCGTACCCGTACGATGCATTTCCGTGGCCTTTGGTGACTTCCATAGCGGCGTCAAGCGATGCGTGTGGAAAACGTATCATCGTTGCCTGCCGACGTGAATCAATGGGAAATCAAATTGAAGTTCACGAAATGGCGCTGAACATCACTTCTTGCTGCGACAATTGATGCCTCAGGACAAATAAGAATGTTTAGATTGAAATGTTATGCGGAATCACTGACGCGATTCAAGGTGGCGTTGCAGACCTGCTTGCGCAATGCCCAGGCCAGAATTTATTGCCCGACAATTACCTGCCGGTTGCGGCAGCCTTCCAGGGCGCGATCTTTATGAGCAACAGCATTCCGGGCAATGCGAGCAGCGCACACAGCAAAAAGAATTCTGTCCAACCCATCAGCTCGACCAGCCAACCGGTCGCGGCATTGGCAAAGGTGCGCGGCACCGCCATCAGGCTGGTGAACAGGGCAAATTGTGTCGCGGTGTATGCGGGATGTGTGGTTCGCGCGATAAATGCGACAAACGCCACGGTTCCTAGCCCTACTCCTAGCGCTTCGAGGCTGATGACTATGGCGAGCTGAGCAAGCTCGACGGAAGTAATTTCGGCATGGTTACCCACCGACGCCAGCCACGCGAATCCGAAAATCGACAGCACCTGTACCACGCCGAAAAGCCACAACGCGCGGTTGATACCTATCTTTACCATCCACAGTCCGCCGAGCATTCCGCCGATCACTGCCGGCCACAGTCCGGCGTTTTTCGCGACCAGACCAATTTGCGTCTTGGAAAATCCCATGTCCAGATAGAACGGCGTAGCCAATGCGGTACACATGCTGTCACCGAGTTTGTAAAAGAACAGGAAGGCCAGGATCAGCAGTGCACTTTGCCATCCGTTGCGAGTAACGAATTCACGAAACGGTTCGACCACTGCTTCGCGCAATGTTCTGGGCGGCGCTGCACGATGCGGTTCCTGCACCAGCAATGTCATGGCGATGCCGGGCAGCATGAACAATGCGGTGATCATGAATACCGTGCCCCAGGGCAGAAGGTCGGCAAGGATTAGCGACAACGAACCAGGCACCAGTCCGGCGATGCGATATGCGTTTACGTGGACCGCGTTGCCGAGACCCAGTTCGACATCGCTCAGCAATTCGCGCCGGTAGGCGTCAAGCACGATGTCCTGCGTGGCGCTGAGAAAGGCGAGCAGGGTGGCGATCCACGCAATCGTACGCAGGTCACTTTGCGGGAAAAATGCACCCATCGAAGCGATTACCATCAACAAGCCAAGCTGCGTAATCAGCATCCAGCCACGTCTGCGGCCGAACGCCGGAACCACGTATCGGTCGAGTAACGGCGACCACAGGAACTTCCAGGTGTAGGGAAACTGGATCAGCGCGAACAGGCCGATGGTCTTGAGGTCCACATGCTCGCTGCGCAGCCATGCGGGCACCAGATTGAATAGCAAGTACAGCGGCAGGCCGGATGCGAACCCGGTAAAAACGCAAATCAGCATCCGTCGGCTGAACAACTGCTGCCACACGGTCATGATGTGCTCCGCGTCCGTTCAGCACATGGTCGGGGTCTGTTGCGGTGATTTTGCGAAGCTGCGTGCGCCGGATGCAAAATCAGATTCCACGCTGAAACCGGAATACCGCAGTACTGCCGAACAGATTGGGCAACATGTTTACCTCGCTGTCGCCGGTCATTACGCGACGATCCAGCACCGCAACGTGATGCGTCTCGCAAAACATCTCGAAATCGTTGATGGTGCAAAGATGCACGTTGGGCGTGTCGTACCATTGGTAGGGCAATTCGCGCGACACCGGCATATTACCCAGCAATATGTTCATCCTGGCGCGCCAGTACCCGAAGTTGGGGAAACTAACTATCCCTTCGTGACCGACGCGCAACATTTCCTGTATCAGCGGTTCAGTGTGACGCGTTGCCTGCAAGGTTTGCGACAACAATACGTAGTCGAATGAGTTGTCTTCAAAGTCCGCCAGACCGGAATCCAGATCGTTCTGAATGACGCTAATGCCGTTGCTGATGCAAGACACAATGTTCAGATCGCTGATCTCGACACCGTATCCGCTTACACTTCGAGTGTCCTTGAGAAAGCGCAGCAGGCTGCCGTCGCCACAGCCCAGATCAAGCACGGTGGCACCCTCTGGTATCCATGCGGCAATCGCGGCAAAGTCAGGACGCGATTGAATCAGGGTGGAATTGCTCACGCTCACCTGCACTCCCTTGCAACGTTGTCGAGGTAGGAACGGATCACGCTGAAATAGTAGGTGTCCTCCATCAGGAATGAATCATGACCGTGCGCCGAAGCAATCTCGGCATAGCTGACATTAAGGCGGTTATGCAGCAAAGGCCTCACTATCTCCTTGGAGCGTTTCGGGGAAAATCGCCAGTCGGTACTGAAGGATACTACAAGGAAATCGGCCTTTGCCGGTGAAAAGGCCTTGTTCAAATCGCCGCCACAATCATTGGCCGGATCGAAATAGTCCAGCGCCTTGGTCATCAGCAAATAGGTGTTGGCGTCGAAATAGGCAGCAAACTTGTCGCCCTGGTAGCGCAGATACGATTCAATTTCGAACTCGATGTCATAGCTGTATTTGAACCCCCCGGATCGCAACGCCCGACCAAACTTGTCTGCCATCGCATCGTCGGACAGGTAGGTGATATGCCCGAGCATGCGTGCCAACCGAAGACCGCGGGTGGGAACCACGCCGTGCTGATAGAAGTCGCCGCCATTGAAATCCGGGTCGGTCAGGATCGCATTGCGCGCCACATCATTGAACGCAATATTCTGCGCTGTAAGGCGCGGCGCTGCGGCTATGGCCAGCACGTGTCGCACCCGATCAGGATACGCCAGCGACCATTGCAACGCCTGCATACCTCCCAGACTTCCGCCGATGACTGCCGCAAATTGTTGGATGCCCAACATGTCGGCGAGTCGCGCCTGCGACTCAACCCAGTCCTCCACGGTGATCATCGGAAACGATGATCCATGGGCCCGCCCGGTGCCGGGATCGATGGACGACGGGCCGGTGGAACCGTGACAGCCGCCGACGTTGTTCAGTCCGATAACGAAAAAATTTTCGGTATCGATGGGCTTGCCTGGACCGACCATGCTGTCCCACCAGCCGGTGTTGTTCGGCGCGTCGGCGTATTGGCCCGCCACATGGTGATTTCCGGACAGCGCATGACAAATCAGAATTGCGTTGGACTTGTCGGCGTTTATTTCCCCGTAGGTTTCATACATCAATTCATAGCGTGGCAGCACTGCACCGCTGCGAAAAACCAGCGGCGTGTCAAACACTGCGCGTTGCGCAGTGACTATTCCGATGCTGTTTGATGCGTCCAATACTATGCTCCAAAATAAAACCCGTACAGCTTTCGCGGGACGGGTTGCCTCGCTTTAGCGCGTATCTTTTAAGTGCCCCGCAAGCTGATATCAAATCGGCACTGGTTGAAGTTTCGCTTTTTTGCCGCGCGATGTCAACCTGCTACAAGGCGTTCAGGCTTTCAAGCAAATCGCGTATCTTCATCGGATCCTCGGCACGCAGGATCTTCTGCGTCAGGCCGGATATTTCCGGAAGACTGGTTGAGAGGACGCGCTGCTTGATGCTCGGCACCTGTGCCGAAATCATCGAAAACTCCCTTAACCCAAAACCCAGCAACAAGCGCGTGTATGCCGGCTCGCCGGCCATTTCGCCGCACACAGAAACCGGAACACCCAGACGGTTGGCACTACCGATCACAAGGGAAAGGAGATGCAGTACCGCCGGGTGAAGGGGATCGTACAGATGAGCGACTTCTTCGTCGGTGCGGTCGATCGCCAGCGTGTACTGGATCAAGTCGTTGGTGCCGATGGACAGGAAATCCAACTTCTTTGCAAAGATGTTCAACGCCAGGGCAGCAGCGGGAATTTCGATCATGCCGCCAATTTTCACCTCCGGATCAAACGGTACGCCCTCTTCTTCCAGGCTCTGCTTGGTCGCTTCGACAAAATGCAGGGTCTGGTTCAATTCCGATACGCCGGACAGCATCGGCACCAGAATCTTGATATTTCCGTAATGCGAGGCACGATATATCGCGCGCAACTGGGTGCGAAACAGTTGCGGTTCAGACAGGCACAGGCGGATCGCGCGCAATCCCAGCGCGGGGTTGTTGGCAACGCGCTCCGCTCCCTTCAGTTGCTTGTCCGCGCCCAGATCGAATGTACGGATGACTACTGCCTGACCCTCCATACCCTCTGCCACGCTGCGATATGCCTCGAACTGTTCATCCTCACCCGGCAATGTGTCCCGGTTGAGAAACAGGAATTCACTGCGGAACAAGCCAATGCCGGTCGCGCCATTTTCCTTCACGCCGGCAATATCTGCGGGTTTTTCAATATTGGCATGCAGTTCGACGTGGGTACCGTCCAGCGTATTTGCGCGCGCAGTACGCAAGCGCTTGAGCTTTTTCCGGCTCAGTTCCCACTCGCTCTGTCGCAGCTTGTATTCTGCAAGTATGGATTTGTCCGGATTGACGATCAGTACCCCTTGCTCGCCATCCAGGATCAGGACATCATCTTCTCGGATCAGCTCCCGCGCATGACGCAATCCAACCACACAGGGCGTGCTGAGGCTGCGCGCCACGATGGCGGTGTGCGATGTCGCACCGCCCACATCCGTGATGAACGCGGCGTACTGGTGCGGCT
This sequence comes from Gallionella sp., assembly GCA_049799335.1. Lineage (GTDB taxonomy): Bacteria > Pseudomonadota > Gammaproteobacteria > Burkholderiales > Gallionellaceae > Gallionella. The sequence continues at coordinate 12,398 of JBARHR010000058.1, read as the reverse complement.
TGAACTGGATCAGATCGGCCGGACTTAGATCGTGTGCGACCAGGATCATTTCCACATCGTGTCTTGCGGCCGGCAGCTGATGTCCCGGTTGCCCAAGCAACTGCTTGAGCAATCTTTCGGCGACCTGCTTGACATCGGTTTGTCGTTCACGCAAATACGCATCCTCAAATTCGTCAAACTGTGCCTGCAATATTTCCGTTTGTACTTTGAGGGCCCATTCCGCATTGCATAGTTCGCTGGCGATCATGTCGCGCGTAGCGACACTCAACTGCGGATCGTCCAGTATCATCTGGTGCAACTCGAGGAAGGCATCAAATTCGGCGGCCGCATAGGTTGGGCGATTGCTGCGCAAATTGGCAAACTCACTGCGTGTTGCCAACAAGGCAGCATCAAAACGCGCAATTTCTTCCTTGATGAGCGGTTCCGGCAGGGTGTAATGCGCGACGTCCAGCGAGGTATGCGAAACAAGATGGGCATGGCCGATCGCGACGCCGCTGGAGACAGCAATGCCGTGCAAGGTAAAACTCATTCGCCTTCTCCGAAGTAGTCGTTAATCAAATCAAGCAGTGCCTGCATTGCCTGCACCTCGTCCTCGCCGTCCGTTTCGATTTCTATCGTGGTGCCCTTGGCCGCAGCCAGCATCATGACCCCCATGATGCTCTTTGCATTTACGCGCCGATTGTTGCGCGACAGCATCACGCTGCACTTGTACTTTGAGGCGAGTTGCGTAAATTTCGCGGAGGCGCGTGCGTGCAATCCAAGTTTGTTGATGATCTGCACCGCTTGTTGCTGCATGTCAATTTTCCGGTTGAATGTAAGTGATACAACCCCGCCCTCCTTCAACCGCGACCTTGGCCAAATCCGGAAGTGTCGTAGGCGGGTAACACAAGACGCGCAGCAGCATCGGCAGGTTAACCCCGGCAACACCCATCACCCGCTCGGCATGGCAAAGTTGCCGTGCAATGTTGCTGGGCGTCGCACCGTAAACATCCGACAACACCAGCACACCGCCACCGGTGTCGAGTTGCTTGACGAGTTCCTGACCTTCGATCGATTTCTGCTTGGGATCGTCCCCCGCGGAAACTGACAGTGATTTGACATTGGCCGGCACCGCCCCCAATACATGCCCGACGCAATTGAGCAAGCTGTCACCCAAGTTGTCATGTGTAACTACCAGTACGCCTACCACGAACCACTCCTTAGTCGAATTTATATTCCCCGGGAATCCGCTCTCGACAAGATCGCAGGGTTTGCCCTGGTCGCACCAGCCCCCATTACGGCTCAACCAGAGGCTTGGTGTTCTTGTCGGTAAATTCCAGCCGTTTCTGCATACCAGGCGTGGTATGGACCAAACCTTGTTCGTCTATCAGCATTGCATCTGACAGATGCATCTCGTTGGCCGCATTGCGCCACCCCGGAGCGCCCGATATGAACAAGGGTTTGGAAACAACATCGGACAACACACCGGCACGCGCACCGCTGGTCAGAACTGTTACCGATTGTACGCCCTGCATCGGATAGCCGCTGCGCGGGTTGATCAGGTGGCAGAAGCGCACCGTGCCGAGCATGAAATAGCGCTGGTAATCCCCGGATGTACCCACCGCCTCTCCATCATGCAGCTCCATCGTCGCCAGCGCCCCGGCCTTGCGGGGATGCTGGATACCGACCCGCCAGGCGCGTTTTCCATGCCTGCCCAGCGCCATGATATTCCCGCCGATATTGATAAGTGCGTTGCCGATTCCCCGTTTGCGCAATAGTTCTGCAGCCCTGTCCAATGCGTAGCCCTTTGCGTAACCGCCCAAGTCCAACTGCACCGATTTGTTGGCGCTCTGCACCCTGCCGCGCACGATCGTCAGGCCACTCATTTGCGGATTCGCCGCTAGCCATCGCGCAATGTCCTTTTCGTTCGGTTGCACCGGCTTGAATTCATCCGCGTGGAAGCCCCACAGTTCGATCAGCCCACCGATCGCAGGATTGAACAAACCTTGTGACTGTTCTGAAAGTATTTTCGCGTCCTGAAGCATGTTTGCCAGCTCGTCCGAAACAGCCACGCTTTCGCCTTTTGCGATCGCGGCATTCAGTTCGCTCAGCTCGCTTGGCTGCCACGCATGCAACATGTCATGCAGACGTTGAAATTCGTGCATCACTTCGCCAATCGCCTGCCGGGCTTGCGATTCAGGAGCGCCGTACACAGTTACCTCGACCAGCGTGCCAAACACGTAGCCCTGTTCCTGATACAAAGGCTCTTTGCCGTCGCAGCCTGCCAGCAAGAGCAGTACGGCTAATGCAGCGACCCGAATCAAGTTACCCATATCAGGAATTCGCGACGGCTTCCATTTCCAGTGACGCGGCCAGCAAAGCCAGGCGGGCTACGACCCCATACGCGTAGAAGCGATTGGGAGTCTCGTCCGGTCCGCGGTCCGGATTCGGCAATGAGCAGTGCGTCTCAAACGCCAGCGGGATAAAGTGCATGCCGGGTGCATTGAGATTTTCGTCGACGCCGCGCGTGGTATGCACCCGGTAAAATCCGCCCACCACGTGGTGATCGATCATGTATACCACGGGCTCGGCGACCGCCTCGTTGATCTGTTCGAAACTGTATACACCCTCCTGTACCAGTACATCAGAAACTTCCAGTCCTTCCTTGACCACCGCCATCTTGTTGCGTTGCTTGCGATTCAAGCCGGTGATTTCAGAAGCATCCTTGACGGTCATGATGCCCATGCCGTAGGTTCCCGCATCGGCTTTCACGATTACGAAGGGGTCGTTTTTGACACCGTATTCCGCGTATTTGCTGCGCATTTTTTGCAGGATGACATCCACCTGAGCTGACAGACAATCCTCACCTACCCGCGTATGAAAATTGATTTGATTGCACGTAGCAAAATACGGGTTGATCAGCCACGGATCGATTTCAAGCAGCTGCGCGAATTCCGTCGCCACCCGGTCGTACGCGGAAAAATGCTGGGATTTGCGGCGCGTATACCATCCCGCATAAAGCGGCGGGTATACTTCCTGTTCGATACTTTTCAGGATTTCCGGCACACCGGCAGACAAGTCGTTGTTGAGCAGCACCACACAGGGATCAAAGTCCTCCAATCCAATCCGGTTACCGTGTCGTATGATCGGCTCCAGGACCAATGGACCGACTTCAGGTACCTCAATAGTGGTTTTCTGCGTGATCTCCGGCAAAAGACTGCCGATGCGCACCCGCATCCCGGCTTGTTTGAGAATAGTCGCAATCCGTGCAACATTCTGCAGATAAAACATATTGCGGGTGTGGTTTTCGGGAACCAGCAGCACGCCACGCGCTTCGGGACAAATCTTTTCCACGGCACTTTGCATCGCCAATACACATAACGGCAGGAAGTCCGGATTCAGATTGTTAAAGCCTCCCGGGAACAAATTGGTATCCACGGGCGCGAGTTTGAAGCCACAGTTGCGCAGGTCCACCGACGCATAGAACGGCGCTGCATGCTCCATCCACTGGGTACGGAACCAATGCTCTATATTTGGCATGGCATCGAGAAAGCGACGCTCCAGATCAAGCAGCGGACCGGTCAGGGCGGTAGTGAGATGTGGAACCATATTCGCGAGTCTTTAAGTTTATCTGCCACATTCTAGCCGATCGCACTATGTTGCGGGCAACGGGCCATGCTTATCAGGTTCGGTAGATCGCGCCTGCAGTGTTAAAATCGCCTATTGAATTTTCTCACATCGGATTTCCTCATGCTTTCCACCGCAAACATCACTATGCAGTTTGGCGCCAAGCCGCTGTTCGAGAACGTTTCCGTTAAATTCGGCGACGGTAACCGCTACGGCTTGATAGGCGCGAATGGATGCGGCAAATCCACCTTCATGAAGATCCTTGGCCGCGATCTGGAGCAGACCTCCGGCGAGGTCATGCTGGACAAGAATGAGCGACTGGGCAAACTGCGTCAGGATCAATTCGCATTTGAAGATATGCGCGTGCTGGACGTGGTGATGATGGGGCACGCCGAGATGTGGAAGGCGATGTCGGAACGCGATGCGATTTACGCCAACCCGGATGCAGGCGAAGAAGACTATATGCGTGCCGCCGATTTGGAAGCGGAGTTCGCCGAATTCGACGGCTACACGGCGGAGCCGCGTGCCGGAGAGTTGCTGCTGGGTGTCGGCATCGCCATCGAGTTGCACCAGGGTCCGATGCGCGAAGTCGCACCAGGCTTCAAGCTCAGGGTGCTGCTGGCACAGGCGCTGTTTTCCAGTCCGGACATCCTGCTGCTGGACGAACCCACCAACAATCTGGACATCAACACCATACGCTGGCTGGAAAACATTCTGAACGCGCGCAACTGCACCATGGTCATCATCTCGCATGACCGTCACTTCCTGAACAGCGTGTGCTCCCATATGGCCGATCTGGACTACGGCAAAATCACCATTTATCCTGGCAATTACGACGACTACATGCTGGCCTCCACGCAGGCACGCGAACAGCAATCAGCCGACAATACCAGGGCCAAGGAAAAGGTCGCCGAACTGAAAGCGTTTGTGGCGCGCTTTTCTGCGAACGCGTCCAAAGCCAAGCAAGCTACTTCGCGTGCGCGGCAGATCGACAAAATCAAGATAGAGGACATCAAGCCCTCCAGTCGCCAGTATCCGTTTATCCGCTTCGAGTACGACGAGCGCGAAAAACTGCACCGAACCGCCGTAGAGGTTCAGAAAATGGCCAAGGGCTTCGATAAGACACTGTTCTCCAACGTCAATCTGCGCATTGATGCAGGCGAAAAAATCGCCATCATTGGCCCCAACGGTATCGGCAAGACCACCCTGTTGCGCTGCCTTGAGGGCGGATTGCAGTCGGATTCCGGAACCATCAAGTGGACTGACAAAGCCAAGATAGGCTACTACGCGCAGGATCACACGGCCGATTTTGCCAAGGATATAAGCATGACTGAATGGATGACCTACTGGCGTGGCCCGCACGATGACGATCAGACTGTTCGCGCCACGCTGGGGAGACTGCTGTTCTCGGGCGATGAAGCCAAGAAGGGTGTGAAGGTTTTGTCGGGCGGTGAAAAGGGACGCATGCTGTTTGGCAAGTTGATATTGCAAAAGAACAATGTGCTGCTGATGGACGAACCGACCAATCACATGGATATGGAATCCATCGAGTCCCTTAATACCGCGCTGCTGGAATTCAAGGGCACGCTGGTATTTGTCAGTCATGACCGCGAATTTGTTTCATCATTGGCGACGCGCATTATTGAAATTACCGAACATGGTGTGAACGACTACCACGGTACTTATGAAGAGTATCTGCGTGACCAGGGAATGGCCAACTGAAGGTTTGGACAATGCGTTACCCGCCCTGTTTAATTCGGGTTTCTGCTGCCAACAGGTTTCCCGCCAAGTAGTTCGTTCTCTTCCAATATTTTTGCCAGTTACTGCTTGCAAACCGGATTCTGTTCAAACCTATGTCTGCATCTGACGTGAAGACACCTGCTCATACGATCGGCGTTTTTGACTCGGGTGTCGGCGGACTCTCTGTATTGCACCATATACGCATGGAACTTCCGGGTGAGTCGCTGATTTATATCGCCGACTCCGGCCACGTTCCATACGGCGGCAAGTCACATCAATTCATTGAGCAGCGTGCCCACACGCTCACTCGGTTTCTGCTATCTCAGGGAGTTGATGCGGTCGTTATCGCCTGTAATACGGCAACCGCCGCCGCGGCAACAAGTTTGCGCAGCCGGTTTGGCATTCCGATAGTCGGCATGGAGCCGGCGGTCAAGCCTGCGATCGGCGCCAGCCGCAATGGCGTGGTCGGGATACTTGCGACGGTCGGCACGATCGAAAGCGCCCGTTTCGCGGCACTGCTGGAGCGCTACGCCGGTGACGTAAAGATAGTCACACAGGGTTGTCCGGGGTTGGTCGAGCAAGTGGAGCAAGGCGCGTTGACGGGCCCAAGAACGCGCGGTTTGATTGAACGCTATACAGAACCGCTATTGTCGCAGGGAGCCGATACCATTATTCTCGGTTGCACCCACTATGTGTTTCTGGCTTCTCTGATACAAGAAGTGGTGGGTACTGGCGTTGCCTTGATCGAAACGGGTGACGCCGTGGCGAGGCATTTGCATCATCGTATTCGATCCGAATTGACCGTTCGAAGCGGGTTGGGGTCGACAACCCGGTTCTTCACCAGTGGGGATGTAAACGCAGCCTCGGACATCATTTCGAAACTTTGGGGCAGCAAGGTAGCTACACAACAACTTCCGGACGCGTACTTATAGTTTTGCCTATTGGTTACAATCAAGGGCACTCATACATGGAAATTGATCGCATGACTGATCGCCACTTTACCCTCACCATATCCTGTCCTGATCGCGCCGGCATCATCGCGGCAGTAAGCGGATTTATCGCACATCACGGCGGTTTCATCGTAGAGGCTTCGTATCACACCGAGCTGGAGGACAAGCTGTTCTTCATGCGGCAAGAAATACGCGCGGACTCTTTGCCGTTTGACTCAGCGGAATTCAGCCGGCTTTTCGCGCCAATTGCGAAGCAATTTTCGATGACCTGGCAGCTGGCCGATTCGGCAATCAAGAAGCGACTGGTCATTCTGGTCAGCAAGCAGGACCATTGTCTCAATGACCTGCTGCATCGCTGGCGCAGCGGTGAGTTGCAAGTGGATATCCCGTGCGTGATTTCCAATCATGAAGACCTGAGAAGTTTCGTCGAGTGGCACAATATCCCGTATATCCACGTCGATATGCAGAGCAAGGACGCTGCCTTCGCAGCGATTGCAAAGCTGTTTGAAGTGCATCGTGGAGATTGCATGGTGCTAGCACGCTTCATGCAGATACTCCCGGCTGCACTCTGCCGGCAGTTCCCCGGTCGCATTGTCAATATTCACCACAGTTTCCTGCCTTCGTTTGTTGGCGCCAAGCCTTATCATCAGGCCTACCGGCGCGGCGTCAAACTGATCGGCGCGACCTGCCATTACGTCACCAGCGAGCTGGATGCCGGTCCGATTATCGAACAGGATACCGTGCGCATAGATCACGGCGACACACCGGATGATCTGGTACGCTACGGACGAGATATCGAGAAGACAGTGCTATCGCGCGCGCTACGTTTTCACGTTGAAGATCGCGTACTGGTGTGCGGGAACAAGACCGTGGTATTCCGTTGAATCGGGCGGACCTTCCATAAGCCCGCGGCAAAAGTTACCCGGCGGACGACGGGTGCTCTGTCATAATATTGTTGTATTTTGCGCGATATTTTGCCGATTTTGAGTCATGGTTTGGGCGACAAAAAAAGGGGGAGATCATGTTCTTGAAACTCGATTATTTGCTGGCGATCACCGTTCTGGTCTTGCACTTTACCGGTTTCCTCGCAAGACTGAATCTGGAGTGGATCGTGTTCGTTCTTGCCGCCCCGATCCTGCCCGCGATGATTTTTCTTTGAACGGCAAGAACAGTTCGCTCGCAACAGAAACTCCCTGGTAATTTTGCCGATATTGCGGCTTGTCGCTTGGAACAAAACAATTGACGAAACGTGCAAAACCCCTCGGCGCACCTTCACCGAATACGACGCGCAACAAGCCATTCATATCACGTATATTCCGCACGACCTGACCAGACTGTAACAATACCCCCGCTGCACGCTATCAGTGCGCTTCGCCTCATGCAGGTGCGACGACTCCGCAGAGCAGACCGAAACCGCATTGCCTGAATTCGCAGAATTTTTCCGCGTAACTTCCCTGCCGGGCACAGCCAGTCCGGAGTAGACAACCAAATGTGCCAAACAACCACATCACGGTTTTGAATTTAAGTTCGGGCACGACAATTGCTTATCCTTAAGCTATATAACTTGCCGAAGTGCGTACCGGCAATTTTTCGCAAGCTGGCGGATGGAAATGGCATACCTTCGAGTGGGTGAATCAGACAAACATAATGAACCGTACTGAACTACTGCATGATGTGCAATTAGGCGATCTTGCGACCGCCATGTTATTCATGGACGCTCGAATGATCCCTGACGAGCGCGTGCTTGTCGCGCTGAAGAATAGCCGGCTGGTCGAAAACCTGCGCGAGTTTGAAGTCAATATTCTGGCCAGCCTGTTTACTGTCAAATATTTCGAGGCCAAGGAGCTCACGGCCGAACTCGATGACGACAATTTGAAGGACGCGCTGATGATACTGGTGGAAGGGGATATTGAGGTCAATGCGCTGATCGGTTCGGAATCCGTATCGCTGTGCCTGAAGTCCCCCGGTGATCTGGCAAGAATCGTCAGCTTTGTAGGTGCCGACACCATGAATATCAGCTCCACAATCAGGGTCAAGAAAAACAGCGCCGTACTGTTGTTGCGACGATCCAGGCTTGAAACACTATTGCACAGCCACCCTGCAATCGTCTATTGCGTAATGCGCAATCTGGTGAGGCACGTACACGGCGTGGTGAGGCGCAAGCATTCTGAAAACGCGGAAATGAGCAACTACATCTACAGTCGCAACGGACGCTATTAAGCCATTCATGGCGCCAGGCAACATATCTCCGGCATCCTTGAAAGGCCGCCGATAAGTTTGAGCTCTGCCTGGGAGGCGTGCTGCATGCGGCAACACCTGCAAATCCCCAATAGTCGAGATCGTCAGCAAAATGCCAGCGAATCGGGCGATCCCACTTTCGGCATTTCCGCATGGAGTGTCTATATAACGGGACGAAACATCGCGATTCGATGCTGTACGGGATGATTTTCCTGTCCGAGAATGGATTCCTGGATCGTCTGTAGTATCAATGCAACGACTGGGCTATGATGCGTAAATTCGCGTACGAAAGTATGCGACCTTCAGCAATCTCTTTTCTGGAACATCCAAGAATGGGAGCACACTCGGGCATGGATACATCGGATCGGACCTTAATTGAGCAAAGTAAGCTATTCCAGGGCGTAGATTTTTCCACCGTCGAATACATGCTGGAGAACTGCGTGATCAGGAATCTGACCGTTGGCGAATGCCTGGTTGAACCCGACGCGCCAAATGACTTTCTGTATCTGCTGCTGGAAGGCAAGTTGGGCGTTCACCTTGCCGTGCAAGAATCGCCAATTGGCGGTGCCCGCGGCGGCGCAGATTTGTCCACGACATTTGGCGGCAGCGTCAGCCAATCGCTTGTTCTTGCTACGTTGCTACCCGGCGAGTGTGTCGGCGAGATGTCCCTGATCGATGGCAAGCACCCCTCCGCGTTGGTGGTGGCGACCGAACCGTCGCGCGTTCTGTCGATACCGCACGATACGGTATGGTCGCTTGTAGACCACTCGCATGAAATCTCGAGAAATCTGCTGGCGATATTCACGCACCGCATGCGCGATGAAAGACGCGCCTTGCTGACCTCTCGCGACAGACGGAAACAGTCCGAAAAACAGGCTTCCGTGGACGCGCTGACGGGATTGCACAATCGTCACTGGATGGACGAGTCGTTTCCGCGCACCATGAACCGCTGCGGGCACAACAGCAGCCCCTGTTCGATCATGATGGCAGACATCGATCACTTCAAGAATGTCAACGATACTCGCGGCCATCAGATGGGGGACGTCACTTTGCAGACGATAGCGAAAGTCATCTCCGAGCAATTCAGACCGCATGATCTGCTCGCGCGCTATGGCGGCGAAGAGTTTGTGATCATGCTTCCAGACACTTATATGCTGCAGGCGAAAAATGTAGCCGAGCGTGTACGCAAAGCGGTTGCCGCAACCACCATAGACGCTGACGGACTTCCCTTCAAGGTAACCATTTCAATTGGTATTGCGACTTCCCAACAGGAACAGCGACTGGACTTTCTTATCAAGAATGCCGATCAAGCTCTTTATCGCGCCAAGGAACTCGGCAGAAATCGCGTCGAAATTTTCGCTTAGGGGACACGCCGATCAAAATTCCCATGCATATATCTATCCGCAGAGCTACAAGTAGAAGTCGCTCCGGCCCAGGGGAGGTCAAGAGAATACTGTTCATCGGATTCGTACTATCTTTGCTTTCCAGCCAACTGGCTGTCGCTGAATCAAGTCCAACCGTCATATATTGGGACTCGCCGGCTGGCAGAGTGATACGCGCACGGATGCCGGCAGACGCAGATTATTGGCAACTGATCCCGAACTTCAGCGTACAGATGACCCAGTCCTACTGCTCGGTCGCCAGTGCAATTACAGTCCTCAACTCGATGCCAATCAAAAAGCCGGTCGATCCGACCTATGCGCCCTACGCGTATTTTACCCAGTCGAATTTCTTCACGCCCGAAGTTTCCGGGGTTATCGGCGCGGAGACGGTACTGAAGATGGGCATGACGCGAGATGAGATGGTGGGGACACTACGCCGACAGGGCGTCGAGGCAACGTCAATCGCCGGAGACAGCATCAGCACAGACGAGCTTCGCAGTCTGCTCAAAAAGGCGTTAGTCGACGATGGACAGTTTGTCCTTGCCAATTATTTGCGTGCCACACTGGACCAAGTAGGCGGTGGACATTGGTCTGCGCTGGCTGCCTATGACGAAGCCACGGATCGCGTGCTGATACTCGATGTCGCCAAGTACAAATATGCACCCGCCTGGGTTGAAGTTGCGACCTTGAAGAACGCTATCAACACATTGGACACCACCAGCAACAGGACACGCGGCCTGGTGATCGTTTCTACGAAATAGTCTAGTACCACGCAACGTCTTCAACCGCGTGCATGCACGCAATCTCTAAGTCCCGCAATTCGCATCGTTTGGTCCCGCTTTGAATCTTTTCTTTTGTGACTTGTCGGATGTAACGACCTAATTCTTCGGCTACTGAATGGCATATTTTTCAGCACTAAAACACATCGGCAACTATTCCATCGTGGAGCGCATCGGTGTTGGTGCAAGTTCAGATGTTTATCTCGCCATTAATGAAAAGCAGTTTACTTCCGTCGCGATCAAGATCTTACGCAAGAACAGGCAGTCCGACGCGTACCGGAAATTACTGGCGAATGAAGTCGCGCTGCTGGCTAAGCTGGATCACAAGAATATCGTGCGCATACTGAACGCGGACCTGGCCTTTTCAGGCGGACCGTACGTAGTGATGGAATACGTCAAAGGCGTGTCACTTGACCACCACCAGCAACCGGAAACGCTGCTGCCTATCAGGCAAGTGCTGTCAATCACGGAGCAGATTGCGACCGCGCTTCAATACGTCGCCGGACAGGGTGTGGTACACCGGGACGTCAAGCCGGAAAATTTGCTGTTGATGCCCAATGGCATGGCCAAATTGACGGATTTTGGTTGTGCCATACCGATGGGAAGCAGTGGTGAAATGGTAGCGGGAAGTCTTGCCTACATGTCACCTGAGCAGCTGGAGGGCGTACCTCTGGATGAGCGTGCCGACATCTACTCGTTGGCCGCGACACTCTACCGGTTGTTGACCGGCAAGTACGCCTTTGAAGCCGACAATGAGTTTGACGCACGCATTGCGGTGATGAATTATCCGGCAATTCCAATTCACAAGTTTCGCAAGGAATTGCCTGGCGATCTGGTAAGGGTCATCCATCGCGCGCTCGAAAAAGACAGAAGCAAACGCTACCCGGATTGGGACGCGTTCATCAACGAATTCGGCAACGCAGCGCACAGGATACGCATGTCCGACCATGACCTGGACTTGTATCGTGGCTTCAGCATGTCGACGCAGTCTGTTCTATCAAGATTCGTGCGCACAAACCACGAATTCTCCCGCAGTGGATTTTCCCGAAGCACCCTGGCGGACTAAAATCCTTGGAGCTACTTACGCCCGCAGGCACCTTAACACGGCAGTTCATATCCGCTCGATATTGGTGCGTGCGCATGGTAAGCGCGCACCTTTTTGAGCGTAACGTGCCGCCATTATTTGGCCAACGCTGTGAAAACAATGGAATAGAAGTGGCACAATTGCTGCTTTACCAGTTCAATCGAGGGTGTCGATCACTGAGTGATCGTTCACTTGAATGAAAGCTAGGGTTCCGGCTATCCGCAATTTTGCCGATAGTGTCTGGTCCGAGAGTTTTCGGTCTTGTCGAAGACAAGGCTTCACGGAGGGATAAAAGCCCGGGAGGATGTGACCAAGTTTTGTTGGCACCCTCCCGGGCTATTTCATTTCAGGAGTCAGTCAATGTCAAATCTAGAGCAATTGGCAAATCAATTGTCCGCGCAAAACAAGCTGTGGGACGAAACCATTCCCGGCGGTGCGCACGGGTCCTTCGTGATGAAACGCGGCACCGCACTCCGTATCACCGATGTCGAGGGTAGTGCCAACCTATCCGCGCTGTTCTACAACCAGGAAGACAAGCTGGAGCGCTACAACATGCCGGACACGCTGAAGGCACAGCACACCGCGCATCTCACCGCCGGCTTCGTGCTGTATTCCGACA
>JBARHR010000057.1:0-13046 GCA_049799335.1 Gallionella sp. | reverse complement strand
AGTGCAGGTCATTTCCGGTACGGCCAACCGTGCAGACGGCGGTGTTGCCCGCCACAGTGCCCGAGAGTGCGACAGATTTTTTCGGTTTGGGTAAAGTGGTTTCATTTGCCATGTGTTTCTCCCTGATTGAAAATTAATTAGTCAGTACCTTTTTCGGAAAACAAGCGATCAAGCTGTTGCTCGTAAGCGTGATAGCCGAGATAGTCGTAAAGCTCCATGCGCGTCTGCATTTCTGGGACGACATTTTGTTGTGATCCATCTGCCAAAATGTGCTGATAGACATTCAACGCTGCCTTGCTCATGGCGCGGTAAGCCGATAGCGGGTAGAGAACCAATTTGATGCCCACCGCCGCGAGTTGTTCGGTTGTAAATAACGGGGTAGCCCCGAATTCGGTGATGTTGGCCAGAACCGGTACCTTTATCGTCCGGGTGAATTCGCTGTATTGCTCCAGCGTGGTCATTGCTTCGGGAAATATCATGTCAGCGCCGGCTTCCACACAGGCTTGCGCGCGTTCAATAGCCGCTTGCATGCCTTCCACAGCCAATGCGTCGGTGCGCGCCATAATGACAAAACTCGGGTCAGAACGCGCATCCACGGCCGCCTTGATGCGATCTTTCATTTCAGCCTGACTGACGATGGCCTTGTTGGGGCGGTGTCCGCACCGCTTTTGCATGACTTGATCTTCGATGTGGAATCCCGCGGCACCTGCCTGCGCGATTTCCCGGGTTGCACGTGCGATATTGAAGGCACCGCCCCAGCCAGTGTCAATGTCCACCAGAAGAGGCAGATCACTTGCCGCGGTAATTCTTCGGGTGTCTTCGCACACATCATGCAAAGTTGTAATGCCAAGATCTGGAATGCCCAGCGACGACGCGGCCACGCCGCCACCAGATAAATAGATTGCCTTGTGCCCGCTCTTTTGAGCAAGAATAGCGCAGTAGGCGGTCACGGCCCCTACTACCTGCAACGGGTGATTGTTCTGGACTGCCTGACGCAATTTCTGCCCCGGCGTACTTTTCTGTTGTTTCATAGAGCTTCCTCCTTGTCGATCATTTCACTGATGCTTTGCCAAGCCCCGCGAATATGGCGACGCATCAACAACTCTGCCAGTTCGCCATCACGTTGCGTCAATGCGTCAACGATCTGGCGATGTTGTACCAGGGCTGGTTGAGTGCGTTGTGCGTTGCGGCTGGTACGGTATCGACACATGCGCAGCAATTGGTATTGTTCGCTTCCGAGCAGGTCCATCAGCATTCCATTTCTGCTGCCCCGCACGATCTGATAGTGGAAGTCGAGGTCGCCCTCGCTTTGCGCATATACCTTGCCGCCTTCCTGACGAATCTGTGCTTCATGCTGATCCAAAAGTTTGCCGAGCGCGCAGATCTCGTCTGCTTTCATGTTTATCGCGGCGATTCTGCAGGCCATTCCTTCCAAGGCTTCGCGAACTGCATAAAGATCTGCGAGCGTCTTGCGATCTAGTACCACCACGCGTACGCCGACGTTAGGGACGCGCTTTACCAAACGCATTCCTTCCAGGTGTCGCAGCGCTTCACGCAATGGGCCGCGTCCCATACCGAAGCTTTCTGCGAGTTCTGCCTCGTTCAGTTTTTGGCCCTGGGCAAGCTCACCGGTAACGATACTGTGCGCCAATTTGTGGGTGGCGAGATCGGCCAGAGTGCCTTGCTGCGGAGCGCTAATCAACATTACATTTCCGTGATTGTCGACAAAGTGGCAAATAATAACAGATATTGTTGCGAATAGAGCAATTAATTTGCTAGTTTGTCGACAAAATAAATGGTTGTTCAATTATTTTCCACTTGGTTTAGGTGTGTTATTACTAACTAATACTGGATGCTTCAGGTTACCAAATTCGTACAAATCTTTATTTTGCGACCCGCAAGTTTGGGTATAGTCACTTCATGGACGATACGATTGCTTCAATACGTGCAGGGAAACTGTATGGCACTAAACGACTTGATCTTTCATGCGGCTTAGCCGAGTTCCCGGACGAGATTTTCGAACTCGCCGACTCTCTGGAGATACTTAATTTGTCAGGAAATCGGTTATCAAAGCTGCCTGCAGACTTGCACAGATTGCACAAACTGCGTGTCATATTCTGTTCGAACAATCACTTTACGGAGCTTCCGAAAGCATTGGGGCACTGCGCAAATCTTGAAATCGTTGGTTTCAAGGCCAATAGGATCCATCATGTACCGCGTGATTCATTGCCGAAAAAGCTACGCTGGCTGATTTTGACTGACAATCAGATTTCCGAATTGCCGCGTGAAATCGGAACTTGCAACAGGCTGCAGAAACTCATGCTCGCCGGGAATCAATTGAACGACTTACCGGCTCAAATGGTTGGGTGCACTCGCCTGGAGCTACTTCGAATCGCCGCGAATCGCTTTGACAGACTGCCGGAGTGGCTGTTGACGATGCCTCGTCTGGCATGGCTGGCCTATTCTGGAAATCCGTTCAGTGATGCGTTGGCTGCAACGGCGTTATCTGAAAACCGTCATGACCAAATCGATTGGTACGGTCTCAGTATGCAAAATGTGCTCGGCCAAGGGGCGTCCGGGGTGATCTATCGCGCCGACCTGAAAACCGACAGCGATCCCTTGCCTGTCGCGGTCAAGCTATTCAAGGGGGCGATCACTAGTGACGGTTTACCACGCAGCGAAAAGGCAGCGTCCCTGGCTGCGGGTGCCCATCCAGCGCTTATCCCGGTTACCGGAAAGCTACGAGGTCATCCCGAAAATAAGGCGGGTTTGGTGATGTCGCTAGTATCGTCTGACTATGTAAATCTTGCTGGACCACCCAGTTTGGAATCCTGCACCCGCGACATTTATCCGTCTGATGCCGGATTTACCCTGGCAAGTGTGATCACTATTGCTATTTCTATAGCGGATGTTGCGAACCATTTGCACGGGCAGCGAATCATGCACGGCGATCTTTATGCGCACAATATACTTTGGGATGACGGCGGACGGTGTCTGCTCGGCGATTTTGGTGCAGCGTCTTTTGCGCCGAAAAATGATGTGATACTTGCGAACGGTTTGCAGCGCATTGAAGTGCGAGCATTTGGCTGTCTGCTGGAAGAATTACTGGATCACTGTCATGACCCTTGTGGATTGGACCATGTGGTCAACGCGCTTCGCGAATTGCAGTATTGTTGCGAACAAACAGAGGTCAGCCAGCGTCCGCTATTCAGTGAGATTGTTGCGGAATTGAAATTACTTGCAGCCACTTTGCAAGTTTGATCAATGGTGCAGTACCCAGACCATACTAGTCGGCAACCAGTACAAAATCGTGTTTGAGCCAAACATCGTCGGTTATATCGTATCCGTCTGCGTTGTGGGTATCGTCTTTATATGTTGGGTCGCAAGCTTCAACTATGAATCCCGGATCCGCACTGTCGTCGTTCTGCTCATGCACCACGTCCACAACGTAGACCATCAGTTCGGGCTTGATGCGAGATACATAGGTTTGCCCGACTTGGGGCGGTTTGATTAACATGTCGTCACCTCAACTGTTCAGCGCGCAATATTCTCTGCTGTATGGTGCCTCAAAAATTTGTTTGCATCAATGACGAATTACCGAAAATTTGCACTAAGGCAATACCGGACTGTTCTGTAATTGTGCGTGTACTATTCAAGCGACCGAGTTACTTTCATGATTCCGTGATCATCCTCGCTGGTTCTTAGTGTGAACCCAAGGCGGGTCATGAGTTTTAGCATTTTGTGATTATTGCTTAGCACTTCGCCTTCGATCACCGATAAGCCAACGTCTCGTGCCGCTTCCATCAAAGAAACCATAAGCTTCTGTCCCAAACCTTTCCCGGTGATTTTATCGGCGACGACCAGTGCAAATTCGCAGGAATCCCCGTCCGGGTTAATTGCGTAACGCGCCACACCGAGTTCCACTTCGCGGTCAAGTTCTTGAGTTACTGCGATTAACGCCATTTCTCGGCTGTAGTCAATTTGCGTGAAGCGTACCAACATGTTTTCGTTCAATTCATGCATACTGCTCATGAATCGAAAATACTTGGTTTCGTCGGAAAGTTCACGTACGAACTTTTGTACCAGTTCCGCATCTTCCGGTCGGATCGGCCTGATTGTTATCTCCATCCCATCCGCCAGTTGCCACTGGCTAACCAATTGTGTTGGGTAGGGATAAATGGCCATGTGTGCGTAGCGATCCGAACTGGGCTGCCGGTACGACACGACTATGCGAGCATCGGCGGCCAATGCCCCGTTTTCGTCGAGTATCAGCGGGTTTATGTCCATTTCCTTCAGCAAGGGCAATTCGCACACCATTTCGGACACTCTCAACAGAATATCTTCCAGCGCGGCCATATTGGCCGGGACCATATTGCGAAATGCGCCCAGCATTCTGGCGATGCGGGTACCGTTGATCAGGTCTC
Organism: Gallionella sp.; assembly: GCA_049799335.1. GTDB lineage: Bacteria > Pseudomonadota > Gammaproteobacteria > Burkholderiales > Gallionellaceae > Gallionella. The sequence continues at coordinate 8,622 of JBARHR010000057.1, read as the reverse complement.
TTACCAGGAAATTGTTCAATGGTGGCAGTGCCACTGCGCGATCTCCCATGATCTCTACCGCAGTTCCGCCGGCGCCAAAGGTGATGACGGGTCCGAAAACCGCGTCGCTGGTTACCCCGATCATCAATTCGCGGCCATTCGGTTTGATCACCATGGGTTCGATTGAAATTCCGTCCATTCTTGCCGTGGGCCGATTGCGTCTGATGTTGTCCTGTATATGTTGATAGGCAGCACGAACTTCATGTGCATTGCCCAGGTTGAGCAATACTCCGCCCGAATCGCTCTTGTGTGTTATGTCCGGAGAATTGATCTTCATCGCAACCGGGAATCCCAGTTGTTGTGCTATCAACAACGCTTCATTCGGCGAACGTGCAACCAACGTTTTTGCGACCGGTATATGGAATGAGGACAACAGTGCTTTTGATTCCATCTCATTGAGGATATTGCGATGCTCTTGCATCGCGCCTTCAATGATTAGGCGTGCGCTATCCAAGTCGGGCTCGACATGATGGGAAAGCGGCCCGGGCATTTGTATCAGCAACTGCTGGTTACGGTAATAGGCGGACAAATGCGAGAATACTTCGACTGCCGGTTCGGGCGTACGAAAATGTGGCTTGTGGGCGAGTGCAAATGCATTTCTGGCCGATGCGACTTGGATGTCACCCATCCAACAGGTGAGCAGCGGTTTGCTGTGATTATCAGCGAGTGTGATCATTGCACGTGCTGATTCCAGCGGTTTCGTCATCGCCTGCGGCGTGAGGATTGCCAGAACGCCGTCCACATTGCTGTCTTCCAGGCAGGCCTTGACGGCATGGTGGTATCTGTCAGCCTGGGCATCGCCGATTATATCTACGGGGTTGCAATGCGGCCAGTTCGGCGGTAGGTGATGGTTAAGTTCCTGGATGGTTTCTTCGGAAAGAGTAGCAATGGTGACACCTAGATCGTCCGCACGATCAGCCGCCATCACGCCTGGTCCGCCACCGTTGGTAACAATCGCCAGGCGATTACCAACGGGCCTGAATCCGCAGGACAGGGCTTTGGCTGCAGTGAATAGTTGCGTAATCGTTTGTACTCTCACCACGCCCGCACGTCTGACCGCCGCATCGAACACATCGTCGGCACCTACCAACGACGCTGTATGAGACATCGCCGCCTTCGACCCGGCTGAGTGGCGACCGACTTTTACAAGGACTACCGGTTTGATGCGGGCAGCGGCGCGGAGGGCGCTCATGAACCGGCGCGCATTGCGTATGCCTTCTATGTACATCAATATACTGTGAGTGCTTGCGTCGGAAACCAAATAGTCCAGTATTTCTCCGAAATCAACGTCTGTCGACGAGCCCATTGATACGACGCTGGAAAATCCGACGTCGTTGCGCTTTGCCCAATCAAGTATCGCTGTGCAAAGAGCACCCGACTGTGAAACAAAAGCAATATTGCCGATGTTTGCTCCGCCGTTGTTGAATGTGGCGTCCAGTCCGATGGAAGGGCGCATGATACCCAGGCAGTTCGGGCCAATAAGGCGAATACCATAACGGTGGGCGGTTTCAAGCAGCTGTCTTTCAAGCGCGGCCCCTTCATTTCCCGCTTCACCGAACCCGGCGGTAATGATGACAGCAGCTTTGACGCCGTGGATGCCGCAACTTTCGATAATTGCCGGAACCGTATGTGGCGGTGTGGCAATCACGACCAGCTCCACCGTGTCGCTTATTTCGGCGATCGTGGCATACGCGCGACGACCTTGCACCTCTGTGTGGTTTGCATTGACCGGGTACAAAGATCCCTTGAAGCCGCTACCCAGCATGTTCTGGAAAACAATTTGCCCTACCGAGTCCGGCCGGTCGCTTGCGCCGAATACCGCTACAGATTTAGGCGAGAACAATGTATTGAGGTAATGCTTACCCATGATTTAGCGATCCTCTGTCAGGAATGTTGAGTATCATATCACTGTAACTTCGGCGGGCAGATTAGAGGACCAAAATGCAAACTGCATACATTAGTCATGCGCTTAGTCTCAAACATGACATGGGTGAATTTCATCCGGAGTGCCCTTCCAGGGTGCAAGCGATTGAAGATAGGTTGATTGCGTCAGGGCTGATGCACTATTTGCAGCATCACGACGCGCCAGCCGTTACGCGGGAACAGTTGATTCGCGTGCACGATGCAGACTATGTCGACCGCGTTGCTTCAAGCGTGCCTGACGAAGGTATTGTGAATCTGGATGAGGATACCGCCATGAACCAATACTCGTACCAAGCCGCATTACACGCTGCAGGTGCGGTCGTGTCGGGTGTGGATATGGTGATGGCGAGGCAGGTCGAGAATGCCTTTTGCAATATTCGTCCACCAGGGCATCATGCCGAACGGGCACGTGCCATGGGCTTCTGTATCTTTAACAATGTTGCGGTTGGCGCTGCGCATGCACTGGCCCAACATTGTCTCCGGCGCGTTGCCATTCTGGATTTTGATGTACACCATGGCAATGGGACCGAGCAAATATTTCGCTACGATCCGCGCGTGATGCTTTGCTCGACTTTTCAACACCCGTTCTATCCACACAGTGGCACTGGCAACACCAGTGACCATATCATTAATGTGCCGTTAGCTGCCGGTGCCGGAGGAGAGCAATTTCAAGCGGCGGTTACGCGCTATTGGTTACCTTCACTGTATAGGTTTGAACCAGAATTTCTGTTGATATCCGCCGGATTTGACGCACATCGCGACGATGATATGGCGATGCTGAATTTGACCGAAACCGACTATGCCTGGGTAACGGGCGAGCTAAAGCGAGTCGCCGATAAATATGCACACGGCCGTATTGTGTCCGCGCTTGAAGGGGGATATGAATTGCATGCTTTAGCGCGAAGTGTCTACGCTCATCTCAAAGTGCTAACGGGTCTCTAAATGGACATCAGACTTTGACTACATTACGCAAGACGATCAAATCATGGCTAGCGAAAGCTATACCGCTTGCTTGAGGCTCGCAGAAATGAAATCGTCCAGATCGCCATCCAACACCGCTTGCGTGTTTCCCACTTCATAATTGGTTCGCAGGTCCTTGATACGTGACTGATCCAGTACATAGCTGCGGATCTGATGCCCCCAACCGATGTCGGTCTTCCCATCTTCCATTACCTGTTTTTCCTCGTTACGCTTGCGAAGTGCTTCTTCATAGAGCCTGGATTTCAACATTGCCATTGCCTCGGCGCGGTTGCGGTGCTGCGAGCGGTCACTTTGACACTGCACCACAATGTTGGTCGGGAGGTGGGTGATGCGCACGGCAGAATCGGTCTTGTTGATGTGTTGCCCGCCAGCACCTGAAGCGCGGTAAGTATCGACCCGCAAATCTGCGGGATTGATTTCGACTTCAATGGAGTCGTCCACTTCCGGATACACGAACACGCTGGAGAACGATGTGTGGCGACGATTCCCGGAGTCAAAAGGAGATTTGCGAACCAATCGATGTACGCCGGTTTCGGTGCGCAGGTGGCCATACGCGTAATCGCCAGTTACCTTGAGTGAAGCTCCTTTGACTCCCGCGACTTCGCCGTCGGATTGCTCGAGTATTTCAACCTGAAAATCCTTGCGTTCGCAGTAGCGCAAATACATACGCAGTAACATAGCCGCCCAATCCTGTGCTTCGGTGCCTCCCGAGCCGGCCTGTATATCGACAAAACAATTGTTTGGATCCATGGGGTGGCAAAACATGCGGCGGAATTCCATTGCCGCGACACGCTTCTCGACATCTTCTATTTCGGCGGCAGTACTAGTCAGGCTTTCAATATCATTTTCAGCGAGTGCCATCTCGAACAGCTCACTTGCATCCTTGATGTCCTGGTGAATTTTGCTCAGCCCAAGTACGATTCCTTCAAGATTCTTGCGTTCACGCCCGAGGTCCTGTGCGCGTTTGCTATCCTGCCAAATTGCAGGATCTTCAGATAGTTCTGCTACTTCTGCCAGACGTTCTTTCTTGCTATCGTAGTCAAAGATACCTCCGTAGTTCTGCACTGCGATTCGCCAAGCCACGCAGTTGATTTGTCAGAGCGTTGAGTTGTTCAGCTTCCATCATCATTATCGATTGGAGTCGCGCAAAAGCGGCAATTATAGCGCAATCAGGCCGACCAGCACCCCTACTGCGATAGCGCCAAAGCCAGCGGAGACCAGTTTGGCGAGTTTCCAGCCGCCGACGAACGCGACCATTCCGAATTTGAATGCGAGGTTGGCCAGAATTGCGATAGCAATCGTCGTTATTGTTTGCTGTTCACTTAGCTGGCCCAGATTGTTAAGGTGAAGGCTGGAAATTGTAATGGCATCCACGTCGGTCAATCCTGAGACGAATGCAACCGCGTACAAACCCTGACTGCCTGCAATATCCTTCATCCAGGACGAACATAGCAATACGATTACATATATCAGTCCGAAGCCTATTGCTGTATGCAATTCTGCTGGATTGGAGGTCTCTGGTATGAACAACTTGGCAGGATTCTTCATTTTGCGCCAGTTGTACAATACAACAAGAAAACCCGACGCAAATCCACCGGCAAGAATTGGAAGCAATCCTGCGAGTGCGCCGTAAGCAACGGCGGCAGTAATCGCGGTAAGGCGCAGCAAAACAACCATGCCTGCGATCACGATAACTGACGCAGCCAAGTGCAACATTTCTACATTACTTTTGCTGTTCTTTGCATAAATCAATGTGGTTGCGGTACTGGAAGCAATTCCGCCGAGAAAACCGAGCAGTGGCGCTCCGTAGCGGGTTCCAACAGTATGCATTGCGGCATAGCCCGCCAGGCTGATTCCTGATATCAGGACTACCATTAGCCATGCCTGATGGGGATTGAATGCGTTGTACGGTCCGTAACTTTGGTCAGGCAATATCGGAAGCACGACGAACGTAAGTACCGAAAACTGCAGCACTGCAACCAGATCACTACGCGACAATCGCTGCGTAATTCCCTGAAGTTCAGGCTTGAAATAGAGCAGGATCGTTACGCCGATTGCAAGCATAATCGCAAGTTTGGTCAGTCCAAGCCAGATAATTGCCCCCAATCCATAGCATAGTAGCAGCGCAATTATTGTAGTAGTGCCGGGGTCACCGTCGACTTGTGGATGGTTTAGATAGGCGGCTATGATCATGCCTGCGACCGCGAGCATCCCAGCGATGACAAACCAAGGTGTGCCAAAGTTTTCAGAAAGTAATGCGGAAAGCGTGCCAAATACCGCGACCAGCGCAAATGTTCTCAATCCTGCTCTGGCGGACGGATTCCGTTCCCGTTCCAGTCCAATCAACAGCCCAATGCTTAGACTTGTTAGAAACTGCGGCAAAGCTTCTATACCGTTCGTTTGCAGGAAACCCATGTCCATCGCATTAACCCCGAAGTTGTTCCCAGTGCCTGACTATAAGTTGCAGATTGCGATTTCCATTGTACTCATTGATGCTCAGGCTATATGCAGCATTTACTTGAGTGGGCAACAGTTGGTCGTAGCCGAACAAAATCGCGTCATGTACCGCGCCGTGCATTCCGAGTCTTAATTTGAGGTGCTTTTCGCCAACCACACGCTGACTAACAACATCAAATGTGGCATGAAATAGCGGGGGTGGAAACCCCTGTCCCCAAACTTCCTCATTCAACTGGTCGGCGAATTCCATAGTGAGATCGGCGCAATCGACTTCACCATCAGTTTCGACTCGCATCGATAAGTCAACTTCACTTAGTTGTTCACTCGCAACTTGCTCAAAAGCCGCTACAAACTCATTCAATGAATTGCGGCATATGGTCAGTCCGGCCGCGGCCGCGTGGCCGCCAAATGTTCTTATCAGTTTTGGATGGCGTTTACTGACCAGATCAAGCGCATCGCGCAGGTGAAAACCGGCAATTGACCGGCCAGATCCCTTGAGTTCTCCGTTGCCAGAGTCCGCAAACATAATGGTCGGGCGATGAAATTTGTCCTTGATTCGTGATGCTAGAATTCCAATTACACCCTGATGCCATGATGAGTTGAACATCGTGACGCTGTATAGCGTGATATTGCTCCCAATGTTGCGCTTGCTCAATGTGGCAAGGTCATACATGTCGGTTGCTTCGAGATCTCCCAGCAATCTAAGTGCGCTTTCACGCATATCACTCTCAATGGTTCGTCGTTCCCTGTTAAGTTTGTCCAATTCTTGCGCAATCTCATGTGCTTTGCGTATATCGTCGGTTAAAAGGCATTCAATTCCCAGTCGCATGTCGCGGAGCCGACCTGCCGCGTTCAACCGTGGCCCTAATGAAAACCCCAAATCCTGCGTAGATAGAGTTGAGATTTCCTTTTTTGCGACAGTAATGAGCGCTCGAATTCCGGCGCACGTTCGACCAGACTTGATGCGTGCCAAGCCTTGCTTGACCAATATGCGGTTGTTTTGATCAAGTTTGACTACGTCGGCAATCGTTCCCAGTGCGACAAGGTCCAGCAAATTCGCAAGATTCGTTTCGGGTTGGTTGATATAGTGGCCTTGGGCGCGCATTTCTGCGCGCAATGCTAACAATACGTAAAATATTACGCCGACACCGGCAAGATTCTTACTCGAAAATTTACACCCGCATTGGTTTGGATTTACGATGAAAGTGGCATCCGGGAGCACTTCACCGGGTAAATGATGATCAGTAATCACGACCTGCATTCCCAACCTGTTGGCCAGCGCGACGCCTTCGACACTTGCAATTCCGTTGTCTACTGTAATTAAAATATCAGGGTCGGATTGCGCGGCAAGACTGACGATTTCTGGCGACAAACCGTACCCATATTCAAACCTATTTGGGACAATATAGTCTACTTTGGCACCAAATTGGCGCAAACCACGAATCGCAACAGCGCATGCCGTGGCACCATCCGCGTCAAAGTCAGCTATGATAAGTATGGTTTTTTGACATTTAATCGCAGTACAGAGAAATTTAGCGACTGATTCAATGTTCAGCAGGCCTGTAAACGTCAGCATCTCCGAAAATGTGGAGTTTAGCTCCCTAACGTCGGAAATGCCGCGAGATGAGTAGATTTTCGATAGCGTCGGAGAACAACCTTGAGAAATCAGCATACGGTAGGAGGCTTCTGAGGGCTCTCGGGCGGTGATTATCGTCATTTGTTCCTTGGGAACTTGGCTAGCCTGTCGAACATTGTCCGTTTTATATTGTATTGATTATACAAACTAATGCGTTACTTAGGATTGGATTAACGCGATAATCGCCGGGGATGCGCTAATTTTGAGCTAATTGTCGTCTGATAAGCTGCAATTAGTTTTAAAAAGAGATCGCCAGACTTGATTGCGAATTGTATATGAGACACTAGATGTTACCGTCTGGTAACTAATAGCTTTGCGATGTGGTTAGTTTATATTATGATGCGTACACAAGCGCGTTAGTAAGGTGGTAAATGTTTTACGGCTGTAGTCATGTGGCATAAGCAGCTGAATGAATGAATGATTGATTGTATGGTTAAGAATTGTGCAGCAGATTTTATACTATATCTTAAGCGCTGAAAGACAGACCGGAAACTTTTTGACTACGTAAATTAAAAATTTAGGAAGGGTAAAACCATGATTAACAATATTGTGCCAGTTGGTGGTAGTGGCGGAGATACGCTATTAGGGACCGCTTTAAATGATTACATAGACGGCGGTGCCGGTGCTGATACCATGACTGGTTATGCCGGTGACGACACTTATGTCGTTGACAACGTAGGTGACGTAATAATTGAAGCTGCAGGTGGCGGTAGCGATACCGTAAACTCATATATCGACTATTCCATAGCCAATAACTTGAATTTGGAACACATTAGGCTAGTTGGTTCTGGAAATATTAACGCTACCGGAAATTCAGGTGACAATTCATTGATTGGCAATAGTGGAAATAACGTCTTGTCAGGCGGAGATGGGAACGACACCTACATTATTACTAGCTATGGCGATACTGTAGTGGAAGGTAATGGCATTAACAGTGGAACTGATACGATCATCAGTACGGTCAGCCTTGGACTCGATTGGTTTTCGCCTAACGTAGAAAATCTTAGCTTGGCCGATGGTGGCACTGCACGGATTGCATGTGGCAATGATCTTAATAACGTTCTTACAGGAAACGCTCAGGACAACGTACTGAATGGCTTTGCTGGTGCCGATACTATGATCGGTGGTGATGGCAATGATCGATACGTAGTTGATAATGCTGGTGATATCGTTATTGAAAACGGCATTCGAACTATGCACAACAACAATGCAGATACCATACTGACATATATCAACTACACAGTATCTGACGGAGTGGAGAATCTGATTTTTTTAAACTCTGGCCTGACCGCTACCGGAAACGCGTTGAATAATACCTACACTGTGGTTGACGCTACTGACCGAGTGGTGGAATCCGTCGGTGGTGGTATTGATACTGTACAAAGTTCGGTTTCCTACGTATTGGATTCTAACGTTGAGAATTTGACACTTACCGGTTTCGCAGCGATTAACGGGACTGGGAATGCGGATAACAACGTCCTGACCGGCAATTCTGGAAGCAACGTCCTGACCGGAAGCGATGGCAACGACACCTACTATATCAATAGCTATGGGGATTCCGTTGTAGAAGGCAGCGGTGTGAATTC
>JBARHR010000056.1:0-4207 GCA_049799335.1 Gallionella sp. | reverse complement strand
GGATTACTGTTTACCGGTTGCTGTCGCAGCTCATAAAGAATCTGGACTCAACCGCTCGTTACTGTTCACTTCCTATTGATTTGGCGAAGCTGACAAACAATGCTGGAACAAACCTAAACAGCACGGGCAATCTTTGCTAGTTGGAATTTTTGTAATTGCCCTTCTGATCATGGTGTAATGCTAAGACTTTCGCGGAAAACTCACGATAACCCTTAAGGGGTATAAGTCCATAGCTCATCACGGCTATGGATGGCCGGGTTGTCCGTTGCTCATACTACGCGCCCAATTCCGGCCGCTCTCAGATCAACTGGAAAGCGCAGAAAATACAAAAAATTATTGATGAAAACTCATACTTTTGGCGATTCTCAGAGCACGATAAGTCCGCTGCACGATGCGCTTGCATCGCCTGCGGCCGATGCCAAGGTTGAAGTGCGCAATACGACTTGCTACATGTGTGCATGTCGTTGCGGCATACGTGTTCACTTGCGGGATGGCGAAGTTCGCTATATTGATGGCAATCCGGATCATCCACTCAATGGTGGTGTGATCTGTGCCAAAGGCAGTTCCGGGATCATGAAGCAATATTCGCCTGCCCGACTGACCAAGCCGCTGCGCCGCAAACCAGGGACGGAACGCGGCGAGGGTGAATTTGAAGAAATCAGTTGGGATGAAACCTTTGGGATTCTTGCCGAGCGTTTGGCAAAGATTCGTAGTACCGATCCCAAGAAATTCGCGCTGTTTACCGGTCGTGACCAGATGCAGGCGTTGACCGGATTGTTCGCTCGTCAGTTCGGTACGCCTAATTACGCGGCACACGGTGGTTTCTGCTCGGTGAACATGGCGGCCGGAATGATCTACACCATCGGTGGTTCGTTCTGGGAATTCGGTGGTCCCGATCTGGAGCGCTCCAAGCTGTTCATTATGATAGGAACTGCGGAAGATCATCACTCCAATCCGTTAAAAGTTGCGTTGTCCAAATTCAAGCGTGAAGGTGGCCGTTTCATCTCGATCAACCCGGTGCGAACCGGCTATTCGGCGATCGCTGATGAGTGGGTGCCGATTCGTCCTGGCACCGATGGCGCGCTGCTGCTAGCGATCATCCACGAAATCATTGCTCTCGGCCTGTATGACCGCGATTTCCTGGTGCGCTATACCAACTCCGGCCAGTTGATCAACCTCGATGCCGAGCACGACGAGTACGGCATGTTCGTGCGCACCGAGGTTCCAGAAGAAGAGGGCTGCTACGATCCGCAGAACAAGCTTTGGTGGGATCGCAATACCAACAAGCCGGTGGTGACACACACAGAGGGAGCCGATCCGTTTTTGCGCGGAGAATTCAAACTGCCGGATGGGGTGCCAGTCAAGCCTGCGTTCCAGTTGCTCCAGGAGCGCGTCAAGGATTACACGCCGGAGTGGGCAGAGCAGATCACCGGTATCTCTGCAGAGACGATCAAACGACTGGCTCACGAAATGGGCATCACGGCCCGCGACCAGAAGATCGAGCTGCCGATCGCGTGGACAGACTCATGGGGCAAGGAGCACGACACTGTGGTTGGCAACCCTGTATCGTTTCACGCGATGCGTGGCCTTGCGGCGCACTCGAATGGTTTCCATACGATACGCGCGCTGTCCATATTGATGACGCTACTCGGTACAATCGACCGCCCTGGCGGTTTCCGCCACAAGACCCCTTTCCCACGCCCGATTCCACCCTGCGCGCGCACCCCTAACGATCCGCGTGCGGTGCAGCCCAATACGCCTCTGGACGGCATGCCGCTGGGTTGGCCGTCCGACCCGGACGACCTGTTTGTCAATGCCGACGGCAGTCCAGTACGCATCGACAAGGCCTTCTCATGGGAGTACCCGCTGTCCGCGCACGGCCTGATGCATAACGTGATCACTAACGCATGGCGCGGCGATCCTTACAAGATCGACACGCTGTTACTATTCATGGCGAACATGGGGTGGAACTCGAGCATGAACACCAGCGAAGTTCGCAAGATGCTCACTGACAAGGAAGAAAACGGCGAATACAAGATTCCAAACATCGTGGTGTGCGACGCATTCCATTCTGAGACCACTGCGTTTGCCGATCTGATTTTGCCTGATACGACCTACCTTGAACGACACGACGTGATGTCGATGCTGGATCGGCCGATTTCGGAATTCGACGGCCCGGTTGATGCGGTGCGCATCCCGGTGATGCCGCCGACGGGTGAGTGCAAACCGTTTCAGGAAGTGCTGATCGAACTGGGAACACGTTTGAAACTGCCGACCTTCGTTACGCAGACGGGCGCGCGCAAGTATCGCGACTATCCGGATTTCATCGTCAATTGGGAAACCGCACCAGGTTCTGGTATTGGTTTCCTGTCGGGTTGGCGCGGCAAAGGCGGCGAAAAAACCATTAAGGGGGAGCCGAACCCGAATCAGTGGGAAATGTACGCCAAGAACGATTGTGTGCATCACTACAAATTGCCGCGTTCTTACCAGTTCATGCGCAACTGGAACAAGGGGTATCTCGAATGGTCCCAGCGCAACGGTGTGACGCGCTATGCGGAGCCCATCCTGATCCATCTGTATTCCGAGGTGCTGCAGAAATTCCGTCTTGCCGCACAGGGCAAGAGCATTACGCGCCAACCGCCTGCGCATTTGGCCAAACGCGTGGAGACATACTTCGACCCGTTACCGTTTTACTACGAGCCGCTGGAAACACAGAGCAGCGACAAACTGAAATATCCACTGTCGGCAGTGACACAGCGTCCGATGGCGATGTATCACTCATGGGATTCTCAAAATGCATGGTTGCGTCAGATACACGCGCACAACTATCTCTATGTGAATGCACGCACCGCGCAAAGCGCGGGAATCGCCGACGGCGACTGGATCTGGGTCGAGTCGCAGTGGGGTAAGGTGCGTTGTATGGCTCGTTACAGCGAGTCGGTCGAACCGGGAACCGTATGGACCTGGAATGCAATAGGCAAGGCCGCAGGTGCATGGAATTTGTCGCCCGATGCCAACGAATCGCAAAAGGGTTTTTTGCTCAATCACGTCATTTCCGAGGAATTGCCTCCGACGCAAGAGGGCGTGCGCTATTCAAACTCCGACCCGGTCACCGGGCAGGCAGCCTGGTACGACGTGCGCGTGCGCATCTATAAGGCGGAAGAGAACGAGCCGGAAAAGACATCTCCGCAATTCAAGCCGATGAAAATATATCCGGGCATGAAAGATGCACCGGGCTGGCTCGCTTATTTCGGCGGCAAGAAGAAGGGCGGTGGCAAATGACACAACTTGCCCTGGTCATCGATTTGAACGTGTGCGTTGGCTGTCACGCCTGTGTGACCAGTTGCAAGGAATGGAATACCTCGGGTTCAGCAGGTCCGTTGTGCGATGAGAATCCATACGGCGCGGAACCGACTGGCACGTTTTTTAATCGCGTTCAGACTTTCGAGGTAGGACAATATCCCAACACGGAAACGGTGCACTTCCCCAAATCCTGCCTGCATTGTGAGGATCCGCCTTGCGTACCGGTGTGCCCGACGGGTGCCTCATACAAGCGCAAGCAGGACGGTATCGTGCTGGTCGACTACGACAAGTGCATCGGTTGCAAATATTGCACTTGGGCATGTCCGTATGGCGCCCGCGAGATAGATGAGAAACAGCAGGTAATGAAGAAATGCACTTTGTGTGTGGATCGAATTTACGATATGACTTTGGCAGAAAGAGACCGCAAGCCTGCCTGCGTAAAAGCCTGCCCGACGAGCGCGCGCCTGTTTGGCGATATTCATGATCCCGATTCGGCTGTATCGCTCGCAATAAGAGAAGACGGTGGCTATGCCCTGATGCCGGAGTGGGGCACCCATCCAGCAAATCACTATCTGCCGCGTCGCAAGACCAAAGTCAAGATTCACGAGGATGAGTTGGAGCGCGCCGATAATCCGCTCAAAGTGGACGCCCAGTTGCCCAAACCGGCCAAAGGAGATTCGTCCATGGAAGATGCTTCTGCATGGTAATTTTCTGATATGAAACCCGCATTTTCTGTAATTATTCTCACGACATTGATTGGTGCGGGTCAGGGCCTGTTTCTCGCCCTTTTTACCCATCAGTCCTATGCACTGTTCGGTTTGCTGCCAATGCAGAGCGATTCTTTTTACGGTTACGGCAGCTTGTTGGCGCTGCTATTTCTGGTTGGTGGATTGATCGCGTCTTT
>JBARHR010000055.1:0-2708 GCA_049799335.1 Gallionella sp. | reverse complement strand
GGCAATTGCAGGGCGTATGCGAAGTAATGGTTGTCGCGTCGGAAAATATAGCCTGTTTAAAAGTCGATATGCAGGGGTTTGACGTTGATGCGGTGGAGCAACTCGTCACGGCACGTTCAAAGGCTGCATGAGCTTACACAGCTGACGACTCGTTAATGCGAGGTCAGTTATGCTGCCGGACTACATGCGCCAGATTAGCAGCGTGGAGTTGTGCAGGTCATCGGTCGCAAGGGTTTGATGAGGTGCTTGCTCGGGAACCGAAAAGGTGCTGCTGATGAACACGCTCCCTGGTTGCATTTCGGTTCGAGCCTTTTGCCAGAGTCGTTCCATCGGGGCAGGCGAAAGATAAGCGAATACGATATCGTATTGAGACAGATCGCAGTCCCATAAACTTCCCAGGCAGACCCGGCACTGCCGATAGCCGCTCACGCGAATGCGCAGCCAGCTCCACAGCCACGGCAACGGTGCCGATTCCACGCCGGTAAAGTTGCCGTCTGGACGCATGCTGGCAAGGTAGGTCAACACACCGCCGAGGCCGGAGCCGAGATCAACAAAGCGAATATTGCCTGATGGCAGCAATGTCACCAGCGCTTCCCTAACCTTATTGCTGGAAAGATACAGTGGCACCTGACCGCGAAAGGTATTCCAGTAAACGACCAACGTTATCAGGAAAGCCGCGAGAAAATACCCTGACGGAATATTCAGCGCGAGCACCAGTACCATGGCAGGGATGAACAGAAACTGAATGAGCAACCACCATTTCGCCAACCTCGCAAAGTAACTCAGGGTCATCGCTATCAAGCCGCATAGCAACGCGAAAGCCAGCGGGGTGGTCACCAGATTGGAAAGCGTGATGGAGGACAAAGTCAACGCATACGCGATTGCTTGCAGCAATAACGCAATGGTCGCGGTTGGCAGCTTCTTCAGTAGCACGAACTGTTAACGCTGCAAACCCGCTTCGACTTCGTTGCGTTTTGCAATTCCAACAAGTCGTTCGACTAACGTCAAGGTGAAATCCATCGCGGTCCCGGGACCGCGGGACGTGATCAGCATGCCGTCCTCGACCACCGCAGTAGTTTGTTTCAAGACCTGTGGGTAGGGGTTCAGCGCACCGGGAAAACAGGTGGCGCGTTTGGCGTCAAGCAAACCCGCCTCGGCAAGTACCGATGGTGCGGCGCAAATCGCCGCGACATATTTGCCTTGTTTCGACATTTGCTGCACCAGTGTCAATACGCGCGAGTCTGCCTTCAGGTGGTTGGTGCCGGGCTGCCCCCCCGGCAGCACGATCATGTCATAGGTCGCATTGTATGCGGCATCAAGCGACGTGTCAGGCACCAGCACCGTTCCGCGACTGCCGCGCAATGACCCGTCTGTGAGGCCCGCCAAGGTGACGGTAATTCCCGCGCGGCGCAGTATGTTGACGATGGTGACGGCCTCCAGTTCCTCACTGCCTGCGGCGAAAAGAACCAGCACAGACTTCATGATTGTCTCCCCAGCTTGTAAGCCTGAACCAGCGCATTTCTGAGCGCCGGATGCCCGTTGAGATCTGCAATATCCAATTCGCGCAATGCGATGGGCTGCAACTGCTCGATCACCTTCTGCTGATTCCAGTCATTTGAAAACCCGGCAAAGTCAAAGATTCCGTCCTTGAAGTACCGCGTGGCGATACCCTGCGGATTGCTGAATTCGACCTCCGATTCCTGCATGACTTCGAATAGATAGGAGTAGGTATCGATGTCGTGCTCTTTGGCCAGAAGCGCATAAATCGACGGAAATGTTTTTTCCTGGTAGTGCAGGCGGTCAAAGTTTACACAGGAAGTCAGCGTGTAGTCCTCTCCCTTGAACGAGAATTCTACGCGGGCATCTATCGCATGTTTGGTTTGCGAATCCGGCAGTGCATTCGTTGTCACAGCATATTTCCTGAACGTTTATTCGCCAGAACTCAGTCGCGAAAATTCTGGTACTGCAATGGGAATTCGGTGATGGTCTTCTTGACGAAAGCGATAGCATCCTGCAAATCGTCGCGATTTTTGCCGGATACGCGCACGGTATCCCCTTGAATGCTGGCCTGGACCTTAAGCTTGCTGTCCTTGATATGCTTGACGATCTTCTTGGCCAGCTCGATTTCAACGCCGATCTTGACCTCACAGCTCCGTTTCACCTTGTTACCGCTAACCTTCTCAATCTTGTCGTTGATCTCGAGGCACTTGATATCCACGCCGCGTTTGGTGAGTTTTCCGTTGAGGATGTCCTGGATCTGGTCCAACTGGAATTCATTGTCGGCCCAGACTGTAAGTTTCAGTTCGGAATGTTCGACGCGCGCGTCCGATCCCTTGAAGTCAAAGCGTGTGCTAACTTCCTTGTTGGTTTGTTCGACGGCATTCTTGACTTCCGTCTTTTCGACTTCTGAGACGATATCGAAAGTTGGCATGGCTTTCTCCTGAATAAACGGTGCTTCTTAACCGAAGTGGCAGACGTAGTGATAGGGCTCGCCGCTAACCTCAATGTCAAATTTTGAATTTGCGGGAATGCTGAAGCTTTGCCCTGCACCTATTGATTTCCATTCATCGCCAGCGAGCCGGTAACGACAGCCGCCTGCAACCGTCTCCATTCGCTCCTGAACGCCGACGTTGAAGCTAAGTTCGCTGCCCGGCATGATCACGCCGACGGTCTTACGTGTTCCATCGGCAAATAGCACGGTATGGCTG
>JBARHR010000054.1:0-14486 GCA_049799335.1 Gallionella sp. | reverse complement strand
GGCGATAGGCCGCAGGCACTCCGGCAAGAAATGCGTTGCACCTGCACTTAATCAACTATGGAATCTATGGCTAGAGAACGATTTGGGCGTAAGGAAGCGACCCACAATACCAAACTGCTCGCGGACTTCGGTACTGAAATGGAACGCCGAGTATTATTTACTCGACGCCATCACGGAATGCAGAATCTTGACGGCTACGCCTACTTTTTTCTTGTGATTTTCCACACGAACGACTTCTCCGCGACACTTCAGAAACAAATTGCCGCCGCGATTGACGAACTCGACGACAAAATCCATCTGATCGCCGATACTGTAGTGCTCCGCCGCCTCGAAATACACTCCGGACGCGCTGATATCCCGCGTAACCTGGTCAATCTTTTCGGAATTCAGCGGCAACGAAACTGCTACACGTTCCTCACTGCGGCGCTCAACTACTTCTTTATTTATTATCACGCTGGCTGTTCCTTTAGGAAAATTTGACCAAATTCATGGTGTGAAATAGTAGATTCCGTCATTACCCGTGTCAAAGTACGGCCATACTGTTTTTGTAGTAACTTTCTCCTAGTACACCCAGTACAAAGCACTACGGCGGGTTTGCGATATACTCGTAGCGTCGGCAGGTGATTGGCTTAGAGCCAAACAAGTTTCACAAATCGAAGGCGTGAACGCCGGCGCGCGGTTGTTCCTGAAATTTCCGCAGGGATAGACCGGTTACAACTTCCAATTCACATATTCATACGCCAATAACAGTACGCGATGTTCAAGCAAATCCACTTTGTCCGCCAGATCGGAGAAGAGTCCCTTGATATGCTGATGCAGATCTGGGTGAGATTCATCCTGGCCGGCACCTGCCTGCTGGTGTTTTTTATCGATCCGATCGCGACGGGATGGGCCAGCAAAGCCGCCCACATTTTGCTCATCTCCTATTGCCTGTACAGCCTGAGCTTTTTGTTTATCTACGACATGAAGATGTTCCGCTCGCTAACCACGATGCGCATCATTCACTGGATAGACACGCTGTTTATTGCCGTGTTGATCGCGCTCACCGGAGGTGTGGACAGCATCTTCTTTTTCTTTTTCTTTTTCCCGATACTGGTTTCATCTTTTTGCTGGGGATACAAAGAAGGCATCAAGGTGACGATCGCCTCGGCGGCGCTATTCACCGTCGCTGGAATGGTATCGACGACATTCGTCAATGAATTTGATCTTGGCGAAGCCATTCTCAATCCGATATATCTGTATGTGTTCGGTTATACGATTGCACATTGGGGCGGCGGTCGTATCGTGCTTCGCGAACGGCTCAATCTGCTACAGGAAATCAGCTCGAACTGGAATCCGCGGTTCGGCGCCAATCATGCGCTGATGACCGATCTGGGTCGCCTGGTCAATTTCTATCAGGCTAGCCGCTGCATCATCGTCATGTGTCGCGAAGACCAGTCACCCAAATATGTCATGCACGTATTTGACAGGAAAAAATCCGAGATCTCAGAAGCGCCCAGGGAAATTACCGAATTGACCGCGAAGGAACTGCTGGCCCTGCCCAATGCGTTGGCGGTTTCATATGAACATTCAGATTCAGACAGTCCGCGTTATTTCGAAAAATACATCGCTTACGACACCGAATCTCTGCAAAACACAGACCGGTTTCAAAAGCAGAGTGCCACGTTATCCAGCCTGTTTGACGATGAATCTTTTGTTTCGGTGCCCTACAAGCAGCGGGGGGTCATTTCCGGGAGATTGTTTCTGCTCGCAGCCAACCGGAAATTCAATCGTTCCGATATTTCGTTCACCAAGCAGGTGGCTGACGCCATGTCTGCGGTGGTTGAAAACATGCAATTGGTTGAACGACTGATCACCGAGGCGAGCGGCCAGGAACGGCACAGGATTTCACTCGATGTACATGACACAACAATACAACCGTATATCGGTCTGACACTTGCACTCGATGCGCTATCTCGCGAATACAGCGAGAACAAGACGTTGACAACCAAGATCAGCGAAATTGTCAATATGGCCAATATGACAATACAGGACCTGCGCAGTTACAAGGACACACTGCGGGAAAAATCGTTGATGCGGGGTGACGTGCTGATTACTTCCATCAAGAACCAGATGGAGCGACTGAAACGCTTTTACGGCATACAGGTCGACCTGCGGGGATCAGTCGATCCCAACCTGGGTGGACGCCTTGCGGAATCGGCATTCCAGATAATCAAGGAAGGCATGAGCAACATCCTCAGACATACCACGGCAAAAAGAGCATTCGTCGAACTTAAGACCACAGACACGCATTTGCATATCAAAGTCGGAAATGAACCCGCAGTGGGAGAGACTGTTTTAGTAAGAAATACAACAGCCATGCCGGTGCTTTTCAAGCCCAAGACTATCAGCGAACGCGCTGCGTCACTCAATGGCGAGGTGGTAGTTGAAATCGATGCCACGGGTTATACTGTCGTCCGTATCGCCATTCCGCTCGTCAAGGATCAAGCTTAACTATGAACGATCAATCAGCAGCAACGGTTCGCATAATGCTCATTGATGACCACCGCAGCGTGTTATGGGGTCTGGAAAAATTAATCGAGAGCCAACAGCCACGAATGCAGGTTGTCGGTAAATTCACCAGTTACGCTGAAGCATCCACTCAAATCGACGCCCTCGCGCCGGATGTCATACTGCTGGACCTCGATCTCGGCACCGAGCAGGGTATCGATGTGATTCCGCAAATAGTAGAGCGTTCAAAAGCAAAGATACTGGTTCTGACCGGATCCCGCGACGTGTCCTTGCACGACAGAGCGGTTATCGCCGGTGCCAAAGGCATACTGATGAAGGAAAATTCGGCCGACACCATACTTACCGCTATTGAAAGAGTTCAACAGGGCCAGTTGTGGATGGATCAGGAGCGGATCGGGCGCATTATCATGGAACTGTCCCGCAAAAAATCCGCGGAAGAAAGCAATCCCGAACGAAAGAAGATCGAGTCACTCACTCCGCGGGAGCGAAACATCGTAAAAGCGGTCACTTGTCGGGCCGGCGCAACCGGATCGGATGTAGCAAAAGAATTGCACGTCAGCGAAAGCACGCTGCGCAATCACTTGAGTTCGATCTACGCAAAACTCGAGCTTGCCAACCGTCTGGAACTTTGGGATTTTGCGCACAAGAACGGACTCAGCTCCGATCAGAGCAAATCGTCCTGATATTCGGCGCGATTCGTGCCTGCAAGCGAGCAGCCTTTGCAACGCCTTGCAGATAACAGGACACAATCCTAACTAACCCGACCACACCAAAACTCGTCACTCCCTCCCCCGCGGGAATGACGGGGAAAGTCAAACAAGCAGGATTCAATCTGGTTCATCCCGCATTTCCCGGTCCGGGAATAGTTCCTCGTTGTAACCAAAAAATTTCATATCCTGTATGCGCATCGGATAAAGGATGCCGTCCAGATGATCGCACTCGTGCTGAACCACACGCGCGTGAAATCCGCTGACATTGCGATCGATCTGCGCGCCGTATTCGTCCTGTCCCTGATAGCGAATATGCGCGTGTCGTGCCACTTTGCCACGCAGCCCCGGGACGCTGAGGCAACCTTCCCAGTCCTCCTCGATTCTCTCCCCTTGCACGGTTATCACCGGGTTGATAAGCACTGTCTCCGGAACCGATTCTGCATCCGGATATCTGGAGTTACGCTGCACGCCGAAGATCACCATGCGCAGGCACACTCCGATCTGCGGCGCGGCAAGTCCCGCACCGTTGTATGCATTCATCGTATCGCGCATGTCTGCCAACAAAGCGTGCAACTCGCGCGTATCAAAATTGCTTATCGGTTCGGCGCGCTGCAGCAGGCGCGCATCGCCCATGCGCAATATTTTTCTAACCGGCATTATTAACTACCTGTTCAAGTATGCTGCGCACTGTCGGCATCACTGATCGCGCGTTCGCATTGACGTTTTCGACATTGATACCCTGCACGCTGTCGCCCCGACCGGCGGCATAGTTCGCGACGACCGCGATGGTTGCGTAGTTGAGTTCCAGCTCCTTGGCGAGCGCGGTTTCCGGCATACCGGTCATGCCGACCATATCGGCGCCATCGCGTTCATAGCGGTTGATTTCGGCAATACTGTCGAGTCGCGGCCCCTGCGTTGCCGCGTACACGCCGCCATCAACGCACGGCTGACCGGCGGCCTGCGCCCCCTTCAAGAGGCGAGCGCGCAATTCGGCGCAATACGGCAGCGTAAAATCCACGTTACTAAATGGCTTGTCGCGCCCCTCGAAGTAGGTTGCGTCGCGGCCATGCGTGTAATCGATGACCTGGTCCGGCACGACGAATATACCCGGTGTTAGATCGGCGCGGATGCCGCCAACGGTGGCTACCGATATGACGTCTTTCACACCCTGCTCGCGCAGCACCCAAAGATTGGCGCGATAGTTCACCTGGTGCGGCGGAATGGTATGACCGTAGCCGTGCCGCGCCAGAAATATCACCTCGTGCTGATCCAGCATGCCGAAGATGAATGCGCCCGAAGGCTCGCCATACGGCGTGCGCATTACCTGCTGGTGGGTGATTTTCAGATTCGCCAATTGGGTCAGACCGCGACCACCAATGATTGCCAGCATAATTAGTTTTCCCTTACCGCATAAATGGCGGGCAGATTGCGCCACGCGCCTTCGATATCCATGCCGTAGCCGAATACAAATCGGTCAGGCAGTTGCAACCCGACGTAGTCCGCCTTGACGGGCTTCTTACGTCCATGCAGTTTATCGGCAAACACCGCACTATAAAATGCTGTTGCACCCAGCTCCATTACGCGACGACGCAATGCTACCAGCGTATTTCCTTCGTCGAGAATATCGTCGAGCACCAGCACGACACGACCGCGCACATTCTCGCGCGGCTCGACTTTCCAGTGCATCGTACCACCACGTTGCGCGTCACCGTAACGCGATACATGCACATAGTCAAAATCGAGGGGAAAGTTGAGTAACGGCAACAGCTGCCCGCTGAATACAACAGCCCCACCCATCACGGAAATGACCAGCGGATGGCTGTCCGCCATGGTTGCATTGATTTGTTGCGCCACCTGATGCAACGCCTCCTGCACTTGCTCGGAAGAATAAAGCAACTCAGCATGATGCAATGTATCGCGGGCGCTCTGCAACGACAATGCCATGTCTAATTTGAGCTGGAAGTTTCATCAAAATCGCGCAGATACGCGGCAAATTCGTCGCGCACCTCGGGGTGCTTTAGTCCCAACGCGACCATCGCCTTGAGATAACCCAGTTTGGACCCGCAGTCGTAGCGCGTGCCCTTGAAACGATAGGCAAGCATCTTCTCTTCCTGCATCAATGCGGCAAGACCATCGGTAAGTTGAATTTCGCCACCCGCCCCGGCCTGAACCTTTTCCAGATAATCGAAAATGCGCGGGGTAAGTATGTATCGCCCGACCACCGCCAGCGTGGTTGGTGCTTCTTCTGGTTTGGGCTTTTCGACGATGCCGTTTACCTGTTCCAGGTCTTCCGACAGGCTCATGGTACTGACGATGCCATACTGACGGGTCTGGTCGCGTGGCACGTTCTTTACTCCCAGTATCGAACACTGGTGCTCGAGAAACACATCGACCATTTGCTTGATGATGGGCGGCTCGCCGTCTATCAAATCGTCTGCCAGTATCACCGCAAAAGGTTCATCCTGCACCACCGGCTTCGCACAAAGTACCGCATGGCCCAGGCCTAGCGGTTCAACCTGGCGTATGTAGATGCAGTTGATATGGCTAGGGGTGACTTCGCGCACGATACGCAACAATTCGTGCTTGCCGCGCATTTCCAGTTCCGCTTCCAGCTCGTAGGCCTTGTCAAAATGATCCTCGATGGCGCGCTTATTGCGGCCGGTGATGAACACCATGTCGGTGATGCCTGCTGCCGCAGCTTCTTCCACCGCATATTGAATCAGCGGCTTGTCGACGATGGGCATCATTTCCTTGGGACTGACTTTGGTTGCCGGAAGAAAACGGCTGCCCATACCTGCAACCGGAAAAACGGCCTTGGTTATTTTTTTCATCTGTTCACTCCATGAAGTTTCAACTACAAAAGGCTTGCAGCGTCGCGAACACAACAAACCATGATGTCGAAGGCTTGCAGAAACTCATTACAACTGCGCCAAGCTTCGCACACCCGGAATTATCCTGACTTATTGATCATTGCAAAACTCATCGCATGAATTGCCATTTCGCAAATACTCCCGCATCCCCATCCTTCTCTCTCCGGGATGATCAACGACCTGGAGGCCTTGCCTACCAGTCGGACGGCTCGCCGCCCTGTCAAAGGGACCGCGGGAGAGGAACTGAGTTGTCATGATTTAGGTAAATGCCAACCGTAACGCGATGCAACTATTCTTGCGCCTGCAACATTGCCAGAAACTGCTGCTCATTCAATATCGCAACGCCCAGCTCCGTAGCCCTGTCCAGCTTGCTGCCCGCCTCTACCCCAGCAACCAGGTAATCGGTTTTTTTCGACACACTCCCGGTGACCCTGGCACCCAATGCTTCAATCTTCTCCTTTGCCGATTCCCTCGACAGTGCGGCAAGTGTACCTGTCAACACAAAGGTCTTACCGGACAAATGCTGATCAACGCGTAGTGGTTGATGTTCCTCCCAGTTTACCCCGCATGCGCGCAGCTGCGCGATCACTTCGCGATTGTGAGCTTCAGCAATGAAATCGACGATGCTTTGCGCTACTACCGGGCCAACATCCGGCACCTGTTGCAAGGCATCGGCATCGGCAACCAGCAGCGCATCCAGCGAACCGAAGTGCCGCGCCAGTTCCTTGGCAGTCGTCTCGCCGACATTGCGAATGCCGAGTGCAAAAACAAACCGTGCCAATGTGGTCTGTTTACTTTCCTCAATTGCTGCCAGCAATTTGACTGCGGACTTATCGCCCATCCTGTCCAGATTGACTACAGCCAGCATGCCAAGACGATATAAATCTGCCGGCGTGCGCACGACGTTCGCTTCCACTAATTGCTCGACCAGTTTATCACCGAGACCCTCAATGTTCATCGCACGACGCCCTGCGAAATGCAACAGCGCCTGCTTGCGTTGCGCCGGACAAAACAGCCCTCCCGAACAGCGCCAGTCGGCGCCATCTTCCTCGCGCACGATAGCGCTACCGCATACCGGACACTTTCCGTCCAGGCGAATGAAAAGATCGAAGGGCAAACCGGCATCTGCGGGACGGCGCTCAAGTACCACGCTCACCACTTCCGGAATTACGTCACCGGCGCGTCGCACGATTACCGTGTCACCGATGCGCACATCTTTGCGACGGGTCTCATCCTCGTTGTGCAGCGTCGCGTTGGAGACTGTGGTACCACCAACAAATACCGGCTCCAGCTTGGCCACCGGGGTCAGCTTGCCGGTGCGCCCCACCTGTATATCAATGTCGCGAACCACCGTGACCTGCTCTTCCGCTGGAAATTTGTGCGCCACCGCCCAGCGCGGCTCGCGCGACACGAAGCCGAGTTCCACCTGCAACGACAAACTGTTGACCTTGTACACCACACCGTCAATATCAAATGGAAGCCTGTCCCGTTGTTCCGCTACACCGTGATGAAACTGCGCCAATGCGGCGGCACCAGTGACCACTGCGCGTTCGTGACTGACGGGCAAGCCCAGGCGACCGAGCATATCCAGAATGCCGCTGTGTGTTGCCGGTAGGCGGCCACCGCGTACCTCGCCCAGACCATATGCGAAAAATGACAGTGGACGTCTTGCAGTCAGGGCAGGATCAAGCTGTCGTATGCTGCCGGCTGCTCCATTGCGCGGATTTACCAACGTGTCCATACCCTGCGCGCGCTGACGTTCGTTGTAGTGCGCGAACTCGCTGCGTGACATAAACACTTCGCCACGCACTTCCAGTATTTCCGGAATCACTTCAACACGATCCGCGAAATTTGCAGTTTCGCGATTATTCCGGGCAGCGCTCAAGCGCAGCGGAATCGCATGTATGGTGCGTATATTCTGCGTTACATCTTCGCCAGTTTCGCCGTCGCCTCTGGTCGTTGCTTGCGCCAGAAGTCCATCCACATATCGCACGTTGACGGCCAGACCATCAAACTTGAGTTCGCACGCATATTCCAGTTCCGGATCGTTCGTTGACAGTCCCAGCTCGCGCCGCACGCGAGCGTCAAATGCGAAAGCGCCCGCATCGCTGATATCTGTCTCGGTATGTATCGACAGCATCGGAATCGCATGACGCACCGCTTGAAAGCCTTGCAGCGGCTTGCCGCCGACGCGCAGGGTAGGAGAATCGCCGCGCTGGAACTCTGGATGCTGTAACTCCAGAGACTGCAATTCGCGAAACAGTTTGTCGTACTCTGCATCCGGTATCAGCGGCGCGTCGAGTACATAGTACGCGTGATTGTGTCGCTCGATGTCGCTACGCAATCTTTCAATACGTTCCGAAATCTGCTTACTCATCTACCGGACCTGCAATAAGTGCGGCACATGTCGGACGAGGCGCATATGACCGTTAGGTAGGAAATATTATTCATGGCGTGCTATCTTGTTGGTGTGCACCTGTGCAGTTCATCCGCAAATAAATGGGTAAGACCAGGCAATGCGGATTGGCGAAGACGTCGGGCGTCGCTCATTTTCGCCAGGCATCCCGATATAGGCGTCAGGAAAACAATCTGCGTGCCTGTGGACCGCCAGGGGCAATCGCATTCGCGTTCATTCTTGCATCGACTCCCGCAATTCGCTTGCGAGTGCTTTCCAGGCCCAGATCACTGGTTTCGACGTTCTGATCATCCACTAGCTTGAGCCCCAATTTCCCAGCCAGATCTTTTGCGACAGTGATCATTTCATTGAAGCGAACCGTCGGCTGCTCGACCCGCGGAACGTCAAGCAAGAAAGTTATTCCCGCCGTAGCAAAAGTTTCCAGGGTGTGGTGCTGGAATGGCACAGTGTCCTGGTTGATCAAGCTGAACAAGCTGTATCCCTGCGTATCCAGCAGATGAAACGCGCCATCCGCTTCCAGCGTCATGCCATGCAGGGCCGCCGCACGGGATATATCCAGCGCGCGTATCATTTTATTTTTCGGCGGTATGAGATTGACGCCGACCACTTGGTCAACCGATGCACAGAATTCGTCCAACTTAACAGCGTGCCGATAGACGGCGCGGATATCGGGAACGGTTGTTTGCGCCTTGATCTGCGCGGCGACGCCCAGCACCAGATCGTTAAAATCAGCAAGCTTTGCCTCGCTGATCGCACCGCCCCGGTCTACCAATTGCAATGCAACGCGAAAGCGGTCGTAAAGCGTGTGACTCTCGGCAATAACGCGCTCCCATTTGCGGCTGGACATCGCCATCCCGCATACCTGGACTGGTTTTCTGAAATCGAACTTGCGCTGCCAGAACCCAACCAGAACTGCGGCAGGACTGGGCTCGATGAGGTGCAACTCGATGATGAAATCACTGCGCGCATCCAGCACGGCACACGAATCCTCCGACATGGCGGGAAAGGCGGATTCTACGGCAGGTGAACCAGAAGCAGCCGGTACATTCAACTCCAGATCCGACACATCCAATGGCGGGTCGATGCTGTTCGTGTAAAGCGCGTCGCCATGATTTGACTTGAACGCAGTGCCAAATTTCTGACGATAGCGTCGTTGTTGCCACCAGCCCAGGACATATACCGCGACTAGCACCCCAAAACCGATCGCCAGCAATGCTATTTGTAAATCGCTCATATGAGAAAGATAACAAAATATCGGAGAACGGGTTCAATTATCTCATGCCAGCAACAGCGCAACATCTTTACCGCAACGCCGCGTCAATTTCAGTGTTGCCTTCAACTCGGATTCATTCTTCGTTCTGAGACACGCGCCCTCTGGACGGCCCGCGCGGTCAAACCAGCGGCAATTCCGGATTGCGCATGCCTATTGTTGCGACATCCTCAAGTGCTTTGAGGAATTGCTGTTGTTCATGCAATCGCGGCAGCGATTCTGTTTGAGGCTTGCCGCGCATATGTGCCAGGCGGGCCCGACTGGCCGCCGGCATCTCCCAATCCAGTTCGTGCAGCAGTTCGTCCGCCAAGTCTGGCCGGTTGCATACCAGCACCATGTCGCAACCGGCGTTCAATGCGGCTTTGGCGCGAGATACTATGCCGCCGGCAACACTGGCCCCTTCCATGCTCAAGTCGTCGCTGAATATGCATCCTTCGAATCCCAGACGATTCCGCAGTATCTGTTTGAGCCAAATCTCTGAAAATCCTGCAGGCAGGCTGTCCACCCGCGAATAGATAACATGCGCCGGCATGATTGCGGTCAGGCCGCATTTCACCAACTGGCGGAACGGCACCAAGTCGCACATGTCGATATCGACAAACTCGCGGTCGTCCCGTGGTATATCCAGATGCGAATCAGCCCGCACGTAACCGTGCCCGGGGAAGTGCTTGCCGACCGTGCGCATCCCGCCGTGTCTGAGTCCGATCAACAGGCTGTGTGACAACTCACCGATCGCCTGGATATCACCGTGAAAGGCACGGTCTCCGATGACCGTGCTGGTCCCATGGTCTACATCCAGTACCGGCGTAAAACTGAAATCCACGCCGCAGGCGCGCAATTCCGCTGCAAGTACATAGCCGGTCTGCTCGGCGAGATGGCGTGCACGCTGCGGATGGTCATCCCAGATTCTGCCTAGTTCGCGCATCGGCGGGATGCGTGTAAACCCGTCGCGGAAACGTTGCACGCGCCCGCCCTCATGATCTACTGCAACCAGCAAGGATGGCGTGCGTGCGGCATGTATGGCGGAAACAAGCTCAGCAAGCTGACTCGGCGACTGATAGTTGCGTGAAAACAGAATCACCCCGCCTACCAGAGGATGGCAAAGCCGCGCTGCTTCGTCAGCAGTCAAGACCGGCCCTGCAACGTCCAGCATCACCGGACCTAAGCCCATACCCACACCGTGTTCACTAACACTGCTCCAGTACAACAAATGCGACGATTACGCTGCTTTCATCACTTACGGAAAGATGATGCCGCTTGACTCCCAGTTGATCCAGGTGTCTGCTCAAAACCTCGTCGAATCTGAACGCCGGCTTCCCCCACTCGTTGCGGGTCACGCTGATGCGCCGCAAGCTGACCGGACTCCGCAAACCGCTACCCACTGCCTTGGCGAACGCTTCCTTCGCGGCAAAACGCTTGGCCAGAAAGCGTGGCATATCCGAATATGAACGGTAATCCGCCAGTTCGTCCGGGCTTAACACCCGCTCTGCCAGCCGGATTCCATGGCGCGCCCATATCGACTCGAAGCGATGGCACTCGACGATATCAGTACCGATGCCAAAGATCATATCAAGTTGGCTGTCCTGCCAGCAGCGCCTTCATTTTCTTTACGGCTGCTTCCAGGCCAATGAAAACTGACTCGGCGATGATCGCATGACCAATATTGAGTTCGACTAATTCGGGAATCTCGACCAACGGCTGAACGTTGTGATAGTGCAGCCCGTGGCCCGCGTTGACTTGCAGGCCCTGCGCATCGGAGTGCTTTGCCGCAATTTGCAGACGTTCCAGCTCATGGCGACGCGTCGGAACACTATCCGTATCCGCATATTTTCCGGTGTGCAATTCCACCACCGGCGCCCCGCAAAGTCGCGCAGCGTCGATTTGCTTCTGATCAGGATCGATGAATAGCGATACGCGAATTCCCGCAGCGGCACACCGCTCGCAGGCAGACTTGATCTTGTCGAAATAGCGCACCACGTCCAAGCCGCCTTCGGTAGTCAGCTCCTCGCGGCGTTCAGGAACCAGACAGAGATCGTGGGGCTTGACCTGCAATGCGATGGCTAACATTTCATCGGTCACCGCACTCTCCAGATTCATGCGCGTCTGCAGCATGTCGCGCAGCGCCCGCACATCGCCATCCTGTATATGTCGCCGGTCTTCGCGCAGATGCAGAGTAATCGCGTCGGCACCGGCGGACTCTGCCAACAACGCCGCACGTATTACATTTGGATAGCGCGCGCCGCGTACCTGCCGCAGCGTGGCCACGTGATCAATATTGAGTCCCAGTTTGATCATAGCTTTTGAAAATCCTTAATCAGTTCGCGCGTATGCAGTATTTTGCCGCCCAGATGGTGGTTCAATAGCATGCGCATCAGTTGTTTGCTCTGTTGTGCGGTCGTCGGATCGGCATAGTCATCGTTGAACATATCCAGCAGTGTCTTGCCGGCCAATCGTACTCCGGATGAGGCCATATCGTCATCCGGCAGGACGCCGCGTTCAACAGCATAACGATAGCAGAGTTCGGGGCGAACGGCCTTGCCGGTTCCCGCCTCGCGATCCAGTACCGGCGCATATCCCAATTCCTGCAACAGATGCTTCTCGAAACAACGCAACGTGGCCGCATGATCGGACTCGTGTGCAAGGCGATACAGCGTGGCACGGTAATAATCGAATAGCTGCTCATGCGCGTCATCGCGCGCCAGCAAATTAATCAGCAATTCGTTAAGGTAGAAACCGCACATCAATGCCGTACCTTGCAAATACGGCTGACCGCCCTGCCACTCGGCTTTGTGCAACGTGCGTACTTCCCCCTTGCCAAACCAGCTCGCCAGCAACGGCTGAAAACTCATCAGCAGACCGCGCAGTTCCGATCGTGGACGTCGCGCGCCGCGCGCCATGATGGCTAGTCTTCCGTAGTGACGACTGAATACGTCGAGTATCAGGCTGGTTTCGCGAAACGGGTAGCTGTGCAATACAAATGCAGGCTCTTCCTGCGTCTTGTGGCGGTTGCCCGAGGTCATTCGTAGCCCAGCGTCCGCAACACCCGCTCATCATCCGCCCAACCGCTGCGCAGCTTGATGAACACCTCCAGATACACTTTGCCGTCGAACAGCTTTTCCATGTCCAGTCGCGCCTGCGTCGCGATTTCCTTGAGCTTTTCGCCCTTCTTGCCGATCAGCATCGCCTTGTGTGCTTCACGATCAACCAGAATGGCCGCATGGATGCGGCGCAACTTGCCTACCAGCTTGAATTGCTCGATAACTACACTGGTTGAATACGGCAACTCGTCGCCGGTAAAGCGGAAGATCTTTTCCCGAAGAATTTCAGCAGCGAGAAACCGTTCGCTGCGATCGGTAATATCGTCCTTGTCATAGATCAATTCGCCCCCGGGCAATTTGTTCCGTATTGACTCCAACAATTCATCAAGTTTGCTGCCCATCTTGGCACTGACCGGCACGACTGAAGCAAAGTTGAAATCCTGCGCGACACGCTCGGCAAAGCCAAACAACTGCCCTTTGTCGCCCACTTCGTCAATCTTGTTGATCACCAATATTACCGGACGATTGTCAGGTAACAGCTTGAGAACCTCCTGATCGCGCTCGTCATAGCGCAACGCTTCCAATACGTAAACAACAACCTGAACATCCCGCAGGCTGCTGGTGACTACGCGGTTCATTCCGCGGTTCAGGGCGTTGAGATGCTTGGTCTGAAAGCCGGGCGTGTCGACGAATACGAACTGTGATTGCTCGTCGGTGTATATGCCGTGTATGCGGTGGCGCGTGGTCTGCGCCTTGCGCGAAGTGATACTGATTTTTTGACCGATCAGGTGATTCAGCAGCGTCGATTTGCCTACGTTGGGTCTGCCGACGATCGCAATAAAGCCGGCGCGAAATGTTGCACCGGTACTGTCCATCGAGTCGCCAGATGATGTATCGCTCTGTGTATTATTGGTCATGGTTTCGCCGGTATTTGAAGGAACGCAGCTCTGGCAGCCTGTTGTTCGGCATTGCGGCGACTGATTCCTTCACCGCGTACCAAAATTTCGAGTGTCGGGATCGAGCACTCCACGACAAAGATTTGCGCATGGGATTCACCATGGGTCGCGATTACTGAATAGCTTGGCAATGGCAAGTGCTTGCCCTGAAGATATTCCTGCAGCAGCGTTTTTGAATCTTTGCCCAACGTGCTGACATCCACATCGGCAAGATAGGGCACGAACAGCTTCAATACAGCCGTCTCGGCGGCGGCAAAACCGCCGTCCAGAAAAATTGCGCCTATCAACGCTTCCATGCCGTCGGCCAGAATGGAAGGTCTGTTAAAGCCTGCGCTCTTGCGTTCCCCATCACCAAGCCGCAGATGTTGACCCAACTCCAGTCTGTGTGCCAACACTGCCAGTGTCTCTTCCCTGACCAAATTAGAGCGCAACCGCGACAATTCGCCTTCGCTTAATTCGGAGTACTCACGGTAAAGATGGCTGGCAATAACACAGCCCAGCACACTGTCGCCCAGGAACTCGAGGCGTTCATTGTGATCCGGCGCATAGCTACGATGCGTGAGCGCGCGCTGCAATAACTTCGGGTTCTGGAAATTATGGCCGAGTTTGACGGTAAGCGGGCTTTCCGTTCGAGGGGAACTCACCGCATTCTTCCCGTTTCCGGTGCATCTTGGAACGACGGTCGCAAATTATTTATCACTGCTCGGTTCGAATT
>JBARHR010000053.1:0-3910 GCA_049799335.1 Gallionella sp. | reverse complement strand
CTCGAAAGGCGCCCCGCCTCGGGTTGCATTGACGGACGTGCCAGGCTATACAGCAGCACACCTTGCGGCATATATCCGTCGCTCAGCAACGACGAGACAAACTTCATGTAGTCGTCTTCGTCCTGTTTTGATGGTCCAATGCCGTCCAGAGCAAACCAGCACGTCTGCAGCCATGTAGGGCAACGCGTCAAGGCCACAATCAGATTGTCGCGGACTTTGCTTATGCTGGCCTTGGTGTCGTTGACCAGCAGCATGCCGGATGCACTGACCCGATCGATCTTGAACCATACTTCTCCGTTTAACGTTGCCATGACCTGCAATCCCTGTTGAACAGCGGGACGATGCAGCAAGCTTCCGTTGGTGATCAGGATCGTTTTGATTGTTTGTTCGATCCCCATAGTCTGGCGTGTCTTCGCAATCAAATTCACGACTTCCGGGAACTCGTCACAACTGGTCGGCTCGCCGTTTCCCGAAATAGCAATGTCATTGATCCTGCGTGCGCCTTCCGGTACACGTTGGCGCATGAAATCACCGTGCAATAACTCTTCGAGGAAACTGCCGAGTTCGTCTTCCAGCAACGCCAGATCAATTGCCGGCGGCCCGCCGCGCGCGAGTTGTGGAACCTGACAATAGATACAGCGCCAGTTGCACGCATTGTTGGGATTCAGATTGATACCAACCGAAACGCCGCCTGCGCGCCTCGAAACCACGGGATACACGTAGCGCAGAGATGCGCTGTTGCGATTGTGATTCCTGACTGTAAGTTGCTTATCGCTCATAGTTGTTCAGGACTTGTCCGGCGGCAAATACTTGGCGGGATCGACCGGTCGGCCAAAACGACGTACTTCGAAATGCAATTTGACTTTGTCGGAGTCAGTTTTTCCCATTGCCGCAATCTTCTGGCCACGTGTCACGCTATCACCTTCCTTGACCATCACTTTGTCATTATGCGCATAGGCACTGAGGTATATCTTGTTGTGCTTGATGATGATCAATTTGCCATAGCCGCGAAGCCCGCTTCCGCTGTAGACGACCTTGCCCGCCTCGCTGGCAACGATGGGTTCGCCGAGTGTTCCGGCTATGTCTATACCTTTGCGGTTGGCTATCTCGGAAAACCCGCCGATGACTTTTCCTTGTGCCGGCATGATCCACGCAAGTGAGGGTTCATCTTGGTTCGCGGCGTCACCGTTTGCCGCCGGTTCCACATCCGGCTTAGACTCCGGATTTGGTTGCGTTGCTACCACTTCGGCAACTTCACTGGACGGCGCGAATTTTTGCTGCTGCACCTTTTCAATCTGGGCCATGGCGGCCGGACTGTAGGCAAACTTGACGAGCTTTGGTTGCTCTTTGATCAGCGATTCGATCGGCTTTGCTTCGGCAGGTGCGGTTGTATTTGCTTGAGAGTTTTGACCGGGAAACAAGCGAATTTCCTGCCCGATCGAAATCAAACTCGGGTCTTCGATGTGATTCAGATCAGCCAGTTCATGGTAATCAAACCCAAAATTAAAGGCGATACTGTACAAGGTATCGCCCTTCTGCACGACATATACGGCGGGCCGCCAGTCTTTCTCGTGCAAGCCCGATCTTCGTGCTTCGGCGACCACGGCACCGCTCCCGCCATCGATTCCCTCTTTAATCGGCGCGGGTTTCCCGCTTGATGCACAACTGGAAACAAGTGCGGAAATGATCAGGAAAAGGAGTGCGACGCCGAACTTCATGTCTTACCAATTAACAACGGCACGAACTTGACCGCTTCCAGCTTCGTTTCGCTGAAGCCCTGTGTGTTCCTTTCGATCAGATATAGCCATTGTTCCTGAGTTCCAATCGGCAACACCATTCTGCCGCCAATTGTGAGTTGTTCACGCAACACAACAGACAATGCCGGTGCAGCGGCGGCCATGATGATGCCGTCAAACGGGGCTGCATCCGGAAATCCCGAACTGCCATCCGCATAACGCACACTGACGTTACGAATTTTCAAAGCACGCAATTGCCGTCTCGCGCGCTCATATAAGGGTTGGATGCGTTCCACCGTGTATACCTCACGGGCAAGTTGCGCCAGAACGGCGGCCTGGTAACCGCAGCCGGTACCAATTTCCAGCACTCGATCCATGGGTCTGCCATCGCGCAGAACCTCCAGCATCCGCCCAACTATATAGGGTTGGGATATCGTCTGATTGAAGTTTATCGGCAGTGAAACATCGTCGTACGCTCGGGAAGCCAGTGCCTCGTCCACGAACAAATGACGCGGTATTTCAAACATTGCGGCGAGCACCGCCTCGTCCTTGATGCCCTGATCGCGCAAACGTTCGATCAGCCGTAAACGCGTACGTTGGGAAGTCATCCCTATGCCGTTAACTCGCGCGTTCATGAAGGTGTATTGTTGATCCAGCCAGTTACCGCATCAAGCTGGCCGTATTGAGTAAGGTCAATTTGCAGAGGCGTAACCGACACCTGATTCATCGACAGCGCGCAAAAATCCGTACCCTGCCCGGCATCCTGTGCCTTGCCCGCCGCACCTACCCAATAAACGGTTTCGCCTTGCGGGTTGCTGGCCTTGACTACCGGTTCGGCCTTGTGGCGCTTTCCAAGACGCGTTACCTTGATACCTTGCAGTTGATCATATGCAATATCCGGAACGTTGACATTTAGCAACCAGGATTGGCTGTGCGTCTGCATTGCGAAACGTTGCACCAGCTCAGCAGTCACCCTGGCCGCTGTGTCAAAGTTGCGCAGTTCATGCCCGGCCAATGACACCGCAATCGATGGAATCCCCAGTAGAAAACCTTCGGTCGCCGCTGCCACCGTTCCGGAATAGATCGTATCGTCACCCATATTGGTGCCGGCATTGATACCTGAAACTACCATATCGGGTTGCTGATCCAGCATGCCGGTGACCGCCAAATGTACGCAATCCGTAGGTGTGCCATTGACATAATAGAAGCCGTTCGCTGCACGGCGCAGCTTGAGTGGACGGTCCAACGTCAGCGAATTGCTGGCGCCGCTACGATCGCGCTCAGGCGCGACAACCACAATCTCCGCTATCTTCGCCAGGTGTTCGGCAAGACACGCGAGTCCGGGAGCGAAATAGCCATCGTCATTGCTGATCAGGATACGCATAACCACCTTAAACCATTGCAGCGAGCTAGTTGTCGCTTGGCCATGCCAAAATTGGCAGCACGCACAAACAATTATATAAAATTCAAGACAACTCGTAATGACATCTGCTTTCCCATATGTTCAGCACAGACCGCAAAAGCATCTGTCGAAGCCTAGCTTCAAATTTGTGGACAATAGGCGATCTGGCAACTATGCGTCAATTATGACGGCAACGAATTGGTAAAGGGTGGGTGTGCAAAATGGGCTGTGTGCTATACGCGCTGGAGGACAATCAATCTGCGAGATGATGACTTCCATAACAACCACTGTTCTTCGGAAATCAACCCAATCGATACAAGATAATCTGGTCGGGGCGAGAGGATTCGAACCTCCGACCACGTGCACCCCATGCACGTACGCTACCAGGCTGCGCTACGCCCCGAGGGCGCGGATTATAGCAGAGCAAACTGCTTAAGTGACAGCTCATTCGTTGCGTCTGAGCGAATTCGCAGCAATCCGATATACACTGCATCTAGCAATCCGAGAAACGGCAATGCAACTGGGTCAATACGCCCAATTCAGACCCGCCATGAGCTGCAATCTAGAATACTCGTAGCGAGCGTCGTCTGAACTCTGCATTTTGTAGACAACTTCCGACCAAAGCGTTGAATTGTTGTTCCTGCGCTTTTCGCCTCTAAGTTGAAGTACATTTCCGTAAATGTATTTTGACTTTTGGTAGTTTGCAGAATCAAAAACATACGCATTGGGAAAACGACTCGTGCTGTGATGCCATCCGATCAAACCCTTGAGC
>JBARHR010000052.1:0-1940 GCA_049799335.1 Gallionella sp. | reverse complement strand
GTTGTCGAGTTGCAGGTGCGCGTATTTACGGAAATTGTCGGCAATAATAGAGGTAATGATCATGCTGCTTACTCCATGTGCCGGGTGGCTTCAAGGCGGTCGATCACTAATTTGACCGCATCCACGTACACTTTCGGGTCAAAACCATCGGCTTTGTCATGGGTCGGGAAATCTTGTTGGCAGAATTCCATAAAGCGCCGAGCAGCGGCTGTTTTTAACGGCGCAGGCGCAATGGCCTGCATCAGATCAAGGGTGGGGGCTGGTTTGGGGCTTTTCTTGCCGAACATGCGCATCTCCGCTGTTATTTAATCGTCATCCATGCCCGATAACTATATGCAAAGATGCGCAATTTTGCTGGAGAAAGGTGTCGGCATGATTAAAAAAAGAGGGGGCTAATGCCCTAATGCCAGTCAGTTAACGTAGCCCTTAGGGTTGATAAATTTCTCCCTTCAGTGAAAAATCCGGTGATCGACAGGTCATCGGATTTTTTCATGCAACTTGAAACCGCTCTCTCCAGCACATTCAATGCCAGTAGCACATTAATTTCTTTCGAGAATTTGTCATCATTCTTAGACCCGACCCTTATCGAACAAGGCTTCCAGCAAGCGGGTGTTGCGACGTTGCGTAAACGGCGTCTACCCCTTGAATCGGTACTCTGGCTGGTGATTGGGATGAGTTTGTTTCGCCAGCAATCCGTCTGGGACATCGCCACCCAATTGGAGATTATGCTGCCGGGGCAACGTCCGCTGGTAGCACCGAGTGCCCTAGTGCAAGCCCGGCAACGGCTAGGCGTAGAAGCCGTTCAACAGATTTTTCACGGTTTAGCTCACCAATGGTATCAAGCCCATGAACACGAGTGCTGGTGCGGATTGAATCTGCTGGCAGTGGATGGTGTGGTCTGGCGAACCTCAGACACGCCCGAAAACCGGGAAGCCTTTGGTTCAGGTTCTAACCATCACGGTGATACCTGTTTTCCCCAATTACGCATGGTCTGTCAGATGGAACTCACCAGCCATCTGTTGCTGAATAGTGTGGTGGATGGGTATAAGGCGAATGAAATGCGCTTGGCAGAACAATTGATTGAGCAAACCCCTGATCATTCGCTGACCCTGTTTGATAAAGGCTTCTATTCACTCGGCTTACTCCACCAATGGCATCAGGCGGGTAAACAGCGACACTGGCTACTGCCCGCCCGTAAAGACCTTCAATATGAAGTCATCGGTTCATTTGGCAAACAAGATAAGCGCGTGCGCTTGACCACAACGCCGCCATCACGTAAACGTTTCAAAGACTTACCTGAAACGATTGAGGCACGCTTGCTGGAGAAAACCATTAAGGGCAAACCGTGCCGCATCTTAACGTCCATGACAGACCCGATGCGTTTCCGCGCTACCGAAATCGTCGAGTTGTACGCTTATCGTTGGGAGATTGAATTGGGCTATCGGGAAATGAAACAAACCCTGTTGAACAGTTCCTATACCTTGCGCAGCAAAAAACCAGAAAGCGTCAAACAAGAATTGTGGGGCTTGCTTCTCGCTTACAACTTGATTCGCCATGCCATGATGCAAGCCGCTTACCGACTAGAGGGTATAGCGCCAAGCCAGCTCAGTTTTGCCAGTTGCTCAATGGCGGTGTGTACCTTTTTGCTGCGTACACCCTTGTTTCATCCGGGAAACATACCCAAGCAGTATGAGGCATTACTTACCCAACTGAGTTGCTACGTGTTACCCATTCGCCGGGAGGACAGGCTATATGCCCGATGTATTAAACCAAAACCCTCCAACTACCCAAACGCTAAAAACAAAAATGCCAATCAGCTTAACTGACTGGCATTAGAGACTCGCTCGGCTTTTTTCATTCAGCTAACGCCGTGATGATTACGCGGCGAAATTCGCTGCGGCAAAATCCCAGTTCGCCAGATTGTTGAGGAACGTCTCAAC
>JBARHR010000051.1:0-10150 GCA_049799335.1 Gallionella sp. | reverse complement strand
CCAAAGACCTGAACAAAATCGTCGACGAGAATGAGAAGACTGTCTATCACCTCGCCTATACCGACGCGCTCACCGATTTGCCCAACCGCCGCCTGTTTCAGGACCGCCTCGAGCATGCCATCGTCTTGTCGGATCGAAACAGAAAATATCGCGCGCTGATGTTTCTCGACATGGATAATTTCAAGGCATTGAATGACTCCAAGGGGCATGCGATGGGCGATTTGCTGTTGATCGAAGTCGCCAGGCGATTGAAAGCCAGCGTGCGGGTTTCCGATACGGTGGCACGCCTGGGGGGAGACGAGTTTGTAGTTTTGCTCGGCGAATTGAGCGAAATTGAACAGCCCGCGTCCGAACAGGCATTGATGATCGCAAACAAGGTATCCGAGGCGCTTAGTCAACCGTATCATCTCCCGCAATTCACTTACAACTGCAGTGCCAGTATCGGATTGACGTTGTTTCGCGACGCCGGCATAACGATAGAAGAAATATACAAGCGTGCGGATGCCGCGATGTACCAGGCCAAGAGTGCCGGCCGCAATACCGTGCGATTTTACGACCCTGATACGCAGGCCGCACTCGAAGCACGCAGCGAAATGGAACTTGCACTCAGAACCGCAGTTACGGCGGAGCAACTGCGCCTCTACTATCAAATCCAGGTTGATCAGGATTCCAAGCCGGTTGGTGCTGAAGCGCTGATACGCTGGATACATCCGCAAATGGGCATCATATTTCCGGCGAAATTCATTTCTTTGGCAGAAGAGACCGGCCTGATCCTTTCCATCGGACAATGGGTGCTCGAAGCCGTATGCGAGCAAATCAAGCTTTGGGCAAGTAACCCATTAACCGCCGACTTGCAGATCGCGGTGAACGTCAGTGCGCGGCAGTTCAATCGTCCCGATTTTGTGACACTGGTGGGCAACCTGATCAATAAAGCCGGCATTGATTCCTCGAAATTGAAACTTGAACTCACCGAAAGCATGGTGCATGACAACATCGACGATGTCGTAACCAAAATGGTTGCACTGAAAAAACTCGGTGTGAAATTTTCCATGGATGATTTCGGCACCGGCTACTCATCGCTGTCCTATCTGACGCAATTGCCGCTTGATCAACTCAAAGTTGACCAGTCGTTTGTGCGCAACATCGGCATCAAACCGGCTGACTCCGCGATCGTTCAGACGATCATCGGCATGGCCGCAAATTTGAATCTGGAGTCGATCGCTGAAGGTGTCGAAACGCAGGCGCAGCGGGATTTTCTTGAACGTGCCGGTTGCAAACGTTATCAGGGCTACTTGTTCGGGAAGCCGGTTCCAGTGGAAAAATTTACGGACGCGCTATCGGAAATGGAGCAACAAACCTAGCGACGCTGGGTGCGGTTTCGAGTTTTGTACGCCTATTCGTTGAATGCCGATAGTCGGGAAGAAACAAAAGGGCGGGGTGTTACCCCGCCCCTACACTGCAGCAAAACTATCGGATGCGCCGTGTTTCAGTCTTTCCTGCGCAACGACATGCGTTCCATCAAGCCGTCTTTGGCGATGAACTGATGCTTGATTGCTCCCAGCAAATGGACGGCCACCACCGTGATCAACACATTTACCAGCACTTCATGTATTTCATGCGCAAACACGTGGTCGTAGCCTCCATCCTTGGGCAGCAGACTCGCATCGCCCGCGAGCAGCGCTTTTCCGGCATCGCTGGTGACGACCGTCACAAAGCCGCTGACCGGGAGGAGAAACAGCAAGGTATACAACAAGTGATGTATTCCCTTGGCAATTTTGTCGATTGCAGATTCTCCAATCGGGGGCGGGGTGCCGTCCTTGCTGCGAAACATCAGGCGCGTGACCGTGACTATGAGTATAGTTGCACCTATCAAAATATGCACAATATAACCTGTGAGTGTTGCCTTGTTTGCATCAGTTGCGTCTGCCAATTGATCCCCAAAGAACCATCCTGCGAGCAGCAGCGCCAACGTCAACCAGTGAACGACAACCATGCGTTTGCTGTATTGCTTCATAACTATCACTCCCAATCTGTAACGGTTCTATCGGCTGGAACCTGCGCTGTTTAGTTCCATGATCAAAAAAATAGGCGCGCAATTTACCTTAATCTCGCGATTCGTGCAGCAGTTTCTGACTATCGCGCAAGGAAATACAGCAATTTATTACATTATGGCACTATGCTCTTGATAAGCCGGAAATCCTGTGTGGGTATTGCGATACTTGTCGCATTTGCATACATACGGCACGGTGCGGCACGATTCTGCTGCAGTTTAGCATCGCGCAATTACGCCGGGTGTTGACCTAAACTCATGACAATTTCCAATCTGGACACTTCCGTTACCGGACTTAGCAGTGAGCAGGCACGCGCCAAGCTCACCGAATTTGGCTATAACGAGCTGTCGCCGCGGCGAAGGCGCAACCTGGCACATCGTTAAAGAAGTGCTGGCGGAGCCCATGTTCATGCTGCTAATTGCGGCCGGTGCCATCTATTTGCTGTTGAGCGATGTTCGGGACGCGGCAATGCTGGTGGTCTTCGTTGCGCTGATCGTAATTCTGAACGTGACGCAACAACGCAAGAGTGAACGGGTTCTGGAAACACTGCGTGATATGTCCAGCCCGCGTGCTCTGGTGCTGCGCAATGGCACGCAACAACGGATCGCCGGGCGCGAGGTAGTGCCCGGCGACTTGCTGCTGCTAAACGAAGGCGATCGGGTGGCTGCGGATGGGGAGTTGCTCAGTTGCAATGATCTGTGTGCCGACGAATCCCTGCTCACCGGAGAATCGATTCCGGTTCGCAAGCGCACCGGAAATGCCGGCTACCTCAACCCGGTGGTGACGATCAGCCGTTCATCTACGCGGGTACCGTATTGGTGCAAGGCAGCGGCATAGGTCGCGTGATCGCAACAGGTAAGTTCAGCGCCATCGGACAAATCGGTGTGTCGCTGGAAAGCGCGCCTGCCGCAGCCTCGCCATTGCGCGTCCAGACCGGACGATTGGTGCGTCGTCTGGCGCTGTTGGCCGTCTCGCTCTGCGTCATTCTGATTTTGGCATATGGCGTTACCCGTGGGCACTGGTTGGATGCATTGCTTGCCGGCATCACCCTGGCAATGGCGTCACTACCGGAAGAACTTCCCGTTATCCTGTCGGTATTTCTCGCGTTAGGCGCATGGCGCATTTCAGCACAGCAGGTGCTGACTCGACGTCACGATGCCATCGAAACGCTCGGCGCGACAACCGTGTTGTGTACCGACAAGACCGGCACGCTCACCGAAAATCGCGTGACAATACGCAAGCTATACAGCGACGGCCGCATGCTGGAACTGGACGGTCACAGCAACTTGCCGGAGTCGCTACACGAACTGCTGGAGTTCGGCATACTCGCGAGCGAACGCGAACCGTTCGACCCGATGGAACGTGCGCTGCACGACTTGGGATTCCGCACGCTGACGGGCACTGAACACTTGCATGGTGATTGGCAGTTGGTTCACGAATACAGCCTTTCGCCGGAATTGTTGGCGATGTCCCACGTCTGGCGGGAAAGTGGAAATCGACATGATTTGGTCGCTACCAATGGCGCGCCCGAAGCTATCATCGAATTGTGCCGACTGCCCGAAGCGCAGGCGGCAATTGTCGAACAAACCGCCGTAGAAATGGCCGACCAGGGATTGCGCGTACTGGGTGTCGCACGCGCCACGCTGGAACCAGGGGCGCCGTGGCCGGGCCGGCAGCAGGACATCGAATTTGCTTTCGTGGGCCTGCTTGGACTTCAGGATCCGTTGCGCGCAGGTGTTATTGAAGCGGTTGGGCAATGCCATGCCGCCGGCATTCGGGTTGCCATGATTACCGGCGATCATGCGCACACCGCACGAGCTATTGCCCGCGAGCTGGGTTTGCCAGCCGACAAGCTATTGACCGGCAGTGAACTCGCGGCGCTATCGGATGAAGACTTGTCGATTCGATTTCGCGATGTACAGGTATTCGCGCGCATAGTCCCGCAGCAAAAACTGCAACTGGTGGAAGCACTCAAGCGAAATGGCGAAATCGTCGCGATGACCGGCGACGGCGTAAACGATGCACCGGCACTCAAGGCGGCTCACATTGGCGTTGCGATGGGCAAGCGAGGAACAGATGTGGCACGCGAGGCAGCCGGCCTGGTGTTGCTCAACGATGACTTTTCCTCGCTGGTCGCGGCAATCCGCCTCGGTCGGCGTATTCGCGACAATTTGAGCAAGGCAATGCGCTACGCAATGTCGGTACACATCCCGATTGTCGGCATCGCAATGCTGCCGGTGCTCATTGGCTATCCGCTGATGTTGATGCCTGCACACATCATGTTTCTGCAAATGATCATCGATCCCGCGTGTTCCATATTTTTTGAAGCGGAGCGCGAGGAGACCAACATCATGCGGCGACCGCCCAGGCAGCCAAACGAGTCCCTTTTCGGTGAGCGGCAGCTGACAAGCAGCCTGCTACAGGGAGGCATGGTACTCGCTGTCGTTGCCGGTATCTACGCATTGGCAACAGTGCTGACATATGCGGAAAACACCGTCAGATCGCTGGTTTTTGTCGCGATGGTGGCGGGCAATATTGCGCTGGTATTCAGCCATCGCCAGTCAGAAATCATCGAGAGTGCCGTTGCGCCGAGCAGCAATCCCGTGCTGCGTTGGATTGTCCTGGGTGGCGGCGCGGGACTGATACTGGTGATTGGCGTACCTGCGCTAAGAGAACTCTTCCATTTTTCCGGCAACCCGCTATTGGTTCTCGGTGTGGGCATATTTGCAGCATTCTGTAGTGTGATACTCAGCACATTGATAAAACGAACATTGCGCTCAGGCAACGCCAATTCGATAATTTGATTTAGCGTCAACCGAAGGCTGAGCGACGCAGCACTAAACTGGAGCACTAGGCCATCTTTCGGCACAGACCCGCATTCCGGTTCAACATTATCCCGAGTGTCACGCGTTCTTTTCTGCCACGCACAATCCGATAATGCGCTTTACCATTGCTTGGTCTGGCAACAGACTCGTTGGCGCCGTCAAACCCGGCAAATGCGCATTTGGACGACAAAACACCTACCACCATTTCTTTATCTTGAAGACGACCGCAAGGACAGCGGAGAGCAACAACATTGCCGCTATGGTCAACGCAAAGCCATTCGGATATTTCAGCACACCCATGTCGACAAAGTTCATGCCGAATATTCCGGCGATGACGCCCAACGGCGTCAGGATTACCGTGATAACGGCCAGGAAAGTCAATACTTCGTTCAATTGTTGGCTGAGCAATGACTGGACCACTTGCATCACGCTCAGCGCATGTTCGGCTCTGGATTCGGCGATTACTGAAGAACGCAGCATATGCTCGTGCGCATCCGCCAGACGCACACTGTCACGATAGCCGGGATTATTTCTGAGCTTATCGATTGCGACTGCGTTGGTTCTTGCGTAACGCGCCAGAACCGAGAATTCCTTGCGCATCGTCAGCAGCAACCCGAGATTCGCAGTTCGTACATCAGCGAGACACTCGTCCTCCAATTCATCCATTTCTTCACGCAACCCATAGGCGCGTTGCAACAAGTGGTCGACTAGCAAATGTATGAGCTTACAAACGCAATCTTCAACCGTCAGTCCGCTCAACTCCCGGTCGGAAAAATAATGAAAGCGTTCGCCCGGCCAAATCAGTGCACACATCCTGCCATCGGCAAGAATGGACACGCTAGTAACTTCTTGCCCGTCATTTTTTGACGCGCGCTCGACCGGAAAGCGCAATATGATATGCAGTGAACCGTTATCAAGTCGGGTGAACTGCGGAGGGTGCGCATGATTGCAAATATCCTTGATATGCAGTTCATCAAGGGCAAATCTTGTACTCAGCGCTTCAAGTATTTGCGCAGGCGGCTTGGATACGCGCAGAAAAGTCTGTTCGCCAAGGAACGTTTGTTGCCAGCCTATCTCACGCATATCAGAGAGCGAGTGACCCAGCACCAATTCCTTGAACTCTTTGGATTCTTGATCGGATCGCATAACACCTCCCTCCTCCATCATCACCCGGAAAATACGTGTTCAATGGGTGCGGCGCTGCCTGCATTCGTACATTTCATCACGGCAAGCGCGCCCTAACCAAAAATTCCCGTCGTTTGTTCTAACGAACAGTGTTGTGGTGACCGCCAATCATTCATCAAGCGATGTCATTCGCACCGTCGCGGAGCATACTTCGCATTTTTACTTGTCGGGGGTGGTTGCCTTTGTGTCTGGTGCAGCGTTGGCCATCAGCAAGGTTCGCGTAGGAAATGCATAATCCGCACCGTGATGCGAAACAATGTCGGCGATGGCCAGCAATACAGACTGCAGGGTGGCATTGAAATCGGCCAAACCGGTACTGTGCGTAAATGCCAGAATGTACAGATCCAGGCTGGATTCGCCGTAACGACTGAAGGATACAATCACGTCTTTGCTAGTGTCGACGTCTGACCGATCGAGGAGCATGGTGCGCGTGTCGCTGCAGATGACCGGGATCCTGCGCAGATCCTCGTAACGCAGCCCTATGGTTTCCTCGATGCGACGGTGACTGCGTCGCGACAGATTAACCAGAACGATGGAGTTGAACAGCGAATTCGGCACATAAATCACGTCCTTGTTGACCGCACGCAACGCGGTTTGCCGCCAACCTATGTATTCAACTTGACCTTCTATCGACTTGTCCGGTGAGCGTATCGATTCGCCGAGTTTGAACGGGCGATCGATATGCAACATCAATCCACCCAGAAAATTGGCTAGCAAGTCCTTGGCTGCAAAACCAATCGCGATTCCGCTTATGCCACCAAAAGCCAATACCCCCGAGATGTTGAAGCCCAACGATTGGATGATGGCCAGACCCGCCAATACGACTACGGCAATTCGCGAAACCTTGCTGATTCCGTCTATGGTAGTGAGATCAACTTCCAGGCTATTCGCAGTCCGTTTCCCAACGGTCAGTTCCGCGACATGGCGTATAAGTCCAAACAGGAACCATGCCGTGCAGATAGTCAGGGAAATATTGCGGGCCTGAGTGACCAGTTCCGGTAGCTGAGATCCGATCGACGCGTAATGCAAATAAAGTGCGGTAAAGATTCCCGTAAGCCAGATAAAAGCCGGCAATGGTCGCCTGGCCGATTCGTAAAATGCGTCATCCCATACATTGCTGGTAGTGGCTGCCACTTTTCCCAAACGACGGAGAAGGATGCCGAAAAACAAATGGGCAGCGACGGTAGCTGCCAGTACGGTAATCAGGCTCCAATGGTGAGGCGTAAGTACGCCAAGAAAGTCGCTCATAGAACCCGCAGGCATAGACAAGTTTCGAACAATAACCGGAATTCGCTAACCCGCATTCTAATCATTTTGAACCGGAGCAGCGGTATCTTCAGATGCCCGATACCAGGCTGCATACAAGGCGGGCAAGAACAGGCAGGTTAGCAAAGTCGCGATCACCAACCCGCCCATAATGGACACCGCCATCGGCCCCCAGAAAACCTGCCGGGTAAGCGGTATCATCGCCAGGATAGCGGCAGAAGCGGTCAGCACGATGGGCCTGAATCGCCGCACAGTCGCACCGACGATTGCTTCCCATTGCGACTTGCCGGCCTCTTCGTCCTGCCGTATCTGATCGACCAGTATCACCGAATTTCGCATGATCATCCCGGCCA
This sequence comes from Gallionella sp., assembly GCA_049799335.1. GTDB lineage: Bacteria > Pseudomonadota > Gammaproteobacteria > Burkholderiales > Gallionellaceae > Gallionella. Next base: position 2,470 of record JBARHR010000051.1, on the reverse strand, counting down.
GCGCGATGAAGCCCAGGTTGGCCACGAACCCAAACGGAACTTGAAACAGCAGCAATGCCATTGCCACGCCGATCAGGCCGAGCGGTGCTGTCAGCAGCACCATCACGGTTCTACTGATGCTCTGCAATTGGATCATTAGAAGGGTAATCACGCCAACCAGCATCAGCGGCATTACCGCGGCGATCGCATTGCTACTTTTCGCCGACTCCTCGATGCTGCCGCCCATTTCTATTCGAAACCCATCAGGAAGTTGCGCCCGCAGCGCATCGAGTTTTTTGTTCAGCCGTTCAGATGCAGTTGCAGGTTGGGTTGAGTCCGACATATCCGCCCGCACCGTCATGGTTGGCAGGCGATTGCGACGCCAGATAATTCCTTCTTCCAGTACCGGCGTCAGTTTGGCAATCTGCGCCAATTGAATATGCCGTCCACCCGACAAGGGTATGTCCAGATCAGGTAGATGATTCAACGTGCGCGCATCACTTTGAACCGATCCACGCCAGACCACATCAATCAACTGGTCGCCCTCCCGCATTTGCGTCAATGCGATGCCATTCAACCAACCCTGCATGGCCTGTGCGACTTCCTGACTGGACGTACCCAGCTGCCGTGCCTTGGTCTGATCAACGATGATACGGACGCTTTTGACCTTTTCGTTCCAATCAAAATTGATATTCTGCAAGCTCCCATCTGCACGCATCATGTCAGCCACGTCACCCGAAAAATCGCGAAGTTTTGCAAGATCATCACCCATCACCCGGAACTGAACCGGATACCCAACCGGCGGACCATTTTCAAGGCGAACAACGCGCACCCGAATGGCCGAAAATTCAGGTTCAGCAAATATCGCTTCAAGTCGCCGCTTCAGATCTTCTCTTGCGTGCAAATCTTTAGTAACGATCACCAGTTGTCCGAAATTGTCGGCAAACAACTGCTGATCCAGAGACAGGAAATAGCGCGGTGCGCCGTTGCCGACGTATGAGGAGTAATAGTCGACTGCTGCGTCACCTTTAAGCAACTTCTCTATTCGTTGTACTTCCTGATTGGTTGCCTTCAGTGCCGCCCCCTGTGGTAGCCAAACATCGATCATCAATTCAAGACGACTGGCCGAAGGAAAGAACTGCTGCTGGACAAATTTTCCGAAGGCCACCATGGACAGCACAAACACCAGCACCGTAGCCGAAATTACTTTCCATCGATTCCGCAAGCACCAGGTAACCAGATTGCGGAATCGCCGATAGAAGGGTGTGTCATAAATATCTTCTCCATGACGTTGCGCTTTTTCAATCAATTTCTTCGGATCGAGCAATTTGTAGCCCAGGTAGGGTGTGAAGACAACGGCCACGACCCATGAAGTCAGCAGCGCAATGGTCACTACCTGAAATATGGAAATAGTGTATTCACTCGCAACGGACTTGGAAAACCCGACCGGGGTAAACGCCGCAGCAGTAATCAGCGTGCCGGTTAGCATCGGAAATGCGGTTGAGGTGTAGGCAAATGTCGCAGCTTTGAATCGATCCCAGCCCTGTTCCATCTTTACCACCATCATCTCCACAGCGATGATCGCATCATCCACCAGCAATCCCAGCGCAATCACCAGCGCACCGAGTGATATCCGTTGTAAGTCAATGCCGAGGATCTTCATCGCGAAAAAAGTGATCAGCAATACCAATGGGATGGACAGAGCAACCACCGTTCCGGTGCGCCAGCCGAGGCTCAGGAACGATACCGCCAGCACGATCAAAATCGCTTCCGTCAACGAGCTCTGAAAAAGGCGAATGGATCCTTCGACCACCGCAGGCTGGTTCGCGACCACATGTATTTCCACACCCACCGGCAGTTCAGCCTGCACGCGTTGTATTTCACTACTCAGATTTTCACCGAGATTGATCACGTTTCCACCCTTCGCCATGACGACACCGATCCCTATTGCAGGTTCGCCGCCGACACGCATCTGCGGACTAGGCGGATCGGCCAATCCCCGACTTATTCTGGCAATATCAGCTAGCCGAAAATGATTTCCGTTAACCAGCAATTCTGCGTTGCGCACTTGGTCCAGATTGTCCAATTCACCGCTTACCCTGATGCGGATACGATCACTATCGGTCTCGATGAATCCTGACGGGCTTACCGCGTTCTGCTTTTGCAGTGCCTCAGCAATTTGTGTCGGGCTGATGCCCATGCTTGCAAGACGTTGCGGCAGCACGTCGAGATAGATTTTTTCATTCTGAACGCCTATCAATTCAACACGCTTTACATCGGCAACACGCCGCAACTCCAGCGCGATGTGATCGGCGTGGCGACGTAACGCGGCCAGATCGAAGCCATCCCCGGTGAGTGCGAAAATATTGATCTGCACGTCGCCGAACTCGTCATTCGGAAAAGGTCCTTGCACGCCCGCAGGTAACGTGTGGCGGATATCGTCCAGCTTCTTGCGTACCTGCCGCCAGGATTCGGGGACTTCAGGCTTGGG
>JBARHR010000050.1:0-6272 GCA_049799335.1 Gallionella sp. | reverse complement strand
TCCCTGCCCCGCTTCTTCTACTACGAATGGCTCGGAAGATCCCGTCGGTGGCGGCAATTGCACCCACTTCTTTGATGGATTCTTACCAGCAGCTACATTGGGAATTTCTACTGGAACAGACGGTTCCGGGTTCGCCGTCGACTCTTGGGGTAACCGCATTCAATATGCGGTAACTTCGTGGACAAGCGGAACTCCGTTTGTTAGCAATGTTTTTACCTCAACAGACGGGATGAAAAACGTCGGCATTTCCAATTTGTCGCCGAATAACGTGTGGCGTTATCTACAAGTGTGCTCGACCGCTACCGGAATTACTGGTTCTCCCCCGACTTGTGACAGTGGCCCACCAAGTACCGCACTCACCTCTAGACCGGGCGTACCTGTAGTGGTTTATTCAATTGGGAAGAATGGTGCGTCGGGCGGAGCGGGGACCGACGAAGCAGAAAATCCCAACCCGAACAGTGCCAACAACGACCGCATCTTCGTAAGCCATCCGCAATCACCTAATTTCGACGATCTGGTAGACTGGATTTCGCCCAACATACTGTATAACCGCATGGTTACTGCTGGGAAATTACCCTAACCGCGCCGCCAAGTCGTACCCGCTGCACTGTCTTCCAGCACAATCCCGGCAACCAGCAACTCCTTGCGTATGCGATCAGCTTCGGCGAAGTTCTTTGCTCGCTTCGCAGCATTGCGCGCTTCGATTTGAGCATCGATTTCCGAGTCATTCAGCGCACTTTCGCCAACGCTGCCCTGCAGAAAATCCGAAGGATTTCGTTGTAATAGGCCCAGCGTCCCGGCCAGCATCGTGAGTTGCTTGGCCGCCAGTGTTGATTGGCTGCGGTTCACTTCGTTGGCTAGGTCAAACAGCACCGCCATCGCTTCGGGCGTGTTGAAATCGTCATCCATCGCTGCCTTGAATCGGCCAGCATGCTCCTCCTGCCAATCCACCGCAGCTTTTTTCACCGTGACGTTCTTTAGCGAGGTGTAGAGCCGACCCAGCGATTGCTTTGCATCGTCAAGATGTACGTCGGAGTAATTCAACGGACTGCGGTAATGCGCGCGCAAAATGAAGAAGCGCACTACTTCTGCGTCGTACTTCTTTAACACTTCGCGGATAGTAAAAAAATTTCCCAGGCTCTTGGACATCTTTTCCTTGTCCACATTGACGAAGCCGTTGTGCATCCAGTAATTCACGAAACTGCATTGGTGCGCGCCTTCACTCTGTGCAATCTCATTCTCATGATGCGGAAACTGCAAGTCTGCTCCGCCTCCATGTATATCGAAACTCTTCCCGAGTAGCTTGGAGCCCATTGCCGAACATTCAATATGCCATCCGGGCCGGCCTTTGCCCCAGGGCGAGTCCCATTTGACTTCTTCGGGCTCCTGCTCTTTGGAGTGTTTCCACAACACAAAGTCGAGCGGATCGTTTTTGTTATCCGCAACATCTACACGTTCGCCGGCACGCAAATCCTCCAGCGACTTACCTGACAATTTTCCGTATCCGGGAAACTTGCGCACCGCGTAATTCACATCGCCGTCAGCTGCTCTATATGCCAGTCCTTGCATTTCGAGGCTGGAAATCATCTCCAGCATTTCTGCCACATATTGTGTGGCGCGGGGCTCGTGATCAGGTCGTTGCACCCCCAGCGCATCCGCATCCTCGTGCATTGCCGCGATGAATCGCCCGGTAAGCGCGTGTATGGACTCGTTGTTTTCGGCAGCGCGTTTGATAATTTTGTCGTCAATGTCGGTAACGTTGCGTACATAGTTGACCTCGAAGCCGCTTGCTTTCAACCAGCGATAAACCATGTCAAACACCACCATAACGCGCGCATGTCCCAGGTGGCAGTAGTCGTATACCGTCATCCCGCAGACGTACATACCCACCTTTCCCGGTGTGATAGGCAAAAATTCCTGCTTGTCGCGTTTCAGCGTGTTGTATATTTGGAGCATGGTTCAGGGTGGAAGGGGATGAAAAGCTCGCGATACGTAGGCAACAATGTCTTGTACCTGCTGTTCCGACAATACCGATTTCCAGGCGGGCATGGAGGTATCCGGCAAGCCGTCGCGTATTACACTATGCAAGCGGGTTTTAGTCATGCTGTCCATCGCGGCCGAATGGGTCAAATCTCGCGGATGCGGTTCCATGAAGCTTCCTATCCAGTTACGGGCCGTACCATCGGCCGCGTGACAGAACGCGCAGTTATGCTGGAACAAATCTTCTCCGCGCTGTTCGGCTTCGGAAAGATTGGCAATAGCAGGGACGCGTTCATGAATCAGATAAGGGCTGGCGCTCGCCATCGCATCCAATGAATGCGCTGCCGTCGCAGGCCGGCTGTTTGCATTCGGCTCGACGTTGTCACCCGGTGAATATTGATTCCTCGGATACGAAACCGGACGTTCTTCCCACACAATTTCCGGATTGTTAACCCGGGCACGGTCGTGGCAACTTACGCAGGTGGACATGAACAGTTTTTTTCCGACCACTTGTTCAGGCGTAAGCTGTTCCCAAGGTGTGTCCAGCGGAATTTCGCCGCTGGTAAATGGAAAAGCCGCCGCGTAACGTTGGTGATCGTGCCAGCCGTTCTCTTCAGTATGATATCGGGTATTTTTGCGTTTCTCGATCATGAATTCCTGACGCACAAAATCCACTACGGCAGCGATTTCATCTGTGTTCAACACACTGGAGAAACTCATCATCGCGGTGCCCGGCCGACCGAACTGAACAGAGTGCCTCATGCGATCCCTGGAGAATACGTCCGGGGAGGCGCTGGTAAAATCAAGCGGTTTAGGATTAATCCACGAAGCAGCGAGGGTCCGCGCGTCGCCTGAATAGCCGTGACAATAATAGCAGCGAAAATTATAGATGCGCCTGCCACGTTCGACCTGAACCGTGGACGGCGCTAGCGTATTTGCAGCTACTTTAGCCGGTACTTGCTTGGTGTCAACCGTGGCAGGTGCAACTGATTGTTGCGGGGAGTTCTCGAAACATCCGCTTAATAGCAACACTCCCGCTATCAGCGTGGCTATTCGTCTCATTTACCGCTACGTCCCGTCCCCTTCTTGCCCGCCATAATAAAGGTTTGGAACACGTACTCCGCAACATTGGCCACTTCCTGTTCGCTCAAAACCTTGCCCCATGCCGGCATTTCCGTACCCGGTCGTCCCTTGGTAACCGCCTGAAACAAGGCCGGACGATTCAAGTATGTCCTGGAAATTTCGAGCAGAAAATCACGTGGCACCGGGTTGATGAAGTAAGCCCGCGGACCGTCTCCGGCGCCCGTAACACCATGGCAAGTGAAGCAATTCTGCATGTAAAAGTCACGTCCTTTCTCGACATCCCCCTTGAGCCCGTTGGGCATAGGTAAAGTCATGTCCTTGGCATCAGGTTTTGGCGTATTGTCAACCGGATTCAACGCACCAAATTTCGGGTTCAGCTCCGCCGCAGCAGGGAACACTGCCGATGCCAATGCCACAGACAGCAAAGTGACCAGTGCTAGCCTCATGGCTTATTTCTTTGGCGCGCTGGATGTCATGAACGCCTCGCGTATGAAATTCGCCATCGCGTCTATGTCTTCCTTGCTATATTCATTTCCATAGCCCTTCATTGCCGTGCCAGGACGACCCTTGGAAATCGAAGCAACCATGCGCGTGTGTGTCAATTCGCTCGTTGCCTTGGATGAAGTGAAATCGGTTGGGGGTGGATTCATGCGTCCGGATATCATCCGTTTGCCCGTATCACCATGACACATTGCACATGCTTGCATATAAAGGACACCGCCATGACTGGATAACAACTTCTCGCTTGGCTTGACACGTGGTTGGTCGTTATTCAACTGCATGAATGTCCCCCGTATGTAATCCACCACATTTTCGATTTCCTTATCGGTCAACTCGGTATGCCACGCAATCATCGCGGTTCCTGGGCGACCATTGGTAACCGAATTAATCATTCGCGGTCGAGTCAATTCTATAGCGGATTCGGCACTTGTGTAGTCTCTGGGGGGCACCGCGAAACTTCCTCGGGCACGGCTTTGACCATTGCCCTTGTCCCCATGGCACACTGAACAATAATGCTTGAATATAAAGGCGCCTTCGCGCGTGACCTTGTCGGATTTTGGGTCATGCATGCCCGCAAGCGCCACGTTCCAACTGCATAGCAACATCAACAGGGCAACCGCTCGCAGTAGCAGAGCCCCCCAATCAAAATACTTTACCGCCTTCGTACCGCCACTCATTGCCAATTTATTGATCTGGTAGGTTTGCTGCTGTGAACAACATAAATGCATAGACATAAGGCCTCGCTTGATTCGACAGGAATTCTTTCAAGTGCGCCAAAAGCGCACGCTTAGTACAGAACAGAAAAAAATGTTATCACATTTGACAACTTCCCAGCAAATCCCACACACCTCAACATCCTTAAGCAACTGAGTTGCGCATAAATTTCTCTTTAGTGTATCCTTGCGCCCGACCGTGGAAACTAATCTAGGAATCGATATGACCAAGCAACCCCTGATTTTAATTTTGTTGGCGATCACGCTCGTTTTTGGCGGATGCACTTCCGCCCCCGAGTTAGAGGCTATGCCGCAATCGTTGAGAGACACACTGGTCTTTCCGCCTCCTCCTGATGAAGCGAAATATATCTACGAGCGGACCATCCATGCCAGTATAGATGTAACTCCGGACGAGGAAGACGACTCTCTCAGGCGCGCCCTGACCGGCGAGGTAAAACGCGGCGAAGGATTGGGCAAGCCGTACGGGGTTGCAGTTCGGCACGGGCGTCTGTATGTCGGTGACACAGGACGTCGAAGTGTGGAAGTCTACGACGTTCCAGGTGCAAAGTACTTCTCGTTCGGGCAGGAAGAACCCGGCCAACTGGGCAGACCATTGGGACTGGATCTGGATCAGGACGGAAATGTATATGTACTCGACGGACTCGCCAAAGTAGTTTTCGTATATGACCCTGATGGTCACTACTTGCGCACTCTTGGTAACGGAAGTGACATCAACAGGCCTGCAGGCCTGGGAGTAAGTGCTGACGGCTCACGCGTTTACGCTGTGGACATCGGAGGAACCAGTTATGAAACCCACAAGATTATTGTTTACGATGGTAAAACCGGGGAGAAGCTGACGGAAATCGGCAAGAGAGGCACACAACCCGGCGAGTTCAACTTGCCACGGGATGTTTCTGTGGCCAAGGATGGCTCCCTGTGGATAGTAGACGGGGGTAACTTTCGAGTACAACATCTGACAGTTGATGGAAAATTTATCAGCTCGTTCGGCTCAATAGGGCGCATGCCGGGACAATTCTCACGTCCAAAGGAATCGGCCATCGATAAAGAAGGAAACATTTATATAGTCGATGCGGCGTTCGGCAATATTCAAATGTTTAACCCTGAAGGGCAATTGCTGTTGGCAATTGGCGTGCGTTCCGCAACTCCCGGCCCTACACACGCCATGCTCCCGTCTGGCGTCGCAGTAGACGACGATGGTCGCATATACTTTGCTGATCAGTTTTTCCAGAAAGTTGATGTTTACCGCCCGATTAAGCTCGGAATCACGGAAGGCTATACCAACAAAGACGGGAGGAATAAATATGACCCCAATGCGGCAAATAAACCCGCCAATGCGGCAAATAAACCAAAAAACTAGAAGCAGAAATTAGGTAATCTATGAAAGAGGCGGGAATAATTCCGCCTCTTTCGTTTTTATGCAGCCAAGAAATCACCGTCACAGCTTCGCCGCAACGCGAAATTGCGATTCTATGGACATACACCCATTTGGCAACTTTTTGCAAAGTCTGTTTGCGCGGAATCAAGGTCGCCTAACACTCGATAGGTTAGCGCCCGCCCATAGTATGAATTCGGATTCCGCGGATTGATTGAAACTGCCGTTCCATAGTCGCGTAGCGCTTCCTGATATTTTCCCAGCATAAAATTCGCTGTAGCGCGATTGCCAAATACGAAATCGAAGGGCTGTATGGCGATGGCCTTGTCAAAATTAACTACCGCCTCGTCGTAACGTTTGAGTCGACCTAACTCGGTACCCAAATTGTAATACGTGCGCTCAGCTCCAAAAACGCCGGATCGCCCTCGAATGAGTTTCTCCGCATCACTCCACAGTTTCAAATTGCTCGAAAAGCTATCCAGCCGATTCAGCGTCAGCGGCACCAACAGCACACCGACCGATCCCAGCAAGGCATAGCTCCTTTTCGGCGCAAGCCAACCACACAACAAAGGCAATGCGGCAAACAAACCCGGCATCCACAG
>JBARHR010000049.1:0-2679 GCA_049799335.1 Gallionella sp. | reverse complement strand
GATGCGCTATTACCCGGTAAGCACGTGCGTCAACAAAGTAAGCAACGATCAAGCAGAGTGCATTGAACCCATTGAACTGTCGCTTGTGGATTAATTGTTTGCTTAGAATCCATTGCTATTGATCCGGCACGGTGAAGACTTTACTCAGTCAGGCTAAACGAATGTCGACGGTCTCAAGTAGGGTGCGCCTGCGGTGTCAAATCCGCCGAACCTTTGGTTGGCTGAGTATTGCCTACCTTTGGTGCGCCATTGTGCTCTGGCGCGCTACAACTGCCGAATTTAAACTTCTATTGGCCGGATCAATAAACAAGGTGGCGCTGTTATAAGCCCATTCAGTTTGGCATGATTGACTTCAGAACGAACGTTCTGTATCGTGCTAGTGAAACTTATTCACTGGTCAATAATGTCTATCGGCGGTCCAAAGCATGAATCTACTTGCAGACTTTCCCAAAAAAAACGTTGAGTCAGTACCCTATCTGGAACATCTGAATTCATCGCAACGTCATGCAGTAGTACACGGCATTGGCAGCCATGAAATTGGGCCGCTATTGGTGATAGCCGGTGCAGGTTCCGGCAAGACCAATACCATTGCACATCGTGTTGCCCATGTCATGGCTCAGGGCAGCAATCCCGATACTATCCTGCTGTTGACATTTTCTAGGCGTGCAGCGAATGAAATGGCACGACGCGCCGAACGCATCGTTCGCGAGCTTGCCATTGACCGACCACGACTTGTTGGAGCCAAGTTGAACTGGACCGGAACGTTCCACAGTGTTGGTGCGCGCCTGTTGCGTGAATACGCTGGAAGAATAGGACTGGATGCTAGCTTCACAATCCATGACCGGGGAGATTCAGCAGACCTGATGAATCTGGTACGTCATGAACTCGGCGCATCCTCAAAGGAAACTCGATTTCCGTTAAAGAACACCTGTATTTCAATTTATTCGGCGGTGGTAAATACCCTGTTGCCGGTGGAGGAAGTTTTGCAGCGTCAATTTCCGTGGTGTGCAGATTGGCAGGATGAGCTGAAGCAATTGTTCTTGGGATACGTGGAAGCAAAACAAAAACAGAACGTACTCGACTACGACGATTTGCTGCTGTATTGGGCGCAGATGGTGAATGAGACGGTGCTTGCTGCAGAGATCGGAGCACGCTTTGAGCATATTCTGGTGGACGAATATCAGGATACCAATGCATTGCAGGCAAGCATCCTGCTGGCACTCAAACCGGATGGCCGCGGACTTACCATCGTTGGCGATGATGCACAATCCATCTATGCGTTTCGCGGTGCCACGGTGCGCAACATTCTGGATTTTCCCGCACACTTCAATCCACCAGCGAAAATCGTCACGCTGGAGCAAAACTATCGCTCAACCCAGAATATTCTTGCCGCAGCAAACGGAGTAATCGGACTGGCCGCCGAGCAATACAGCAAGAAATTGTGGAGCAACAAGTCTGCTGGTGGCTTGCCGCAATTGCTTACTGTGTGTGATGAGGCTGCGCAGGCAGCATGCGTGCTAGAGCAGGTGCTGGAGTTGCGCGAGATGGGCATCAAGCTCAAATCCCAAGCGGTGTTGTTCCGTGCCTCTCATCATAGTGCGACGCTCGAGATTGAACTGGTGCGGCGCAACATTCCTTTCGTGAAGTTCGGTGGATTGAAGTTTCTGGAATCGTCGCACATCAAGGATGTGCTGTCGGTACTGCGCTGGACAGAAAATCCTCGCGATCGTGTTGCCGGATTCCGTGTAATGCAACTGATCCCTGGTATTGGGCCCAAGACGTCGGCACTGGTACTGGACAATCTTGCCAAATCCCAGGACGTATTGATGGGATTGAAAGAATCACGTGTGCCGTCAAGTGCGGCTGAAGGCTGGCATGGTTTCAGCGAAATGGTTGAAAGCCTGCTCCAGCGCAGCGTGCCGTGGCCGTCTGAATTGGAAACGATCAGCAACTGGTACCTGGGTCATTTGGAGCGCCTCTATGAAGATGCGCGGGTGCGCCAGATCGACATCGAGCAACTGGCAAAGATCGCTGCCACTTATCCTTCTCGACAGCGATTTTTGACTGAACTCACGCTGGATCCACCCGATGCCACCAGTGATGAATCGGGTGCACCACTGCGCGATGAAGACTACCTGATCCTCTCCACCATACATTCCGCCAAGGGACAGGAATGGACATCAGTCACGTTGTTGAATGCAGTGGATGGCTGTATGCCCTCCGACCTGGCGACCGGAAGTGCCGAAGAGATTGAAGAGGAACGGCGCTTGTTGTATGTCGCGATGACTCGTGCCAAGGAGCATTTGCAGGTCATGGTGCCGCAGCGTTTTTTTGTTACTCAACAATCGCAATACGGCGACCGTCACGTCTATGCAGGGCGCACACGATTTATTCCTGCCAGCATCCTTGGTTTGTTCGAAAAGAAAGCGTGGCCGCTGGCTGAAGCGACTTCCATTCAGGAATCAGGACGATCACGTGAAGAAGTGGTGGATCTGTTGAGCAAGATGAAGGCGATGTGGAAGTAGCGGCTGCGACACGTTACCGTGAAGCGGCCGTTTGCGGGAGCAGTCGCCCTGCATGAATTCTATAGAAGGGGCAGTTCTGTCGGGAAAAATGAAGGCGAAGTGAAGGTAGCGGCTGCGACACGTTACCGTGAAGCGGCCGTTTGCGGGAGCAGTC
>JBARHR010000048.1:0-15013 GCA_049799335.1 Gallionella sp. | reverse complement strand
AGTCAATGCGACTGCGATTCTGGTAGTCGACAATAATTTGCTCGTGGTACTGTCAGCCACGCCGGAAACCATTCCGGTAAACAGCGAACTTCAGCGTCTCGGCCCGGATTTTTCGGCGGTCGCAGCCCGGATCAGAGAAGCGGGCGACAATGCCTCGCAGGATATAAATTTGCCCGATTCAAAGAATTACTACTATACAACGCCGGTATTGTCTGAACGCGCTCATCTCGGCACGTTGATCATCGTTCATCCCAAGGATATCTTCTTGCCGCGATTTGCCTCAATTGCCTGGCACGGAATGACAGCAGGCGCCATCATTTTGGCCATACTGCTTCCGCTAAACTGGTATTGGGGTCGTCGCATGGCGTTACCTCTTGTGCAATTGACGGCGCGTATGGGAGAAATCAGCAAGAAGTGGCCGGAAGATCTTGATCCGCAACTGTATGCGCATCGCGATGAATTGGGCCGACTATTCGAGGCATACATCCAGATGCTCAAATATTTGCGGGACAAGGAAGACCTGGAAAAGAAAATCGTGCAGTCGGAGCGCCTGGCAGCGCTGGGCCAGCTTTCCGCCGGGATTGCCCACGAAATCAATAATCCTTTGAGCGGGATGCTGACCGCGATCGACACGCTCAAGTGCTATCGCGATCTGGATCCGCATACGATGAAAACTATTGCGCTTATCGAGCGTGGGTTGACGCAAATCAAGGACACGGTTGGCGCGTTGCTGGTGGAAGCGAAGGTACACAGCCGCAATTTCACGCCGGAGGATATAGAGGATGTACTGACGCTGATTACGCCGATGGCCAGCAAGAAGGGTTTGCATATCGGTTGGCATAACAGCATCAACGAGGAAGTGGCTTTGCCTGCGACCTTCGTTCGCCAGATCATGATCAATTTGCTGCTTAACGCAGTTCAAGCCGCTTCCCAGCAGGGTAAAGTTGCGTTCGACCTTGGAATAGAAGAAGATCGCCTGCGCTTTTCGGTGATAAACAACGGTAAAGCGCTGTCTGATGAACAGATCGCCCATCTGTTTGAGCCATTCTCGCACCTGCGTGAAAACGGGCAAGGTCACGGTCTGGGCTTGTGGGTTACTTATCAGATCGTGAATCAACTGGGCGGGACTGTCAGCGTATTGAGGGATGCAGAGGATCAGATGCACTTTGCGGTGGATATTCCCATAGGAGGGGCGGTTTGAGCGAAACCAATTGCCGAATCTGTCTGATTGAAGACGATCCCATCATGGGCGAAGCCCTTTCCGATCGACTGGCGCTGGAAGACTTTAATTGCGACTGGTTCAAGAACGGACAAGACGCAATATACGCGTTGACACACACGCGATACGATTTGGTCATCAGCGATATTCAGCTCCCGGATATCAATGGCGAAGATTTGTTTGTGCAGTTGAAAAACACTTCAACAACATTGCCGCCTTTTATCTTCACCACCGGATACGGGACGATTGATCGCGCGGTGCGCCTACTCAAACTCGGCGCACGTGACTATCTCACCAAGCCGCTGGATATTCGCCTGCTGCTCGAAACAGTTGAGCGCGTATGCGGCGAATCGAAGCCGGGCGAATCGGGTGATAATTTGCTGGGTGTATCGAGTGCCATGCGCTCAATCGAGTCTTTGTTGCCGCGCGTTGCCTTGAATTCGACTTCCGTGCTGATAACCGGCGAGTCCGGCGTCGGCAAGGAGTGGGTAGCACGCGCACTTCATCGTCAATATGACGCAACCGGCGCAAAGCCGTTCATAACCGTCAACTGCGGCGCCTTGACCGAGACGCTGCTGGAATCAGAATTATTTGGTCATGTGCGGGGTTCGTTTACCGGCGCCGTTCGTGACAAGAAGGGATATTTCGAACTGGCCATAGGCGGCACGTTGTTCCTTGATGAGATCGGTGAAATGTCGCCGACCATGCAAGTCAAACTGCTGCGTGCGATTCAAGAACGGCAGATCGTGCGAGTTGGCGGAGAAACACCAATTCCGATCGATATCAGACTGGTTTGCGCCACCCATCAGGATTTGAAAAAGATGGTCGAAGAGGGGAAATTCCGCGAAGACCTTTATTACCGGATACATGTCATTCAGCTGCATATTCCGCCGTTGCGAGAACGCAAGGAAGATATCAGCTGGCTTGCAGAGCGCTTGCTCGATGCGTGGTCAACGGAACATTCCGACCCCCGCATACTTCATCCATCCGCGGAAAAAGCCTTACTGGATCACCCGTGGCCGGGCAATATACGCGAGCTCAAGCACTGTCTTGAGCGTGCGTGCGTTTTGTCCCAACAAAGTGTGCTCAATGCGGAGCTGCTGTTTGACGATTTGCCCAAGGTGATTCCAGAGCAGTCGCAAAACGCGGAATTGCTTAACGAATATCTGCATACCTGCGAACGAAAATTTATCCAGGATATCCTGCGCAGCCACAGCGGACATATTGTCGAAACTGCGAATGCACTTGGCATCAGTCGGAAAAATCTGTGGGAAAAAATGAAGAAGCTGGAGATTCATTACGAAGCAGGCCAGTAGCAGCGCCGGGTGGTGGTTGCAGCTTGTTTTTCACAAGGAGTCGCAACTTCCGGGGCGCGATGATAAACGCCACCACCCCGGTGTATTGTGGCGTAGTAGATTTTCCAGTTCCAGCTTGTGCTTGGTTTCTTCGCCGGCAAATTATATTGACAAGTCGCACATTTGACCCGCCGGCGCGGTTTCTGCCAGTTCACTGCAATGTTGATTTGCAGCGTGTTCCAGTCCCCCGGCGTATTGAAGCACCGCCTGATCGTCCGGTTGCTCACCGAGGTTTGATTAGTGCAGGCAATCCGAAAATCTGCTGTCGCTGGCGGTGCGCTGGATTTCAAAAGTCACTTGTTCGGCGATGTCCGAGAGTCTCTGTTGTCTTGACGGTCGCGGCAAACCAACTGACCTTTGCTGGTTCGCCGCGCAGCTTCTCCGGCAATAGCCGAAAATCGTAGTTTAATCTCGTCGTCGAGTATCACTCTGGCCAGAAAAATCGGCATGAAGTGCTTGAATGTCAGCTCTGCGCGGTAGAGTACCTTGGTCCCTCCAATGTCGTCGGATAATGTCCACGCACCGCTATACGACGCAAGATTTCCGTCGAGTTGTTTGAAAGTGATTGCTTTATTCCGGACTTCGTGCACCTCGAGCAATGAATTTACTTTGAAATGAAACACCAGTAGCTTCACTTCGCCGGTTTGCCAGACTTTGACCACGCCATCTTCGATATTCTCGTGGTGGGTTTCCAGCACGCCAGGCATATAGGAGGGAATACTGTCGTAGTCGGTCAGAAGCTCAAACGTGGCACAGGGTTCGACGGGCAAGATCACCGAGGCGGTTATGACCAGCTTCGAGTCCTGGTATGCAACTTTCGTCGTGGTGGGGAATATTTCATCGGCCGGTGTGCTGGTCTGAATCAGCAGCGACCCGGCGACCAAGCAGAGATTTCGCAGAAAATTCATTGTAAGAGGAAATGCATTGCCGCACCACCCGGGATGTCGGAACGAAGGTCACAATATTTCAGCATGCGTTCGAGCGGTGCTGTACTACTTCGCTTGAGCATGCTGGTTGATATGATTCTCAAATTGCCGGTCTGCATATTGTATGTGCGCAAGTACGCGGCCGAATGGCCAATGTACAAACCAGTCGGTGAACATTTCCTCGCCAATATGGTTTAGCTTTTCCTTGAGGCTGATCGCGTCTTGAATCAGTTGCCGGTGTTTTTCCTTGTGCCACTCAATATCTTCAAATCCGGTTTCGATCATGAAACGTTCTTCAGTTGAAAAATGAAACCTCGTGTACGCAATGATTTCTTCGATGATAGTGTAAATGTTTTCTCTCGGTTCGGCGGCAGCGATCGCGCCATTCAACTCGTTCAGCTTGTCGATCAAATTTCGATGTTGCTGATAAATAACGTCAATGCTGGTCATGGCTTATTCAATGAAAAATGTGGTGGCGATAGGTCTAAGACATGATCAACGCCTGTTAGCTGCATACAGTTTACCTGATGTGTAAGAAACCGCCGTGAAGACTGGTGTGTCGTGACTATTGATCCGGAACTCATTGTCCAAGAATCCGTTCGCATTGAGCCTGTCGAAATGTGAATGGATTCTTGTGCTTCGACAGGCTCAGCACGAACGGCAATCCGGTTCAAAGCGTGCTGCATCAATAAGTCGGTCAACCCGCCCGCTGCAAGGTCATTTGTCGGGCTCAATATTGTTCGCACCGGACGCGTTGCCGTACAACGCTCATGGAGATTTAATCTGGCCCGGCAACGCATTTGTTCAATCCTGTCTTATATAATTGCCGACTCCGTTGTTTGGCAACTCTCTTTGCCGGATCTTTAAGGTGGTGCAACCGTTGACGTAGAGCTGCGGCGACCGGTCTGAATTGTAGTTGACCGTCTATGCGAAAAAGTAAATGGCGATTGACAAGCCAATTGGCGGCTGAAGGCATTGCGAATTCGCCCAATCTAATTTTGTGTGCGATATGCCGGATTGAACTACCGCGAATAATTTTCGTCAGTCATTGCGAACAGATTCGGAGGTCATCGGCTGGCTGAGTTTTCAAATTTGTTGCAGGTGATGGCAAGGCAAGCTTGCAAAGCCCTTGTCCGGACCGGAATTTACCGTGCATCGCTTCGAACCGGTGCTGACGCAGTACGACGACGTATGAATACAGAGGAACAGATGAGCAATATTTGGGATGAACGCTACGCCGGGGAAGACTATTTTTTTGGCACCGAGCCCAACGCGTTTCTGCTTTCGCAGCTGGGGTTGTTGACGAGGGGCGGCAACTGTCTGGCGGTGGCCGACGGTGAAGGCCGCAATGGCGTATGGCTGGCGGAAAAAGGTTTGAGCGTTGTGTCGGTGGAAAATTCGCAGGTGGCGATGCGCAAGGCGAAGGCGCTGGCACAGCAACGAGGCGTCAAGATTGATTTTGAATTGGCGGACTTGCTGGAGTGGGATTGGGGCGTGGCACGATTTGATTTCGTGGTGGCGATCTTCATCCAGTTTGTTACACCAGACAAGCGCCAACAGGTATTTGACAGCATCATGCGCTGCCTTAAACCGGGCGGGCACTTGTTGTTACAGGGTTATATGCCGCGCCAGATAGAATATGCGACCGGCGGGCCGTCGCAGGCGGAGAATCTGTATACCGAAGCGCTGCTGCGTGCGGCGTTTGCGGATATGGAAATTCTACACTTGCGTGCGCATGACGATCACCTCAGCGAGGGCGTCGGGCATCACGGCATGTCGGCGCTGATCGACATGGTGGCGCGTGTACCTGAACTGGGGAATATCTAAATGATCGGATTAAAGTTGAAAGCCAGTAAGAACTACTACGCGGCAGCACTTATGCTGTCGCTGGTTTCAAGTGCAGCCGTTTGGCTGATGGGCAGCGGTCTGGCAGAGCAAAGTGCGCCAGCGGTCAGTCGCCCCGCGCTGACGGTGCGCACAGTGCAACTCGGCACCGACAAATGGTCGCGTACCTTGTCCGCGAACGGTACCGTTATTCCCTGGCAGGAAGCGATCATCAGCGGACAATTGCAGGGGTTGCGCATCGCCGAAGTTATGGCGGGAATCGGTGATCAGGTTCGGCAGGGGGATGTCTTGGTGACGCTGGGCAATTTTGCGCACAGCGACCTAACGAATTCGCCGGCGTCGGTACAGGGAAAGATACTGGCCCCGGATGACGGAGTAATTTCCGCTGCCAATGCAATTGTGGGCTCCATGTCGCAACCGGGTGTGGAGTTGTTTCGCCTGATACGCAAGGGCAAGCTTGAATGGCGTGCAGAGCTGACGGCCGACGAACTGATGCAGCTGCGCAAAGGCATGGCCGCGCAAATCATGCTGTCCGATGGTCGCGTGATTAGCGGCACAGTACGCGCGATATCCCCGTCGGTTGATGCGACGACGCGCTACGGCTATGCGTTCGTTTCCTTACATCAAAACACCGGCATTGTTGCAGGTGCGTTTGTGCGCGGCAGCTTCAATGTCAGCGGCGGCCAGAAGACCCTGGCAACACTTCCACAGTCTGCAGTGATGCAGCGCGGCAAGGTGACTTACGTGCTGGTCGTCGGTTCGGACTCGCGCGCGCATGAGCGCGAAGTGGTCGCCGGTCAGCGCATCGGCGATCGCGTCGAGATCAGCAAAGGACTGGACGTGAAGGAGTCTGTCGTGGAAAGCGGCGGGCCGTTCCTGACTGAAGGCGATGTTGTGCTGGTGGTCAAGGAATAATCAACATGAATGTTTCCGCATGGTCCATACGCAATCCGATTCCGTCGGTGCTTGCGTTCGTGATGCTCACTTTCCTTGGCGTGATGGCGTTCAAGGCGATGAAGATCCAGTTGTTCCCGGATATTGACTTGCCGATGATCACGGTGACGGCATCGATGCCGGGTGCTTCTCCGGATCAGATGGAAGCCGAAGTGGCGCGCAAGATAGAGAATGCGCTGGCCAGCACGCAGGGCCTAAAACATCTGTATTCACAAGTCAAGGAAGGCACGGCTATCGTGTCGGCGGAGTTTCGCCTGGAGCGCGACTCGCGACTGGCGCTCGAGGATGTGCGCTCCACCGTTTCGCGGATACGGGCCGAGCTGCCGCGCGAGATGCTTGATCCGGTGATTAGCAAAGTGGAACTGAGCGGCAAGCCGATCGTGACTTACACCATTGCTGCCGCGAATATGGGCGAGGAAGAGTTGTCCTGGTTCGTCGACAACAAGATGACCAAGTTGCTGCTCGGAGTAAAAGGTGTCGGCGCGGTCAACCGCGTCGGTGGCGTAACCCGGCAAATCAGAGTGGAGCTGGACCCGACCAGAATGCTCGCACTGAATTTGAATGCCGCGGAAATATCCAGCCAATTGCGTTTGATACAGCAGGAGGCGCCGGGGGGGCGCACGGACATCGGCAGCATGGAGCAATCCGTGCGCACCGTCGGGACGGTCAAATCTGCAGCCGAACTGGCACGCATGGAAATCAGCATGAAAGATGGCCGCCATGTCCGGCTCGACCAGGTGGCGGATGTGAGTGATTCCATTGCCGAGCGTCGCTCTTCCGCTTTGCTCGATGGCATGCCGGTGGTGGGATTCGAGATCCTACGCTCGTTGGGCGCCAGCGATGTCGAAGTCGGCAACGGAGTCGCGGACGCCTTGCTGACACTCAAGGGCACCAATCCCGAGATCAGGGTGGAACGGGTGTTCGATACTGTAGATCAGGTTTATGAGACTTATGTGGGCTCGATGGAAATGATATTCGAGGGTGCGCTGCTGGCGGTGCTGGTGGTGATATTTTTCCTGCGCAATACGCGCGCCACTATCGTCGCGGCAACCGCGCTGCCGCTGGCCGTCATACCAACCTTTGCAGTCATGTATCTGCTCGGATTTACCATCAACATCGTGACGCTGCTGGCGATGTCACTGGTGGTCGGTGTGCTGGTGGATGATGCCATCGTCGAAATCGAGAACATCATGCGCCATCTGGAAATGGGCAAGAAGCCCTATCAGGCAGCAATGGAGGCGGCCGACGAGATTGGTATGGCAGTTATCGCAACGACGTTCACGTTGGTGGCGGTGTTCCTGCCGACCGCATTCATGAGTGGTATACCCGGGCGCTTCTTCGTGCAATTCGGCTGGACTGCGGCGGTCGCAGTGCTATTTTCTTTGGTTGTCGCCAGGATGCTGACTCCGATGATGTCGGCCTACATCCTGAAACCCAGGGTTGCGCACGCAACGCCCCGATGGTTGGAAATTTATCTGGTTTGGGCGCAGTGGTGTCTCGCGCATCGCAAGGCCACGTTGCTTGCTACGGCGATGTTCTTCTTCGGGTCATTTTTTCTCGCTGGCACCTTGCCGACTGCATTCCAGCCCAAGGACAACCGATCGCAGACTCAGGTGACCATCACCCTTCCACCGGGCAGCAAGTTTGATCAGACCTATGCGCTGGCCGAGCGGGCACGCGGCATCATCACGAAGAACGCCAGCGTGACTCTGGTTTATACGGCGATCGGCGGCGGTACTTCGGGTGGCAATGCGTTTGAGCCCGCCGGTGTTCCCGAGGCGCGCAAGGCGACGCTGTCGATTCAGCTCAAAGAGAGGTCGCAGCGTGTGGCCAAGCAACAGATCGAGGGGGAGTTGCGCGAAGCATTGATGGTATTGCCCGGCGTGCGCATCAAGGTCGGCATGGGTTCGTCTGCGGACAAATACCAACTGGTTTTGACCAGTGAGAACAGCGATCTGTTGAACCGGCAGGCGTTACGCGTGGGGCAGGAGCTGCGCACCATTTCCGGCATCGGCAACGTGGTATCCAATTCCAGCATCTTGCGACCCGAGGTGGTGGTGCGACCGGATTTTGCGCGCGCCGCGGACCAGGGTGTGACTTCCAGCGCGATTGCGGAAACGTTGCGCGTCGCGACCAACGGCGACTACGACCAGTCATTGGCCAAGCTCAACCTCCCCGACCGGCAGCTGCCTATCGTGGTCAAGCTGCGCGACGATGCGCGACAGAATATCCAGCAACTCTCGCGGCTGATGGTTCGGGGAGCACACGGACCGGTGATGCTTGGAAGTGTGGCCAACCTGAGTCTGGAGAGCGGGCCGGCGCAGATTGATCGCTATGACCGCCAGCGCAATATCACCTTTGAAATCGAGTTGGCCGGACAACCGTTGGGCAAGGTTCAGGCTGCCGTGGCAAATTTGCCGTCGATCAAGAATATGCCGGCAGGCGTGGAGATGGCGCCGATCGGCGACGCAGAGGCGATGAAGGAATTGTTTGCGAGCTTCGGCCTGGCGATGTTTACCGGGGTCATGTGTATCTACATCCTGCTGGTCCTGTTGTTCAGGGACTTCATGCAGCCAGCGACGATATTGTGGGCATTGGTGCTGTCGGTTCCCGGTGCGTTTCTCGCGCTCTACCTGACACATACCGCCATTTCGATGCCGTCAATGATCGGGCTGATCATGTTGATGGGTATCGCAACGAAGAATTCCATCCTGCTGGTTGAGTATGCGATCGTGTCGCGTCGTGATCGCGGCATGGCGCGCGCCGAGGCAGTGGTGGACGCTTGCAAGAAGCGTGCACGGCCTATCGTCATGACTACCATGGCGATGGGTGCCGGCATGCTGCCGGTCGCGCTCGACATGGGCCGCGGTGACGGCACTTTTCGGTCGCCGATGGCGATTGTCGTGATTGGCGGACTGATCACGTCGACGTTTCTGAGTCTCCTCGTGATTCCCGTGGTGTACACCTATGTCGACGACTTGATAATGTGGGGCGGCAACATCATGAAACGAATTGGTCGCAACGGAGTGCATGAAGCCGAGCCGCAAAGCGAGGTTGGCGCGGCATTGCCTTGAAATGCGCTGTGATAATGAATCGGCAGAAAGTTCAGTCCGAGGATAGAAGTAGTTCACTTTGCGGCAAAGTACCTTACAGTATTGACCAACGTAAAATCGTCACGTGACTGTCTGGTATCGCTCGCACTGACAGGTTGTATGCCGATTGCCGCGCGATCAACGGTACGCGGGAAATGCGATTGGAATCGCAACAGCATTTGTCTGCCTGTTCCTATCGCGGGGTAATTTGGCCTGCGGCGCCAAAGGTTGCCCGCTTGAGCCTCTGAGTCGCATTGGACAATAGTACGAGGCATTTCATGTTATCGCCGACCGGAATGAGGTCGAGACGCGCGAAGGCTCGCAAATCATCCGTGGAGATAATATCAATGAACGGATAAAATGGATCAGTATTGCCGTTCACGAAAGCGACATCGCCATCCGGGAACTCGCCCGTCAGGCGGATAAAGATCGCACAAATGACCGAAGGCAACACCGCCAGTCATCTTGATACATAGGCAAGCTCAGACTGACGGTGGAAAGTTATAAGGTTTGGGTACAATTGACTGCGACATTTTCCCTGGACAGCAAATCTAACGGTGTCGAACGCGTGGCAATAGTCTGACTCTAATAGCACGCCTAGATTTTCTTGATTACGTCATCAATATTGGATAGGTGACCTTATTATGAACCCTCACAAAATCTGCAAATCGCGGGATACTTGGAGTTCGAGCACCCAGTCTTGGCCCACGCTATGGAAGTTACACGAATCCGGCGAACTGGAAACCGGTATTGCAGAGATTGATTGTGACCATAGGAATCTGGTAACGCTAATCGGTCAGCTGAACGCTGCCATCATCTGGCGCATGGGAATAGACAAAGTAAGCGATGCGATGCAGGCGCTCATCGACGATGCGACAAAGCGGTTTACGCGCGAGGTCACGCTGTTGGCTCTATCCGGTTACCCGGAGGTGGATCAGCATGCCAAACATCACAGTGAAACCATGACACGGTTGCGAAAAATAATGTACGGGCTGGGTCGCGACACACCGGAACATCTGTGGATCGAAGCGGGGCTGAACGTCAAACGTTTGTTGATAGACCATCTGCTGACGGAAGACATGAAATATCGTGATTACTTCAAGAATCCTCACTCGTCTAAAGAACTAACTATGACCGCGGAGTGAGGTTTGGCTGGTGGTGCGGTCCTACCCGCGGAATCGAATACCTGCCGACAGTTCTTCGGTAAATCAAATTCCGGATATCATCTGTCCATGGCGTGGCAAACCGGATGTTTTGAGTGCGGAGGTTGGTTCATGGATCGCAAACAACACTGGGATCAGGTATACGGCTCCAAGCCATCTGATGCGGTGAGCTGGTTTCAGGAGCACGCCGACCAATCGTTGCGTCTTATACACAACACCAGTCTAGGCAGGGATGCGGCAATTATCGACGTGGGTGGTGGTGCGTCGAGACTGGTAGATGACCTGGTCACGGAAGGTTATACCGACCTTACGGTATTGGACTTATCTTCAACTGCAATCGCCGTTGCAAAGCAGCGCTTGGGAAATCGTGCGAACTGCGTGAAATGGATCGTGGGCGATATCACCTGTGCGGAATTTGAGGTGCACAGATTCGATATCTGGCATGACCGCGCCGTCTTTCATTTTCTGACCGGTTCCGACGAGCGTCACGCTTATGTCGATCGGGTGATGCGGGCAGTTCGACCGGGAGGCCATGTAATCATTGCCACTTTCGCCGAAGATGGTCCGGAAAAATGCAGCGGGCTACCGGTTATGCGCTACAAACCGGAAACCCTGCACGCGGAATTTGGCGCAACGTTTCTGCTTGTCAGACATGAAAAGGAAGCGCATCACACGCCAACTGGCGCGATTCAAAAGTTTGTCTATTGTTATTGTCGAAAGGGAAACAGCTAATACGCAACTAGCGCGTTAACCGGCTGTATGCGATAGGATCAGGATGTTGGAGGACAACATTCGTAACCTGTGTGCCTAGGAAATAACCTTCACCCTGACGCTTACCGGAGCGTTGGGAATATGTCCTCCGCTACTGCTTGCGCGTTGAGACTGCGGAAGCGGAGGTCGTCGTAATTCACGAGGTATTTGAAACGAGACTGGTCGAGACCCTGGCTTGCCTCGATCGGGTCAAAGGCACCGTTGGCAAAGCGTTCGCGTGTGGCAGCGCGCAGGAATACCAGGTAATCGTAACTGTCGCGTAGCGCTTCATTCATATCCGTGACGTGTCCATGACCGGGCACGACGATCTCAGGCTTGAGCGTATCGCGCAGATACTCAAGACTCCTGATCCAGCGCTCGGTGCTGCCGGGCATGACGCCCGGCAGACGCTGCGTGAATACTGTATCTCCGGCGAACACAATTGAGCGCTGCGGCAGCCACACCACAATATCTCCCGGAGTATGCGCACCGCCGGAGTAGAGCAATTCGATTTGCTCGTCGTTGATCGGCAAAGTGTAGTGATCCCGGAATGTGATGTCGGGATAAACCAGTTGGGTACCGGCAATGTTTTCCTTCAGCAGCAGACCTGCAGTGGCCAGTTGCGGGGCGCCTCGTTCCCGCATGTCGTTCGCGGCAGCCTCTGAAGCGACAAGCTTTGCACCCTGATGCCTGAAGTAATCGTTGCCGAACCAGCGATGGTCCTGGCCGCCGCTATTTACCGCGTATAACACTGACTTGTCGGTTACCTTGGCAATCGCGGAGTGGATCGCCTGCGCGTCCGCCAGGCTGCCTCCGGTGTCGACCACGACGACACCTTTCGCGGTCACGATGAATCCTGAGGTTATGTTGTGCCCGAGGTTGTCGGGTGAGCGTTGCCCCAGATCACCTACCAGTGCGTAGATTCCGTCCGCGACCTTTACCGTATCGAAGGCATGTGCCGGGATACTGGCGACTAACAGCAGGCTGGCAAAAAGCAGGGATTGCATCAGGTATTCTCTGGTTTAGCGAAAGTAACCATTTAAGCACACTATGAAGGCGCGAAATGTCCTCGTCGCGAGCTTGCGTTGAATTGGCCGATGTTCTGAGAAGGCGCAGGCGGTCCAGCGGCTTGCCTCAATTCTGATAGTCACTTCTGAGAGGAATTGCCCAACTCAACTCACCTGTTTCGAGATGGATTGTATTATCCAATACGTTTGTTTGTGCCCGCCTGCAGACATCTCGAGCAATTTTGTCTCGGCCGAGGTGCGGTCAACAAACCTATCAACCAGAAATTCGTTGCCGTTGTCGTCCAAACGCCAGAGTTCAAAAGCGCATTGAACGGCGTGCGCTAGATCGCTGACGACTTTGTCCGGCGCCATCGCGAAAATCTTCGTGCAAGTACTGTCATCGTTGCGGCCAGGCGAGGCAAAATGTATTCACTTCGGCTAGCCATTCATGGAAATCATCTTCATATCCTGCTGAATCTGCCAGAAACTCCTGCTCGCCTTGGGTCAGCGGATTCGGCTGGCGCGCACGGCGCGACATTCTGGCCAGTACGTCGGCAATACCGTCCACCCGTACATAGCTCGTCAACCAGTCTTCCTTGGCCATCAACTTCAACCCGGGATGGGAAGCGGCCGGTAGATCCGCAAGCCGGATATCGATCGCGCGATAGACTGATGCGCAATATTGATCCAAAGGAACGTGATGAATCTGCGCCCAGTTTCGCGCCAGCAGGTGGTCATAGAATATATCGACCAGCACGCCGGCATAACGTCTTCTCGGAGCGGATACGCGCGAGCGGCTGCGCTGAAACGATGCTTGAGATTCTGCAAAACTGTCTATTGCACGATGCAGTGCTACACCTTTTGCAAGGTCGTCGGGTAGCGATCCGGGCAAGGGACCCTTGATCCAGTCGCCGACCACGCCGCCCACAATCAGGGCTGGCGTGTCACCGGCAAGCAGGGCGTGAGCAAGAAAATTCACAACGGATAAACGCCTACCACGGAGTCAACTACGATAGCGGGTCAACGCCAAATGGATTTAGGCAGCTGTTTGGCGACAAGGCCTTGCCATTGCAGTAGGGAGTCACTTTTGATCCCTTTGCGTCGAGACGAAGTTGGCATCCCTTGGGTGGAACCACGGCAGGCGGCTTGATTCCGATTCTAATCGCGTCCTCCTTCGACCGTCCCCAGAATGCGGCAATTTTGTCCATGTCATAGGTCATCCATTCGTCCAGTACGTCTTCGCACGCCTTCCTTACGCCCAACGCCTTACAAGTCTGGGCGTCCAGTAAACCAGTCTGTTGCAGTCCGGCCTGTTGCTGGAATTTACTTACCCCTTTTGAGGTCGCCTTGCCGAAGATGCCATCTGCTGCGCCTACACTGATCTTTTTGTCACGCAAAACGATCTGCACATTCTTTACGTTGCATGATGGCCGGCTTTTGGTTGGTTCGGCGCTTGCGCTAGCTGAAGAAACGCAAACCACTTCGCCTCGCGCAAGGCTGCAAGATATGTCGCTTTCTGCCGTTGCTGAGCGCAAGTCAGTCAAACAAAGGCAAAGAATAAATGCGAGGAGCAGTTTGCTGGTAGCTGGGATTGTCGGGTATTTCATTTCAAGTCGATAAAATTAAGGCAAGGTCAATTCTTGCGGGGCCGCAATTTTTTCTAATATGCATGACTCAAACATTGCTTATTAATACAGTTATCAGGCAGGGTTGAGGTCCGGAGTGTAGACGTTCCGCAGGAGGTCGACCACAGTTGTGCGCAAATATTCTCGAACAAGGCAGAAACATCCCTTTCGACCAAACGCTTGTATGGGTTGTCCTGCCAATTTGGATTCGCCGGCAGGCACTTAACGAATCCCTCCCGGCGTCGTCTGCCGGCGTTAAATTGTGGAAGAAAAGCTATTTGTCGGGGTGATACCGGCAGACACCTAAAATTTACTTGACTAGTTACCTTTGGAATCATCCGTATACATGGGTTTTTAAATAAGATTGTTGTTTTAATCTGTAGCGCGGCGTGATACAGTTTTATTGTAGTTCGGGTCACCGAAAGCAGGTGATAGGCGCAGGAACCACATTGGCAATGCATTAATCGTTCAGGGAGAAGTAAATGAAAAAAATGCTACTCGCGTTAACTGGTTTGGCTTCACTGATGTTGTTTATGTCGGAGGCAGCTGCATTGCCGGCATTTGCACGACAGACAGGCATGGCATGTTCTGCTTGCCACCAGCAGCACTTTCCGGTGTTGAGCAAGTTTGGACGCGCATTCAAGGCCAGCGGCTATACGATGATGGGCGCACAGGGCAAAGTGGAAGGGGAACATCTTTCCATACCAGATACCTTGAACGCGGCGATCCTACTCAAAGCCCGCTATCAAAAGAGCAATCAGGCAGCTACCCCGAATAAAATCGCCAATGGATTGCCGAACGATGTAAATGACGGGATGTTGCAATTCGGAGACGAGCTTAGCTTGTTTTTCGGCGGGCGTGTCGGTGAAAACATCGGCGTTCTGTTCGAGGGGAATACTGTGGGTACGCCGCTGATGGCCGGACTCAAAATGCCCATCATGTTCGACGTGGGTGACGCCAAGCTATCGGTGATCCCTTTTACCACCGACGCGCTGAGCGTTCAATATGGCTATGAATTGTCCAGTGGTGGGGTGATGCGTGCCAATCGCTGGGCGGAACATCGCCGCGAGACTTCGG
>JBARHR010000047.1:0-24900 GCA_049799335.1 Gallionella sp. | reverse complement strand
CTGTACGAGTTTCCGGGTGGTCACATCGGCGTCTTTGTCGGTTCACGTTCGCAAAAGGAATTGGCCCCGGCAATTGCAAAGTGGCTAGTCG
Source organism: Gallionella sp. (assembly GCA_049799335.1). GTDB lineage: Bacteria > Pseudomonadota > Gammaproteobacteria > Burkholderiales > Gallionellaceae > Gallionella. The sequence continues at coordinate 24,809 of JBARHR010000047.1, read as the reverse complement.
AGCGCGATGTTGGTTCGGAAAAAAAGCCGGCACCAGCCAGCAGCGCAAAATCGGCAGCAAAAGCGAAGGCAGCAAAAGCGTCGGCTAAAAAGGGCAAGTAGTCTGCGACAAGGTTTTTATTGCGGCGAAAATATTTGGCGTTAACTAATTCAGGAAATTATCATGAGCAAAGGCATTGCATTGGTAACAGGCGGTACAGGCGGAATAGGAACCAGCATCTGCAGACAACTGTCGGCGGATGGATACACGGTTGTTGCCAACTACATCGCATCGGAAGAAGCCAAGGCGCGTGTCTGGCTGGCAGAGGAAAGCGCAACAAACAAGAATATATACATTGCCGAAGGCGATGTGTCCGACTTTGATTCCTGCGTATCGATGATAGCCAAAATAAAATCTGAAATCGGACCGATAAAAGTATTGGTGAATAATGCGGGGATTACCAAGGACGGCGTTTTCAAAAAGATGCCATTGAATAACTGGATGGACGTACTGAATATCAATTTGAACAGCGTGTTCAATGTGACTCGCCAGGTGGTAGACGACATGCTTGCCGAGGGATGGGGACGCGTCATCAACATATCCTCGGTCAACGGCCAAAAAGGTCAATTCGGACAGACCAATTACTCGACAGCAAAGGCAGGCATGCTCGGGTTCACCAAGTCACTTGCACAGGAAACTGCGGCAAAAGGCATTACGGTAAATTCGATTTCACCGGGCTATATCGGTACCGATATGGTCATGGCAATCAAGCCCGAAGTGCGCGAGCAAATCGTCTCCAGCATACCGGTAGGTCGTCTCGGTAAGCCGGAGGAAATTGCCAAGCTGGTTTCATACCTTGCGTCCGATGATGCCGCCTACATAACTGGTGCAAACATCGCCATCAACGGTGGCTTGCATATGTGCTGAACCGCAACGTACGGCAACGCACAAGGCCCGAATGAACAGCCACGCTTGAACGCGGCTGTTTCATTTGAGCTTCTTTCCCAATCAAAATACCGAAGCTAGACTCTTTCCAACGCAAGTGCGACGCCCATGCCGCCGCCTATGCACAACGAAGACAGGCCCTTCTTCGCATCGCGGCGCACCATTTCATGCAGCAGCGTTACCAGCACGCGCGCGCCGCTCGCGCCTATCGGATGGCCGATCGCGATCGCCCCACCGTTGACGTTAACTTTAGAGGTATCCCAGCCTACCTCGCGGTTAACTGCAATCGCCTGAGCCGCGAAAGCCTCATTGATTTCCATCAGGTCAAGATCGTTGACACTCCACCCTGCCCGTTCTAGACAGCGCTTGCTTGCTGAAATCGGGCCTATGCCCATGATGCTTGGATCGATGCCTGTAGCTGCGTATGCCTTAACCGTGGCGAGCGGCGTAAGGCCAAGCGCTTTTGCCTTCGTCGCGGACATCATCATTACCATCGCCGCGCCGTCATTGATACCTGAAGCATTACCAGCTGTAACGGTACCTTCCTTACTGAAAGCTGGACGCAGACCGGCAAGCATGTCTATAGTTGTTCCACTGCGCGGGTATTCGTCTGCGGATATAACCGTGTCGCCCTTTTTGCCTTTGATGGTGAAAGGGACAATCTCATCAACAAATTTTCCGGCTTTCTGGGCAGCTTCAGCCTTGTTCTGCGAGGCGCAGGCAAATTCATCCTGTTCCTGTCTGGTAATGCCGTATTTCTGCGCAACATTTTCCGCCGTAGTGCCCATGTGATAGTTGTTGTAAACGTCCCACAGGCCATCGACGATCATGCTGTCGATCAGCTTCCCGTCACCCATGCGCAAGCCGTTGCGTGACCCGTTCAATACATGCGGAGACATGCTCATATTTTCCTGTCCGCCGGCGATGACAATTTCAGCATCACCGCTCTTGATCGCCTGGGCGCCGAGCATTACCGCCTTGAGACTGGAACCGCATACCATGTTTACCGTCATTGCGGGGACGGAATTCGGCAGTCCCGCCTTGATTACTGACTGGCGTGCCGGATTTTGTCCGACCCCGGCAGTCAATACCTGACCCAGGATCACTTCATTGACTTGCTCTCCCTTCACTCCGGTTCTCTCCAGCAAATTGCGTATTACCGCAGCGCCGAGCTCAACTGCGGAAACATTGTTAAAGGCACCGCCGAATTTACCGACTGCTGTTCGCGCAGCAGCCACGATAACTACATCTTCCATGACATTATCTCCCGGAGTTTTATTGGATTCGCATCATGGTCTACGCCATGCGATTGCCGGTCAGTTTATATCAGTGCGCAGTCAATTTACAAACCCCATCTTATCGATATTACCAATGTTGGACTGATGACCTACATCGCGCGTCGTTTCGGATACTCTATGCATTGCCAGTGGGTTGCGTCACAGTGCTATGTTGACAGTGACACAACGCCCGTTACAATTGGGCGCGGTCACGAACGATGTTTTCGTCGATACGCGATACCAGCAGTGCGCCGCATCAGGATATCCTTGTCCGTACCTTCTGATGAGCAATAAGTTGCTGCGGCCAAATTTCCATTGAACTCGCAATACGTTGACCGGAAGTAAAAACAGGGGTGCAGCTTCCGGTTCGATCACACAGATTGCACCCGTCAATATATAAACTTGGGGGAGGAAGATTATGCGCGTAGCTCTAGTATCGGGAGGAATGGGCGGCCTTGGTGAGGCCATCTGTGTCAAATTGTCGGCGTTGGGCTACAAGGTTGTTACAACACACAGTCCTAGCAACTCGAAAGTTGAAGAATGGCTGAAGTCCATGAATGATTTGGGCTACGGCTTTAAAGCATATCCATGTGACGTGGCGGACTATGATTCTTGCAGCTCGTGCGTTGCCGAGGTCATAAGGGAATTCGGTTCTGTAGATGTACTGGTTAATAATGCAGGCATCACGCGAGATATGACCTTCAAGAAAATGGGCAAGGCAGATTGGGATGCGGTAATACGAACGAATCTCGATTCGGTGTTCAACATGACCAAGCAGGTGATCGATGGCATGATGGAGCGAAATTGGGGTCGCGTCATCAACATCTCGTCGGTGAACGGGCAGAAGGGTGCGTTTGGCCAGACCAATTATGCTGCGGCGAAGGCCGGAATGCATGGCTTTACCAAGGCGCTGGCACTGGAAGTCGCTAAGAAGGGCGTTACCGTGAACACCATTTCTCCGGGTTACATCGGCACGAAAATGGTCATGGCAATTCCACAGGATGTGCTGGACAGCAGAATACTGCCGCTGATACCGCAGTCCCGCTTGGGCAAACCTGACGAGGTTGCAGGTCTGGTCGCTTATCTTTCATCGGACGAGGCAGCGTTTGTTACCGGGGCCAATATTTCCATCAACGGCGGTCAGCACATGTTCTGACGCATGGCTACCAACGGAAGTTCGCTGCGGGTATGACGATTGAATCGTCTCGCGCGGCTACGTAGCTGAATCAAGCATATTGGTACAGTACCAACAGCCACACCATGCAGGCGTTTACGATACTCAGCAGGACCGCAGCGCTGGCAATATCCTTGGCACGTTTGGCGAGCGGATGCCGCTCCAGGGACGTGTGATCTACCGTCGCTTCCAGGGCAGAATTGATCAACTCGACTATGAGCACCAGCAAAATGCTGGAAACCATTAATGCCTTGGCAAGCAAGTCAGTAGGAAAAATTAGGGCAACCGGAACGGCGATAGCCGCGATCAGCACCTCTTGTCGAAACGCATCTTCGTGCTGCCATGCCGCGTGCAGGCCCTGCAGCGCGACACCTGTTGCATGCCATACGTGCGTCAGACCGGTGCGGTGCTTGTTGGGATTCTCCACCTGCAGTATGTTGTTACTGAGCGCTGTTCGAGTCAGCGTACGACTCTACGGGTGGGCAGGCGCAAATCAGATTCTTGTCGCCATGGACGTTGTCCACGCGCGAGACGCTGGGCCAGAACTTGTTGTCGCGTACCCATGGCACGGGGTATACCGCCTTTTCCCGGGTATATGCGTGATGCCAATTGCTGCTGGTCGCGGCGCTGGCAGTGTGCGGTGACTGTTTCAGTACGTTGTCTTTTCGGTCGGCGGTTCCAGCAATGATCTCATCGATTTCTCCGCGAATTGAAATCATCGCGCTACAAAACCGATCCAGCTCCGCTTTTGATTCGCTTTCGGTCGGCTCAACCATCAGCGTGTCGACTACCGGGAACGACGTTGTCGGCGCATGGAAGCCATAGTCCATCAGGCGCTTGGCAATATCGGCCACTTCCACACTTGCTTCCCGCTTGAAGTCGGCGCACGCCAGAATCATTTCGTGCGCGCAGCGACCTTTTGCACCGCTGTACAGGGTAGGAAAGTGATCTTTCAGGGATTCCTTGATGTAGTTCGCGTTTAAAATTGCCAGGCGTGTTGCTTCCGTTAGACCCGGTCCGCCCATCATCTTGATGTAGCCGTAGGTAATCAGCAAAACCAGCGCGCTGCCGTATGGCGCAGCCGAAACTGAATGTATTCCTTTAGCGCCCCCAGTTTTCACCAGAGGATGTTTTGGCAAAAACGGGGCGAGGTGCGCGGCGACTCCAATCGGACCCATGCCAGGTCCGCCGCCTCCGTGTGGTATCGCAAAGGTCTTGTGCAAATTCAGGTGGCACACATCCGCGCCGATGTTGCCGGGGCTGGTCAGCCCGACCTGGGCATTCATGTTTGCGCCGTCCATGTACACCTGGCCCCCGTTATCGTGAACGATGCGCGTGATGTCTTTGACGCCCTCCTCGTAGACACCGTGAGTGCTTGGATAGGTGATCATCAAACAGGACAAGTCGTCCTTGTGCAGTTCGGCTTTTTCTCGCAGGTCTGCCATATCGATGTTGCCATTTTTGTCGCACTTGACCACCACGATATCCATGCCGCACATTGCCGCACTGGCGGGATTGGTGCCGTGCGCAGAAGCGGGTATAAGCGCAACTTTGCGCTTCCCCTGCCCCATTGCACGGTGATAGGCCTGAATTACCAGCAGTCCGGCGTATTCGCCCTGTGCGCCACTGTTAGGCTGAAAGCTCATTCTTGTGAAGCCGGTAATTGTCGATAAGGCCGCATCCAAGTTGGCGATAATTTCCTGGTATCCCTCTGCCTGCTCAACCGGAACAAAAGGATGCAAGCCGGCAAACTCCGGCCAGGTGAGCGGCAGCAGCTCAGCGGCGGCGTTCAGCTTCATGGTGCAGGAACCCAGCGAAATCATAGAATGCGTCAACGACAAATCCTTGTTTTCCAGCCGCTTTACATAGCGCATCATCTCGGATTCCGAATGGTAGGCGTTGAAAACGCGATGCTTCAAAATCGTTGAACTACGTGACTTCAGGATTAGCGATTGATCATCAATTTGCGCGCGCGTGACAACCGGAACCGTGGCATCTGCCGCCGATGCAAACACAGCCAGTATCTCGTTAAGTCGGGCGGCATTGGTTGTTTGGTCAACAGATATATTCAAGCCATCATCGGTATAGTGAAAATTGATCTGCGCGGCGTCCGCCAGCGCGCGTATCTTCACATTGTCGGTTTGCGTAAGTTTGAGCGTATCGAAAAATATCCGATCACTGAGTACGTATCCAAGTTTCTTCAATTCCTTCGCCAACATCACTGCGCATTGATGTACTTGAATCGCGATGCCGCGCAATCCGTCCGGGCCGTGGTAAACCGCGTACATGCTGGCCATGATTGCAAGCAGAGCTTGCGCAGTGCAGATGTTGGAGGTGGCCTTTTCGCGCCGTATATGTTGCTCGCGCGTTTGCAGCGCCATGCGCAATGCCGGATTACCTTCGGCATCCACTGACATTCCGATGATACGCCCTGGCATCGAGCGCTTATAGCTGTCCTTGCATGCGAAATAAGCCGCGTGCGGACCTCCGTAACCCATCGGTATGCCAAAGCGCTGGGTAGAACCAACGACGACGTCGGCACCCCACTCGCCCGGCGGCTTCAACAGCACCAGGCTGAGTATGTCCGCTGCCACGGCAATCGTCATGCCGTTCGCTTTTGCACGCGCAACGAAATCCGCGTAGTCGTACACGATGCCGTCCGCAGCCGGATACTGCAGCAACGCACCAAACATTGATTCGCTCAGCGTAACTTGCTTGAAGTCCCCGATCACCAATTCGATGCTCAGCGGCTGGGCACGAGTTTTCAGTAATTCTATGGTTTGCGGAAAACACTCATCGGAAACAAAGAAACTGCGTCGACCTTGAGCTGCGGCATCGCGTGAGCGCAGGTTGTACAACATGATCATCGCCTCGGCCGCAGCGGTTGCCTCGTCCAGCAGCGACGCATTGGCAATCTCCATCCCGGTAAGGTCGATCACCATGGTTTGGAAGTTCAGCAGCGCTTCGAGGCGTCCCTGGGAAATTTCAGCCTGGTATGGCGTGTAGGCGGTATACCAACCGGGGTTTTCAAGTATGTTGCGCTGAATAACCGGTGGCACGATGGTGTCGTAATAGCCGAGTCCGATATAGCTCTTGTACAACTTGTTCTTTGCCGCAATGCTGCGCAGATGCCCCAGATAATCGTGTTCGGACATGCCGTCGGGAAGACCAAGCGGCAGTTTGAGGCGGATATCGGCAGGTATCGTTTCAGCGATAAGCGCGTCGAGCGTGGGCGCATCAATTTTGCGCAACATTGATTCGACCTCTGGACCGCTTGGGCCGTTGTGGCGATTAACGAATTGGTCAGATTTCATAAGGAAACGGCAGCATGTATAAGTTGACGTGAAACTTCGGTTGGCCCGTGGTATCTTTTGTTCCGTGTACTAATGCGCTTCGCTGTCAACAATTGCCTGGTAATCACCGGCGTCCATCAACGCGGATACATCTGCAGCATTGTCTGGCGTCATCTTGAACACCCATGATCCGTACGGATTACTGTTGATCGCTTCCGGTGTTGCATCCAACTCGGCATTCACGGCGGTAACGATGCCGTCAACCGGTGCGTAAATATCCGCAGCAGCTTTGACAGATTCCACTACCGCACATTCTTCCTTCGCTTTCAGCTTGCGCCCAACAGCAGGGGTTTCCACGAACACCATATCGCCCAGCAGCTCCTGCGCGTGTTGAGTGATGCCGACGCTGATGGTGCCGTCCGCTTCGGTCTTTATCCACTCGTGAGATGCTGTGTATTTCAAATTTTCCGGGTTGCTCATGGTCGGTTCCTTAATTGATTAAATTAATCCTTTGCCGTTGCGTGCGAACGGATATTTTACGACTTGCGCGGTCAGCATTTTATCGCGTATCTCAACCTGCACAGCGTCATCGATCCTGACGCCAGACGGCACACGCGCCAGTGCGATCGACTTGTCCAACGTCGGCGAAAAGCTGCCACTGGTTATCTCGCCCTTGCCATGTTCGGTGTGAACCTTCTGGTGGCTACGCAACACGCCGCGGTCCATCAAAACCAGTCCGACTATCTTGCGAACCGGCGGATTGGACAGCAACGCAGACTTACCGATGAAGTCACGTTCACTATTAATGTCCACCGTCCAGGTCAAGCCGGATTCCAACGGACTGACAGTCTCGTCCATGTCCTGACCGTAAAGATTCATTCCCGCTTCCAGTCGCAGCGTGTCACGCGCGCCCAGACCTATCGGGCGTACCCCCTTCTCAGCGAGGTTCGCCCAGAAAAATGGCGCGGCCTTGGCGGGTAACATGACCTCGAAGCCGTCTTCACCGGTATAGCCGGTTCGTGCGACGAACATGGCACCCATTTCAACTGCGCAGAACGGGAGCAAACTTGCGGTAAGTTGTTCACTGCCTGGCAGCGCTTCCCATACTTTCCGTCGCGCGCTCGGCCCCTGTACCGCAATCATCGCCAGTTCGGGATGGTCACTAATTTGCAGATCGGGATGATGCTCCACGGCTTGGCGTCTCATCCATGCGATGTCCTTGTCCGCTGTGCCCGCGTTCACGACGATGCGAAACCACTGTTCATTCATGAAATAGGCTATCAGGTCGTCGATTACGCCGCCGTTGTCCAGCAGCATGCAAGAATAGAGCGCCTTCCCGGACTGGGTGAGCTTGTCCACATTATTGGCGAGCAACAATCTCAGGAACGCGCGCGTGCCATTCCCCCTGATATCGACCACGCGCATATGGGAGACGTCGAACATGCCGCAGTCGTGGCGCACTATATGGTGTTCGTCGATTTGGGAGCCGTAATTTACCGGCATATCCCATCCACCAAAATCGACCATTTTTGCGCCCATTGCCCGGTGCGCAGCATTCAGAGGGGTTTGCTTTAGTGACATGATTACCCTAAAAATAGAAAAGGGCACAACACGAAATTGTGTTGTGCCCCATCTGTCCTCTTTACCTGAGAGATTACAACTCGCGTTGCGTGCCCCTTCGGTGGCCGTTGTTGTCGGCGCTCTCCAGATTTGCCTGCGTCAATGGTTCCTTGAGCCTGAGCGGTTGCGGGTGTTACGCCTTCGGCGGTGAGACGGCAGCAAATTCCTGCCGAGCATCACGCTCTCCCATTGGTCTGAACGGCGGACGCAAATATACCGGAAAGCGGTTGAAAAACATACAGGCAAATCGGTCCGGATTGCATCTGCAGTGTAATACTGGCTAATAAAGCAATACCAGCCGATAACCCACCGGACTTAGATCGGCGGTGTCAAGGCGCAGTTTGACGGATAGCTCACGGTTGGGGGCCAGCCCTCCAGATGCCACTCCGGGAGTTGCGAGGTATTCTTCCGGCTTGAATACCCGGCGGGCTAACGCGACGTCCTGCAAGTCGGTCAGGGTAAGTTCCAGATTAGGGAAGGCCTGCACATAGCCGGCGCGGTTTCGAAGCAAAGCGTAGAGCAGGATTTGATGACCTTGACCTGGCTCGTCTTTGAGTTCAGAGGACTCTATGCTCATCAACTCGGCATTTTGTGGAAGCGGCACGGTACAGTCCAGCAATTCGCAAGCGGACTCCAGGCCGGGCTTTAAAGCGGGGACGCGGGCGGCCAGTTCGACCCTGAAAAGGTAAGCTGACTGGAAGATTAGCGTCAACACGAGCAACACAGACGCTATACCCCAAAGCCGTGACTTGGGCTCAGCAAGGAATGCGGCTTCATCATCGGCCAGTGCTCCTGGGGATGGATCCACCTGTTCCGTGACTAGCGGGTCAGGGGGCTCTGGCTGGCCAGGGGACGCCGCGGTGGGCAGCATATCGACGTCCAAATTACCCGGCTCGACGACATCATGCTCGACGCGTTCGCTTTCAACTTCAACATTGTCGTAGACCGACGTCTGTGCTGAAACCGTCGCGATTGCAGGCTCCTGCACGTAGGACTCGTCAAGTATCGGCAATACCAGTTGCGGGTCGATCTCTTCGGGGGTAAAGTGCGGCCTGGTATCGAACGCCTGCAGGCAATTGCCACAGCGCACCATGCCATGGTGTATTTCCAATTGCTCTCGGGAAATCTTGAATCGCGTTCCGCAATGCGGGCAAGTCGTGGTTCCTGCCATGTTAGCGCCTGATCCCTGACAGGCAGGACCAGCCTTCATCAAAAACAGGCGATCCCATTTCAAACCACTGTTGATATATCTGTATCACTTCCTCTGCCTGATTATCGAGTATGCCCGACAGCACGATTGTCCCTTCCGGCCGGGTCGCGCGCGCCAGTATCGGTGCCAGCATGCGCAGCGGGTTGGTGAGTATATTGGCAATCACCAGATCGTACATGCCCAAATCCAATTCGCCGGGTAGCCAGAAATCGACTCTGTCGGCGCGATTCGCGCGCGCGTTCTCGCGACCGGAGGTTATCGCCTGCGAGTCAAGATCTATACCGGTAGCCATTTGAGCACCCAGCTTGATTGCGGCGATGGCAAGGATACCGGAGCCACAACCATAATCCAGCACACTCTCGCCGCCCGACAAATTTGCGTCCAGCCAGCGCAGGCAAAGTCGAGTGGTAGGATGGCTGCCGGTTCCAAAAGCAAGCCCGGGATCGAGTGCGATATTTATGGCTTCTGGATCGGATGGCGTGTGCCAGGTGGGAACGATCCAGAGGCGCTTCGATATTTGTATCGGCTCGAACTGGGATTGCGTAAGACGCACCCAATCGTTGTCCGCCAGCAGTTCGATTCTATACGCGGGCGTATGCTTGAGACCGACACTTTCGACGGCGCGCTCCAGGATGGCGATGACATCCTGATCGTCGCCGAATAATGCAGTGACACAATTGTGCTGCCAGATTCCGGGTGGTGGTTCTCCGGGTTCTCCAAATATGGCCTGCTCATCCGGCGTGTCCGCATCGGCATCCAGCAAATCGACAGATAATGCGCCCATTTCGAGCAATACATCGCTAAGCGCTTCGGCATGTTCCGCATCGGAATCAATGACGAGCCTATTCCACGACATCTATTCCTTTCTTTAGCAAAATCAAAGGCCGCCTGATTTTGTAATCCTTGCCTATCTCTTGACTACCTGCGGCAGAAGCCGCGGAAACTCGCGGCCTTCGACGCAACTATTTGCCCTTGGCGCGTTCCGCCAGCCGCTCTTCCAGATAATGTATGCTGGTGCCACCGCGTATAAATGCCGCGTCCTGCAGCAATTCCCGATGAAGTGGAATGTTGGTTTCGATTCCCTCCACAGCCATTTCAGATAATGCTGTACGCATTCTGGCCATAGCCTGTTCGCGGGTATCGCCGTAGGCGATGATCTTTCCTATCATCGAATCATAGTGTGACGGCACGAAATAGTTTGCATACACATGCGAGTCGACTCTGATCCCGGGCCCTCCGGGTGGATGCCAGACGGTAATGCGGCCAGGTGAAGGCGTAAATTTGTAAGGGTGTTCCGCATTGATCCGGCATTCAATTGCATGGCCTTTAAGCTCAATATCGCGCTGTCTGAACGGAAGCTTCTCGCCGGCGGCAATCAAAATCTGCTGCTGAACAATGTCGATACCGGTGATCATTTCCGTTACCGGGTGCTCGACCTGCACTCGTGTATTCATTTCTATAAAGAAGAATTCACCATTTTCATACAGAAATTCGAACGTTCCCGCCCCGCGGTAACCAATCTTCCGACAGGCGGCCGCACAACGCTCGCCAACCTTGTCGCGCATCTTTTTGTCGAGCAACGGCGCCGGTGCTTCTTCAAGGATCTTCTGGTGACGTCGCTGCATGGAGCAATCCCTCTCGCCAAGATACACGGCGTTGCCGTGCTGGTCAGCGAGTACCTGGATTTCGATATGCCGCGGGTTCTCTAGGAATTTCTCCATGTAAACCATCGGATTGTTGAACGCGGCCTGGGCTTCAGTTCTGGTCATGGTAACCGCATTCAACAGTGCCGCTTCGGTATGAACTACACGCATTCCGCGCCCGCCACCTCCGCCGGAAGCCTTGATGATGACCGGGTAGCCGATGCTGCGCGCGATTTTGACAATTTCGGCAGGTGTATCCGGCAATGCACCATCAACGCCCGGTACGCAGGGTACTCCGGCCTTTTTCATGGCATTTTTTGCACTGACCTTATCGCCCATCAGTCGGATCGTCTCGGCACGCGGGCCTATGAAAACGAAACCGCATTTCTCCACGCGCTCAGAAAAATCCGCGTTTTCCGATAGAAAGCCGTATCCAGGATGTATCGCCTGCGCATCGGTAACTTCCGCAGCACTGATGATGGCCGGAATGCTGAGATAACTTTGCGACGATGGTGCGGGTCCGATACAAACCGATTCATCGGCAAGCTTTACGTACTTGGCATCTGCATCTGCCTCCGAATGCACGACTACCGTCTTTATTCCCAGTTCACGGCAAGCGCGCTGGATGCGAAGTGCGATCTCGCCACGATTGGCGATCAGTATTTTTTCGAACATAGGGGTGACTCCGGGCTTGGGCTTGGCGAGAAAATATCCAGTTTTACTTCCTATAGTCATTTCAGTCTCGCCATCCAATAACTACTTTGTGAATTTGGACGTTCATCAACCGATAACAAACAGCGGCTGACCGAATTCGACAGGCTGGCCATTTTCGACCAGAATGGCTTTGATGGTACCGCTTTGATCCGACTCTATCTCGTTGAGCAGTTTCATCGCCTCGATGATGCATAAGGTGTCGCCGCTGTTGACGGATTGCCCCACGTCCACAAACGCCTTGGAACCCGGCGAGGCGGAACGATAGAACGTGCCAACCATTGGGGACTTCACGACATGGCCCTCGGCGACCGCCGGTTTCGCCGGTTCAGGCGTGGGCGCCGCGGAAGTTTGCGGCGCCGCTACCGCGATTTGTTGTTGCGGTGCGGGCGCGTAGTACTGTTGCGCAGCGGCAACGTTGCGCGTAATGCGGACGCGCTCTTCGCCTTCGCTAATTTCCAGTTCCGCGATACCGGAACTTTCCACCAGTTCGATCAAAGTCTTGAGTTTGCGTAAATCCATGGTTACCTCCCTAGAGTCTTGCTATTTATGGTTGATTGCGTATTGCAAGGCGTATTCATAACCAGCCGCACCCAGGCCGCTGATGACGCCTATGGCCAAATCTGAAAAATACGACTCCCTGCGGAATGCTTCCCTTGCGAACACATTTGAAAGATGCACTTCGATGAAGGGAATCGCTACGGCTGCCAGTGCGTCACGCAATGCTACGCTGGTGTGCGTAAAGGCGGCCGGATTGATGATGATGAAGATGGTCCCGTCAGACCTGGCTAGCTGAATTCGATCAACCAGCATCCCCTCTGTATTGCTTTGAAAAGATTCCAGTTCAAAACCCTGCGAATTCGCTAAATTCGTCAAACGAACGTTAATTTCGTCCAATGTTACCCGACCATACACATCCGGCTCACGACTTCCGAGCAAGTTCAGGTTGGGACCGTGCAACACGAGGATAGTTTTCATCCTGTCTAGTTTGCCGTACTTTAGGGTGAATTGTCTAGGAGTTTAGCGAAGATGGTAAATTCAGAGGCCGACAGCGCGGAGCGTTTGCGTAAACTGGCCTGCGCTCTGGAATCCCACCACTCGATAGTCCGCGAACTCGTTGCCGTGAGAGTCGAAGAACAATATTCCGGGTGGTCCAAACAGGCCAAAGCGCTTAAGTAACGCTTTGTCGGCGTCGCTATTTGCGGTAACGTCGGCCTGCAGCAGCAGGGCAGATTTTAGTTTCGCTTGGACATTGGGATCGGAAAATGTAAAGCGTTCCATTTCCTTGCAGGAAATGCACCAGTCGGCATAAAAATCGAGCATGACCCGTTTCCCATTGGCCTGGGCGATACGTTGATCCAGGTCGTCGATGTCTTTGACGCGGGAGAAATTCAGGGTAGCCGGCGCTTGGCTTTCAACCCTGCCCAGCGTGCCCAGTGGCTTCAGGATATCCTGTGCGCCGGACAAACCGCCAATCAAGTAAGCGACGCCGAGTAGCAGCGAAAAGACCCCGACGCCCTTGAACAACTTTTGCCACCCCCCCGCACTGTGTGGCAGCGCATCCAATGCATGGAGATAGATGCCGGAAAAAATTAATAACGCCGCCCACAGAAACATTTGCACACTAACCGGCAACAATGGCTGGACAATCCAGATCGCCAACGCCAGCAGCAGCACACCAAAAAAACGTTTGACCGCTTCCATCCAGGCGCCCGCTCTGGGAAGCAAAACGCCCGCAGAGGTGCCGATCAACATCAGTGGCGCGCCCATGCCCATCGCGAGCACAAACAGGGCCGTGCCGCCGAGCACTGCGTCGTGAGTCTGACCTATGTATAGCAGGGAGCCTGCAAGCGGTGCCGCAACACAGGGCCCCATGATGATTGCGGACAGCGCACCCATCGCGAAAACGCCGGAAAGGTGACCGCCATGGAGTTTGTTGCTGGTGTCGCTAAGCTTGCTCTGCAGCGCTGATGGCAGTTGCAGCTCGTAGAAACCAAACATCGAAAAAGAAAGTACGACGAATACCGCAGAAAAACTGCCAAGCACCCATGGTGTTTGAAGCGCGTTGGAAATCAGATTGCCGGAAAATCCCGCGGCGACGCCGGCAGCGGCATAGGTAATCGCCATGCCCAAGACGTAGGCCAGCGACAAGATGAAGGCGTGCATCTTGGTGATCGTGTGCCCACGTCCGACAATAATGCCCGAGAGAATGGGAACCATAGGAAATACGCAAGGCGTCAGCGACAACAGAAGGCCGGCGCCAAAAAAGAAGGAAATGATCAGCCAGTAACTGCCGCCTTTGAACAACTTGGCGATATGCGCGCCTTCGTTCTCAACCGCGGGTGGGCCTTCGGCCGGCGCTGCAATGACAACCGGCGGTGGAAAATGACCGGTGATTGCGTCGGGCAGGCTTACGTTGATCGTCGGCGTGATCGGCGGGTAACAAAGCCCCTGTTCGCTGCAGCCCTGATAGCTGGCCTTTAGTGCAAACCCTACTGCTTTGGTCGCAGATCCGCGTTGTAACGGGATTTCCGCTTGAAATGATTGATGGAACACTTCCATCGTGCCGAAATTGGGGTCTTCCTTAAAATCGCCATGAGGCAAATTCACCGTCACGATTTTTATCGTCTTATCCCCGGTCTCAAAGGTGACTTTGTCTCGGTACAAATAGTAGCCGGGCGTGACTCTGAAATTTGCGAGCAGCGTCTGCGGATCACGTACGTTGACATCCAGCGAAAATGCCTGGTCAGGGGGTAAAAAGGTGGGCTGCTTGCTGACGCCAAGACCCGGCAAACGTTCGAAAAAACCATCCGCATGGGCGGGCGTAATCAGACATAGCAACACTAGCAAAGCAAAACGCATGGTCATTCCTTGTTGAATTGGGTTTCCGAATTTATCCACTCCAAATATGCAGGCAACCCGACCTCCACCGGGACAGCGATAATCTCGGGAAGTTCGTAAGGGTGCGCCAAGCTGATCAACTTTTCAAGCTCGGGGTATGCGGCGCGCGTAGTCTTGATCAATAGCGGCACTTCGGTGGTCGTTTCAACCGAGTCACGCCACCGGTACGTTGAAATACAGGGAGCGAGCTGATTTACGCAGGCAGCAGCGCGCGCTTCAATAATTTGCCGTCCAAGCGCTTCTGCCGAATCCGCATCCGGCATGTTGGTGATGACCAGTAGCACTTTTTTCATTTGGAAAAACGCAACCCGAGTTGCAGAAATTCGTCCCAAACATCTCCCTGGCGCAACCCTTTGATGATCTTGTCCAGTCGCGCGGCCTGCAGCAATGCACCTTCAATTTGGCCCAAATTCAAGCGGCGTACCGCGGACTCGATAGACCCGAGACGGCTTCCCCAGACCCTGACTTCGCGCAGCGCGTTGGCGAGATTGCTGCCAAGTTGCATGGTGTGCAACACCTGTCCCAGGGTGCGAACTTCTTCACTGATCGCCCACAATATCAGAACAGTGGCAGTACCTTCGGCTCGCAACCCGTCGAGTATGCGTACATAGCGCGCGCTATCGCCGGAAAGCATCGCCTCAGTAAGCTTGAAAATATCGAAACGCGAAACATCCATGACCGCGTCCTTTACCTGCTCAAAGGAAAGTTCACCGGCCGGATACAGTAGTCCCAGCTTTTGTATCTCTTGAAATGCCGCCAGCAGGTTGCCCTCGCAACGATCGGCGAGAAATTCCAGGGTAAGCTTGTCGGCGGATTGCTGCTGGCGTTTCAGCCGCGCCGCGATCCAGTTGGGCAACGAGATGCGCGGTATGTCGTCGGCGGTGACAATCACGCCGGACTTTTGCAGCGCCTGATACCACTTGCTATTTTGCGCGGCTTTATCCAATTTCGGCAATGAAATTATCGTGAGCAGATCCTTATTCAAGTTTGCGCAATAGTCCTGCAATGCCTGCCCGCCCTCTACTCCCGGTTTACCCGATGGTATACGCAGGTCGATTATCCTGTTGGTTGCGAATAACGACAAACTCTGCGCAGCAGCCCGCAATTCAGACCAGTTGAAGTGTTGCTCCGCGGTCAACGTGTCACGTTCGCTAAATCCGCTTGCGCGGGCTTTGTTGCGTATTAGGTCAGATGCCTCGATGGACAGCAGCAACGCGTCTCCCGTGACGACGTAAAGCGATCTGAGTTCGGATGCGAGCTGCTGCGGGAGATCGTTACTGCCGACTATCATCTCATTTGCTCGTTGGCGCTGAACGCGCCAGGCGATGCATGATCTGCTGGACCATGTCCGCCCGCATGCTCTTTAACAGCATCGACTCTTCAGCCTCCTTGGCGAGCACCTTGGAGTCATCGTAGGAAAAATCATTGCGTAACTGAATTTCCTCGGCCGGTATCCACTCATGCTGTTTGTCGTACGCACGTATCGAAACACGATAGAACAGCCGAAATTCGTTGACGCGTCCGTCACTGCCCAGAGAAAGCACCTGCTTGTCGGGAATTTCCGAAACAATACTCAAAATCACCTTCGCCTGGTCGGCGGAATCCACTACTCCGACCTTGTTCAGTTCAAGAGCGCCGCGCAAATCATCTACCAGCGGGCTGTTGGATTTTGCCGCATCGATATACAGCGTGTCGAACGGCATCGCCACCTGTCCACGCAAATGAAAGCCGCAACTGCCAACCAGCATCGCAATCAGCGAAATAACAATACGCAATAAATGACGGCGCGGCAGCATGTGGCTAGGCGACGACGTTGATCAAACGGCCCGGCACGATGATCACTTTCTTCACCGCAACACCGGCCAGCTGCTTCTGGACAGCCTCATGCGCCAACGCCAATTGCTCAAGACTCGCCTTGTCGGCATCCTTGGAAACGCGAATGTTGCCACGCAGCTTACCGTTCACCTGAATAACCAGTTCGATCTCGTCCTGCACCAGTGCAGACTCATCCACCTCCGGCCAGCTGGCCTTGAGAACGTCGCCGCCATAGCCGAGTTCCTTCCAAAGTGCTTGAGATATGTGCGGAGTCATAGGCGCGAGAAGCCGCAGCAATATCGAGTAACCCTCACTGGCTACTTTGTCATCGATCCCGACAAGCCGATCCAGCGCATTCAGAATCTTCATCGCCGCCGAAGCGACGGTGTTGAACTGGTGCTTGTCCATGTCATAGGTGGCCTGCTTCAATACGGAATGGATCTCCAAGCGCGTTGCAGCAACCAAACGCGGTGCTATTTTCGGACCGCCGCCCTGCTGGAGGCGAACGCCGAAATTCCACACCCGGCGCAAGAATCGAAACGCACCCTCTACGCCCGCATCGGACCATTCCAATTGCTGGTCAGGCGGCGCGGCAAACATCATGAACAGGCGCGCCGTGTCCGCGCCATAGGCATCGATTATCGCCTGCGGGTCGACGCCGTTATTCTTTGATTTCGACATCTTTTCGGTGCCGCCGATGATCACAGGTTGGCCGTCGTTTTTCAGTTTTGCGCAGACAGGTCGTCCTTTGGCATCCGTTTCAACTTCCACCTCCGCCGGATTGACCCACAGTTTCTTGCCGTCGTCGACCTCGCGATAAAAGGTCGGCGCGATCACCATGCCTTGGGTGAGCAGGCGCTTGAACGGTTCGTCGCCCTGCACCAGTCCCTCGTCACGCATCAACTTGTGGAAGAAGCGTGCGTACAACAAATGCAGAATCGCATGCTCGATCCCGCCCACGTACTGATCTACCGGTAACCATCGGTCGGCCGCAGCCTTATCCACCATCGCAATGTCGCATTGCGGGCTCGCGTAACGCGCGTAGTACCAGCTCGATTCGGCGAAGGTGTCCATCGTGTCGGTCTCGCGTCTTGCCTTGGCGCCGCACTGCGGGCAGGCGCATTCATAGAACTCGGGCATCTTTGCCAATGGCGAGCCCGCGCCATCGGGAACCACATTCTCCGGCAGCAACACGGGCAGCTGGTCGTCCGGCACGGGTACATCGCCGCAACCCGGGCAATGGATGATGGGAATCGGACAGCCCCAGTAGCGCTGGCGCGAGATACCCCAGTCACGCAGGCGGAATTGCACTTGCTTGTCGCCCAGTCCTTTGTCCTTCAGGTCGGCAGCGATTGCATCAACCGCCCGCACATAATCCAGCCCGTCGTATTTTCCGGAGTTAATGCAAATGCCGCGTTCCTTGTCGGCATACCATTCCTGCCACGCTTCATTGCTGAAATCGTGCCCGGTCAAATTGATGGACTGCTTTATCGCCAAACCGAATTTTTTCGCGAAACCAAAATCGCGCTCGTCGTGCGCCGGGACCGCCATCACAGCACCCTCACCATAGCCCATCAGCACGTAATTACCGACCCATACCGGTATGTCCTCACCGGTCAACGGATGCGTCACCTTGAGCCCGGTGTCCATACCCTTCTTTTCCATGGTGGCGATGTCCGCCTCGGCAACACCGCCGGCTTTGCAATCATCGATGAATCGCGCCAGCCCGGCATTGCTCCGCGACGCATGGGTTGCAAGCGGGTGCTCCGCGGCAACGGCGACAAACGTGACACCCATGATCGTGTCGGCGCGAGTAGTGTAAACCCACAACAATTCCTGCGTCCCGTGAATGTTGTATGGAAACGCAAATCGCACCCCGTAGCTCTTGCCAATCCAGTTACGCTGCATCGTCTTGACTTGCTCCGGCCAACCGTCCAGTTGGTCGAGACCGCACAGCAATTCATCAGCATATTGTGTGATACGGAAGAAATACATCGGGATGTCCCGCTTTTCCACCAGCGCACCGGAGCGCCATCCGCGTCCGTCGATAACCTGTTCGTTGGCAAGTACCGTGTGGTCATCGGGGTCCCAATTGACGGATGCCGTCTTCTTGTAAATCACCCCCTTTTTGAACAGGCGGGTAAACAGCCACTGCTCCCAGCGATAGTAGTCAGGCTTGCAGGTGGTGATTTCACGCGACCAGTCCACACCGAGCCCCAGCGATTTGAGCTGTTGCTTCATGTAGTCGATGTTTGCGTAGGTCCAGGCGGCAGGTGGGACGCCATTGGCCATCGCGGCGTTTTCGGCGGGTAGGCCAAACGCATCCCAGCCCATCGGTTGCAACACGTCAAAGCCTTTCATATGGTGATAGCGGCTTAGCACGTCGCCTATGGTGTAGTTGCGTACGTGTCCCATATGCAGTTTTCCCGAAGGATACGGGAACATCGAAAGACAATAGTATTTCGGCTTACGATCGCTTGCGGCCAGGTAGGCCTGCGTAGCATCCCAATCCGATTGCGCGGCTGATTCGATGTCTTTGGGTGAATAATTTAATTGCATATACGGGAAAACAAGCGTGAAAATTTGCGATATATGACATTATAGCGGCAACGCGGGATATACAGTCAGCGACCCACTGGGCGCATTGCCTATTACAGATTGACACCTGCTGTGGGGTGGAATTTCCCACGATTGACCGATAAGCGGCGAACCGGTTCAAATGGACCGGTGCGTTGCATTAAGTCGGGCTGCAACAAGCTAAGCAACAAAAACTACGGTAAAATCACCTACCAATAACTATTAATATATCGTTCAGGAGAGATCGTTATGTCCGTTAAGCACCCCGTTATTGCCGTTACCGGCTCTTCAGGCGCAGGCACCACCACAGTCAAGCGCGCCTTTGAAAATATCTTTCGTCGGCAGGAAATAACGCCGGCGGTCATCGAAGGCGACAGCCTCCACAGTCTGGACCGGATGGCGTTTCGAGCCGCGGCTGCAGAGGCTACCAAATCCGGGAACAATACCTTCAGCCACTTCGGGCCCGAAGCCAATCACTTTGACAAGATCGAAGACATGTTCAGGCAATATGGCGAGACCGGCATGTGCAAACGTCGCTACTATGTGCACAGCGACGAGGAGGCGGTTCAGCACAACAAGCATTTTGGTCTGACCGATCTCAAGCCGGGCGTTTTTACTCCTTGGGAAGATATTGAGAGAGAATCCGACCTGCTGTTTTACGAGGGTCTGCACGGCTTGGCGAAGGACGACAAGCATGATGCCGGGCGATTTGTAGATCTGGGCATAGGCGTAGTGCCGGTGGTCAACCTGGAATGGATACAGAAGATCCACCGTGACGGCGCCGAGCGCGGCTATTCCGCCGAGGCTACGGTCGACACAATATTGCGCCGCATGCCAGACTACATCAAATACATTACCCCGCAGTTTTCGCGTACCCACATCAATTTCCAGCGCGTAGCCACAGTAGATACCTCAAATCCGTTCCTCGCTCGTGACATTCCCACTCCGGATGAAAGTTTCGTGGTGATCCGCTTCCGTGATCCACGGGGCGTGGACTTTCCCTACATGCTGACGATGATCCCGCAATCGTTCATGTCGCGCGCCAACACCCTGGTGGTGCCAGGCGGCAAGATGAGCCATGCAATGGAGGTTATTCTTACGCCGATCATGCATGAAATGATCGAGAAGAAAAACAAGAAGTAATTCCTGAAAAGCTGACATCGGGGAAGCGGGCCACAAGTCTGCTTCCCCGATTTATTTTATGGACATACTCAACGGACTCAACACCGAACAGCGGCAGGCTGTAGAGCTGCCACATCAATCTGCCCTGATCCTTGCCGGAGCAGGCAGCGGCAAGACGCGCGTGCTCACGACGCGCATCGCCTATCTCATTAGCGCGCGTGCGGTAAGTCCACATGACTTGCTGGCGGTGACATTTACCAACAAGGCTGCCAAGGAAATGGTGACGCGTCTGTCGGCGATGCTGCCCATAAATACACGCGGCATGTGGATAGGCACCTTCCATGGGCTGTGCAATCGCATGTTGCGCGCGCATTATCGCGAGGCGAGTCTTCCCCAGGCATTCCAGATACTCGACAGCAGCGATCAGCTATCCGCGATCAAGCGCCTGATGAAAGCGATGAATGTGGACGACGAAAAATATCCGCCCAGGGAGATGCAGAACTTCATCAGCGGCAGCAAGGAACAGGGCATGCGCGCACATGAAGTGGAGGCGTACGATAGTTATACACGGCGCAAGGTGGAAGTATTTGCCGAGTACGACGCGCAATGTCAACGCGAGGGAGTGGTGGATTTTTCCGAATTGTTGCTGCGTTGCCACGAACTGCTTTCGCGCAATCAATCGTTGCGCGAGCACTATCAAGAACGATTCAGTCACATACTGGTGGACGAATTCCAGGATACCAATCCATTGCAGTACCGCTGGCTCAAGCTGCTGGCGGGCAGCCGCAACGCGCTGTTTGCGGTCGGCGACGACGATCAGTCGATCTACGCATTTCGCGGCGCGAACGTTGGCAATATGCAGGAGTTGCTGCGTGATTTTCACGTCGACAATGTAATAAAGCTGGAACAAAACTATCGTTCCCACGGCAACATACTGGACGCGGCAAATGCGCTGATAAGCAACAACAACAGTCGCATGGGCAAGAACCTGTGGACCGATGCCAACAAGGGCGAGCAGATACGCGTCTTTCAGGCAGGGACCGACGTCGATGAGGCCGCATTCATCGTCGACGAGATCGGCCAGCTCAAGCGCGAAGGTATCAGGCTCGCTGAGATTGCGCTGCTGTACCGTTCCAACGCGCAGTCGCGCGTGCTTGAGCATGCGCTCGTGTCGGCGGGATTGTCATATCGCGTTTATGGCGGATTGAGATTTTTTGAACGTCTGGAAATCAAGCATGCGATGGCATACCTGCGTGTCATGGAGAATAGCGACGATGACAATGCGCTGCTGCGCGTTATCAACTTCCCTACCCGTGGTATCGGCGCGCGCAGCATAGAGCAGGTGCAGGAAGCGGCGAAGATGCATAACACGACGTTGTGGGATGCGGCTGCGCGGGCCGGTGGCAAAGTCAGTGGATTCGTCGCGTTGATCGAATCACTGCGCGGTGCCACGCGTAATCTGCCATTGCCGGAGATAATCGACCATGTGCTGTCAGCAAGCGGACTGGTTGCGCACTACCAGAATGAAACCGGCGTGAAGCGACGCGAAGCGGAAGAACGGCTGGAAAATCTGAATGAGCTGATCAATGCGGCGACTCTGTTTGTGCACGAGAACCAAGATGACAGCCTGACTGCTTTTCTCGCACATGCGTCGCTGGAAGCTGGTGAGCATCAGGCAGGTGATCAGGATGACGCGCTGCATTTGATGACGGTGCATTCTTCCAAAGGTCTGGAATTCCATACCGTGTTCATTACCGGCCTGGAGCAAAGCCTGTTTCCGCACCAGAACAGCATCGACAACGGCGAGCTCGACGAAGAACGCCGGTTAATGTATGTGGCCATTACTCGGGCGAAACGCAGACTGTATTTGACGTTTGCGCAAAGCCGCATGCTGCACGGACAAACGCACTACGGCATGGCCTCCGGCTTTTTCCGCGAACTACCCGATGAACTGTTGCAATGGATCACGCCTAAGGCGGCGCAATACAAGTTGCCTGCTACTAGTTACCAGAACTACAGTGCATCGCCGCGTACGCACGCCGAGAAAGACGCGGCGTTTAGCACCAGGCATATGTCGGGAGTTGCATGGCAAATCGGTCAGCGTGTGTTTCATCAGAAATTTGGAGAAGGTGTCGTCACGGGTGCTGAAGGCTCAGGTAATACCGGGCGGGTGCAAGTCAACTTCAAGCACGCGGGCAGTAAATGGCTGGCGCTGGAATACGCGAAGCTGACCGCCGTGTAACGACATAAGCGAGCGGATCTAGAAAGTCCGATCATCGGGACCGAATATGTCATGCCGCGGGGTTATTTCAGGCTCCGGCATTGCGGCAAAGATGTCGACGTAGCTTGCGTATAGCGTAGTGAACACCAGCGGTAGCAAGATCAGCCAACCGAGCATCATCGGAATGCTGGCCAGGATAGCAAGAAATACGAAAGTCATCCCGTACACAAACATTGCGCCGACGTTGTTCATGAATGCGCGCAAACTGAGCTTCATTGCCTGCAGCGGTTCTACACCATCGAAAAATACCAGCAGCGGCGCAAACTGCATCGCCATCAACAAGATGCTGAACAACGCAATCCCGATCAACACGGCGAATCCGGCACCGGCAACCGCCTGCAACACGACGGCTGGATCGGCATCTGGTTGTCCGTTCATCAAAATGCCGACGAGAGTTGCACCGCCGACCAGCATCATCAAACCGAAGATCAGGAATTGGCTGACCAATGCGATACCGCCCAATGACACCAATCGCGTGGTATGAAGGTGAAAGCCGCTGAGCAAATGCGCCAGCTCCAGTTCCTCATCCTGTTGCAAAGCGCGGCATCCAGCCATCAAGCCCACCAGGACGACGGGCATCATCAGACTTACCAGCGGTTCACCGACGACGGGAACGCTGGAACATGCCACCGCAGCCACCAGGCAAATCAGCAATAGCACGATCCACAGCAGGGGTGATTTCATGAACAGGGCGTAGCCCTGTTTGACCCAAATCCAACCATGTACGGCGTTACACCTGTTAACTTCCATTTGGTCCTTATGTATTAAAGCGGACATGCCTTTCCATTGTAATGTGAATTATAGATATTTGCCCGAAGTAGCGCTGGCCGTGTGCGCGGTAATGCTGGAGTCGCGCGGCAACTGAAAAAGCAGCGAGCTTGCGGCAACCAGAAAGGCACGGCAACTGCTTGCCACTTGGTTGGAAATAATCGAGGGATGGTAGAATTCGCACTTCGCAGCGCATCCGCCCACTAAGGAGTCTTTCAGTGCAACTTGTTTGTCTCGACCTCGAAGGTGTCCTCGTTCCGGAGATATGGATCGAATTTTCAAAACGCACCGGCATTCCGGAATTGCGCCGTACAACTCGAGATGAGCCCGATTACAACAAGCTGATGAAGTATCGGCTGGATATTCTGGCGCAGCACAAGCTGGGCCTGCCCGACATACAGAAGGTCATTTCGGATATGGGGCCGATGGCCGGTGCCAGGGAATTCCTCGATGACCTGCGCCAACGCTTTCAGGTCATCATCCTTTCCGACACATTTTATGAATTTGCCATGCCGCTGATGCGGCAACTGGGCATGCCGACCTTGTTCTGCCACAAGCTGGAAGCGGACGCCAGCGGCACGCTGGTCAATTACCACCTGCGCATGCCGGACCAGAAACGTGAAGCGGTGAAGCGTTTTCGGGAACTCAATTTCAAAACCATTGCCGCCGGCGACTCGTACAACGACACGGCCATGCTTGGCGAGGCACATGCAGGTATCCTGTTCCATCCGCCGGAAAATGTGATACGGGAATTTCCGCAATATCCGGTCACCATGAACTATGCGGAACTCGACGCGGAAATCCGCAAGGCCGGCGCGAGAATCTGACGCGTTTAGCTCCAGTTTATAACCACACAGGTTGTGTCGTTCCGATGTGATTTTGCAAAACTTGCTTGAAATGCTCCGGGTTGCGCGGATTGACCAATTCACCGTCTCGTGGCAAATGCAAATCATACAATCGCGACAACCAGAATCGTAATGCCGCCAGCCGCAACATCAGCGGCCATGCCAGCCTTTCAGCTTTCTGCAGCGGGCGTACGGCGTGATAGGCGCCTAGAAATGCCTTCGCGCGCCCCACATCCAGCTTGTGATCATTTCCCATACACCAGTCGTTGATGGTGATCGCGACGTCATACAGCAAAGCGTCGGTGCAGGCAAAGTAGAAATCGATCAGTCCGCCGACGCGATCACCATCGAGCAGCACGTTGTCGTGAAACAGGTCGGCGTGAATCAGACCTTGCGGCAGGCCGGACAGATCCCTGTCCGCGTGCAGCACAACTTCACTGTTCAGTAACGATGCCTGCTCGCTGTCCAGAAACGGACGTACCTGCGGCGCGGCCATATTTCGCCAGTGGCTACCGCGGGGATTGGGCATGACTTGCGCAAAGCTCTGACCCGCGATGTGCATCTGGCCGAGCATTGCACCGATTGCAGTACACTGCTGCAGATTTGGCGAAATCGCTGATCTGCCGGTGAGCCGACTCACGATGCACG
>JBARHR010000046.1:0-5207 GCA_049799335.1 Gallionella sp. | reverse complement strand
TTAAAACACAGGGGCAGTTATGTTCACGCTGACAGGTTTAAGTCGCTTTGTCCATTGCCTGAATGCCCACAATGTGAGACCTTCAAGCGATGAGCCAATAGGCAAAAAAGCACGCCGTAGCGTGCTTTATCAGAATGCTTGTTGCAGCAGATACAGCTTATCGACCGTTTCCATTGTTGCCGCGGCCGAGTGCATAGCTTGGACGATCACTGTTACGTCGCGGTGCACTGTTGCCGCCGCGATTTTGATGATTACCGAAACTGCGATCCGGATTGCGGGGTTGAGCCTGTCCGGCGAAACCCTGAGTACGAGTTCCAGCGAAACCTGTTGCACCTGCGGCGCCATCATGGCGAGCATGCAACGTGTTCCCGTTAGCATTACCATGCCATTGACCTTCTTTACGTCCGCTGTGGCTATGACGACTGTCTGGGGATGAATGGCGATTGAAACCGCCACCACCGTTGCCACCGAATCCATTATGGTTGCCGGAGCCAAAACCGCTGCTGCGTTTCTGCCCGCCGTTGCTGCTGCGTGGGCGATCAGACGAGCCCCCAGTGCGCAACTTGTATTTGGGTTCCAATCCTTCGATTGTATGCATCTTGATGCTTTGCTCGGTGTAGCGTTCAATGCGCTTCAACAGTTGCGCATCGCGATTGGAGGCGAAGGAAATCGCGATGCCGGAAGATCCGCCACGTCCAGTGCGACCGATACGGTGGACATAGTCCTCTGCAAACTTGGGCAAGTCGAAATTGATTACGTGGGAAATACCCCTGACGTCGAGGCCGCGTGCGGCAACGTCTGTGGCCACCAGGATGCGCACGTTACCGTTACGCATGTTCAGCAAGGTACGATTGCGTTCCCGCTGACTCATGTCGCCGTGCAATGCCGCGACTGAATGTCCTTGGGCGGAAAGTTGGTCGGCAATACCATCTGCATCACGCTTGGTGGCGGTAAATACCAGTGCCTGGTTCATTTCGACATCGGTCAACAGGTGATTCAGCATTTTGTTCTTGTGTGCCACGTCGTCTGCAAACATCATGCGCTGCTCGATATGTTCATGTTTGTCTTTTGCTGCAGAGACCGAAATGCGCTTGGGTTCCTTAAGCAGGCGCGAGGCGAGATTGCCGACAACACCGTCCAACGTGGCTGAGAACAACAGTGTTTGCCGAGTTTTAGGCGTGGCTTGTGCGATGCGTTCCACGTCATCGACAAAACCCATGTCCAGCATGCGATCAGCTTCGTCCAGTATCAATACTTCAAGACGAGAAAAATCGATGCGGCCACGTTCTATATGGTCGATCAGTCGTCCTGGAGTCGCAACCAGTATGTCAACATGACTAGCCAGCAGGCGGTTTTGTACCGGGTAGGGCATGCCACCCAGTATGCTGATGATTTTGAAACGCATGTTCTTGCCATACTTGGTTGCCGCGTCACATACCTGTTGCGCGAGTTCGCGTGTTGGCGTCAGAACCAGCACGCGGGGCCCTTTGCCGGGCAGCGCCGATGGGGAAGCCAGACGATGCAGAACCGGCAACGTGAACGCGGCGGTTTTGCCGCTGCCCGTCTGTGATGAAGCCATCAGGTCGTTTCCGGACATGATGACGGGAATCGCCTGTTCCTGAATCGGAGTGGGTTCGGTGTAACCGGTATCGGCAATTGCCTTTAGTATCGCGGCGTTTAAATTCAAATTTTCAAATGACATCCTGTTTCCTTGTTATTGAAGAGTTATTCATGGGACTTACTTCGAATCTTCTAGACGCAGCAACATCCAGTCTCTTTCGACTGAAAGTCAAATCGCATATCGATTCGGTGATTCCCTGAAGCAAACGCTGTAATTAATACTGCTCGCGAACAAGCTGACAGATTAACCGGCGCATAAAACATCGTTGCTAACCGGAAAACCCTGAAATATTTAGGTGGGTTTACTAGACAGGCACGCTTTGCAAGCGCGCGAGAGATAGGTCAGATAACGATGAACCAATGCTGCACTGAAGATGCAGCAAGCCGCACATTATACCGGGGTATAAAATAAAAGCCAGCGGAAAGTTTATCGTTCGGTGCCATGTGCTAGAATGCGCGCCCTTTTCATCCAGCAAGGCCGTATACATGTCCCGCCAACTCCGCAATATTGCCATTATCGCTCACGTTGACCACGGTAAAACCACCATGGTTGACAAATTGCTTAGCCAAGCCGGTTCATTTGCTTCCCACCAGCACGTTGCTGAACGTGTTATGGATAGCAACGATCTCGAAAAAGAGCGGGGAATTACGATTCTTGCCAAAAATTGTGCCGTCGAGTACCAAGGTGTGCACATAAATATAGTCGATACGCCAGGTCACGCAGATTTCGGCGGCGAGGTGGAGCGGGTGCTGGGTATGGTTGACGGTGTATTGTTGCTGGTGGACGCCGTCGAAGGGCCGATGCCGCAAACCCGCTTTGTCACGAAGAAGGCGCTGGCGCTTGGTCTTCGGCCGATAGTGGTCATCAACAAGGTCGACCGCCCTGGCGCGCGGTGTGATTGGGTAATAAATCAGACTTTTGATTTGTTTGACAAGCTGGGAGCTTCCGAAGAGCAGATGGATTTTCCTGTAGTGTATGCGTCGGCATTGAATGGCTACGCGACTATGAATCTGGATAAGCCTAGCACGGACATGCGGCCCTTATTCGATACCGTTCTGAAATCTGTCCCGGCACCCGCCGCTTCAGCCGTGGACGAACCGCTACAGTTACAAATCTCTGCATTGGATTACTCCAGTTTTGTCGGTCGTATCGGTGTTGGCAGGATATTGCGCGGCAAGATCAAGCCTGGTCAGGATGTGATGGTCATGAACGGTGACAATCCACCCAAGCGCGCGCGTGTAAACCAGGTTCTCGGATTCAGAGGCATTGAGCGGGTGTTGCTGGATGAAGCGCTCGCCGGAGATATCGTACTGGTCAACGGCATCGAACAAATAGGTATCGGTGTAACCTTGGCAGATATCAACAAACCTGAATCGCTGCCGATGCCCAAGGTAGACGAGCCAACGCTGACGATGAATTTGATGGTAAATACTTCACCGTTGGCGGGGCAAGAAGGTAAATTTGTTACCAGCCGTCAAATTCGCGACCGGCTGACCAAAGAGTTGCTGGTCAACGTTGCGTTGCGCGTGGAGGATACTGGCGAAGCCGATGTTTTCTTGTTGTCGGGGCGTGGTGAATTGCACCTGACGATTCTCCTGGAAAATATGCGCCGCGAAGGGTTTGAGATGGGCGTCGGAAAGCCCCGCGTGGTCTATCGTGAAATTGACGGCGGAAAATGCGAGCCGTTTGAGGTGCTGACGGTTGACGTTGAAGACGCCAATCAGGGCGCGGTGATGGAAGAATTGGGTCGCCGCCGCGGCGATTTACAGGATATGCAACCCGACGGACATGGCCGTGTGCGCCTCGAGTATCGGATTCCTGCTCGCGGACTAATTGGGTTTCAATCAGAGTTCATGACCCTGACCCGTGGTACGGGCATCATGGCTCACGTCTTCGATGACTACGCGCCGGTAAAGGCCGATATGCCGGGCCGCCGTAACGGTGTGTTGATTTCCGCGGAGAACGGGGAGGCAGTTGCTTACGCATTGTGGAAACTTGAAGATCGCGGTCGTATGTTCGTTTCGCCGGGCGACAAGCTGTATGAAGGTATGGTCATAGGTATGCACAGCCGCGACAATGATCTGGTCGTCAACCCGATTAAAGGCAAACAGTTGACCAACGTGCGCGCGTCCGGCACGGATGAAGCGGTGCGCTTGACGCCGCCGATCCGGCTGACTTTGGAGTCCGCCGTTGAATTCATCGATGATGATGAACTGGTAGAGATTACGCCGTTGTCTGTTCGCATTCGCAAGCGTTATCTGACCGAGAACGAGCGCAAGCGCGCGGCGCGGGGTATGTAACCGGTCGGCGCCGTCAGGAATTTTGCGAGGGGTGCTGAGGCACCCCCTTTGATTTTCGGGTAGGGAAGTTGATTTATACTGAAACGCATTACACGGTCGACTGACAAAACTGGAGCTTCAAATAGACATATTCGCGGCATTCGTTACAGGGTTATTGATCGGCACAGCTGCCATCTGGTTCATCGTGCAAGAACGCATCGGGAATGCGGTGGCGCGAACCAGAGGCGAGTTGTTGATTGAAGTCGCGCGTCTCAATGAACGATTGAGCGCTGCTCAGGACGAAACAATACGTCTAAAGTCAGAGCATGACTCATTGCGTGAACAGGCGATGAACTGGCGCGATCAACTTGATGTTTCCCGCGACGAATGTGCGCAACTTGCCGAGCGTACGGTGAGGCAGGGCGAATTACTCGGCAACGTACAACACGAAAACTCGGTACTTGTTGCGCTAAGGGAGCAATTGACTGTTGAACAGCAGAAACTCAGCAACCAGGTAGCCCATCTGACCACCAGTCTGGAGATGGAGCGGAGCAAAGCCCAGGAAAATCTTGCCGTTCTGAATGGTGCCCGGGAGGAATTGAGCAATCAGTTCAGGGTGCTGGCGAACGAGATACTTGAAGACAAGTCCAAGAGATTCACCGAACAAAATCAAAATAACCTGAATCAACTGCTTGAGCCGCTCAAGGTAAAGATCACCGAGTTTCAAGGCAAGGTGCAAGAGGTCTACTTTCAGGAAGGGAAGGATCGTTCAGCGCTCGCGGAACAGGTCAAGCAACTGATGTCGCTTAACAACCAGTTATCCAAGGATGCGCATAATCTCACCAGCGCCTTGAAGGGTCAGGCGAAGACGCAGGGGAATTGGGGAGAACTCATACTGGAACGGGTACTTGAGGCATCCGGTCTGCGCAAGGGGCATGAATATGACGTTCAAGAAAGTCATGTACGCGATGACGGGTCGCGTGCCCAGCCGGACGTTGTCGTTCATCTGCCGGAAGACAAGCATCTTGTCATCGACGCCAAAGTTTCTCTAACCGCGTACGAGGAGTATTCCAATTCTGAATCTGAGCGGGATCGCGAAACGGCGATGAAAAAACATCTGGATTCTGTTCGTGCGCACATTCGTGAGCTTGCCGGTAAGGGGTACCAGCAGCTTTACGGTTTAAAATCGCTGGATTTCGTGCTGATGTTTGTGCCTGTGGAACCGGCCTTCATGCTCGCCATCTCCCATGATAGCGATTTGTGGCATGACGCATGGAGGAAGAACGTCTTGCTGGTCAGTCCCAGCA
>JBARHR010000045.1:0-3007 GCA_049799335.1 Gallionella sp. | reverse complement strand
GCATCGTTCCCCGATAGCGCAATTGGAACTCACGACGTACGCTACCCACGACAAAGCCACGGTACTTCCAGACTGCTTTTATTGCTTCCAGGCTAATCATTATCAAGTGCCAGTGGCGTTTCGCAGTATGCCTTTCGAGTCTGCACTAGATGCAGAACTTCTGTATCTATTAGATTCCTTGCGTAGGAAGCCGAGATTGGGGTCGACCCTCTATGGTAATTGGCGTTCAAGTTGCCGTCCGAAGCGCTAATAATGGTGAAATATTTCTGCATCGTTGGACAGTCAATTGCAGGCTCCAATCCTTGGCACAATTTGACGTACGCGTCAGATTCTGCGGGCAGTTTATGTCGAGGTCAACACAATGTGCGACATTTCGAATTAGGCGAGTGACAAACGAATACTTAGGGCGACGTTGGACGAATTCTCGATACGTTGAATTCGATAGAGAATTTTTGCCAAACGGTTACTGGAAAGGGAATAAATACATTGAACATTCATAGGGTGATGGCCGTTTTGGAATACCTTTGATCCGAAAAATTTCGGCAAGGCGTTCGCTAATTCGCTCTGATCGAGTTTTTACGGTTCGGCGAGTCCACGAATGGGTTATTTTTTGGCCCGCTCGTCCAGCATCCCCTTCAATTCCCGCATATCGCTTTCAACCGTGGAAAGCTGATAGAAGCTGCCCCCTGCTTTTTTCGCCAATTCAAGCTGTTCCAACGCGGCATACAAATTCCCTTTCCACGCCAGGCTATAGGCTTGCGCCTGATGTTGCTCCAGCGGCTTGCCCAGCATTGCATATGCTTTCGCCTGCAAATCATACAATGAGGTATCGCTGGGATGGCGAGAAATTTGTGTGGAAAGCAGTTTGACCGCGGTTTCAGCCTGGTTGTTTTGCAATAGCAGGTCGGAGTAGTCGTAAATCAACGCGCGATGCTGTGGAAAATTCCTTACCGCATTACGGTAGAAAGACAGTGATTTCGTTGCATCATCGCTTGCTCGCATTACATGACCCGTTAGCGTTTCAATCATTGCATCATTTTTTGCTTCAGGGTCGCTTTCTACCAAATTTCGCA
Organism: Gallionella sp.; assembly: GCA_049799335.1. Taxonomy (GTDB): domain Bacteria; phylum Pseudomonadota; class Gammaproteobacteria; order Burkholderiales; family Gallionellaceae; genus Gallionella. The sequence goes on along the minus strand of JBARHR010000045.1, from coordinate 1,934 downwards.
GGGTTGCCAATTCATCAGACGCGCGTTTTACTTGGTTGTCCTTAAGCAGTGCATAGACCAACCCATAGCGCTGTGCAATCGGATTGCCGTGCTTGTGTTTACCGATCGCATCGCTAAAGTAGTCGATTGCGTCAGCCGGGGACTTCTGCGAGGCGATCAGCTTGGTGCGCACCAGTTGAAAATCGAGGCTGTCCGCAATCATCCGGTAGGGCAGCTTCTGCACACGATTCTCGATGTCTGCGACGCGCTCACTGGTAATTGGGTGAGTCCGCAGATAGTTTGGAGCATTGTTCTCCAGAAGTCGCGTGGCTTTTTGCAGTCTATCCAGAAATCCCGGCATGGCGTGCGGATCGAAATTCGATTTTTGTAAAATTTCCAGTCCGATGCGATCGGCCTCCTGTTCGTTGGCTCGGGTGTAGTCCAGTTGGCTCTGGATGGCACGTGCCTGCACACTGACAATTGCCGCTTCGGTAACTTGCGGGCTGGTTCGGGACGCGAGGATCGCCACCGCGAGGGCCGCCATGGACGCCAAGCCTTCTGTTTGTTGCCCTGCAATCATGCGTGCCAGATGATGCTGGGTAACGTGCGCGATTTCATGGCTCAATACTGCGGCCAATTCGGATTCGCTTTGCACTGTAAGCAGCAGCCCACTGTTTACGCCGATAAAGCCGCCCGGCAACGCGAATGCGTTGATATTCAGGTCATTAATGGCAAAGAACTCGAAGTTCAGCCCTGGTTCGGAACTGTTTTCAACCAGTTTGCGCCCGAGTTGGTTGAGGTAATCGTTGACTTCCGGATCGTCAAGATATTGCTTGCTGGCGCGAATCTCCATCATGCTTTGCTGGCCAATCTGGCGTTCCTGCAGCGGGCTGAGCACAAGTTGCGAGGCATCGCCGAGATCGGGTAGGCCATCGCCCAACGCAATCGGCGAGAACCCCAGGAGCAGTGCCAAAGTCAAAGTTTTCATGGACGCTATGATAGTTGTTTTGGCACGCAGTTCACACCAGCAGTTAGGGGGCAATTGTTTCAAAGTGTTGCCATCGGCTTTTGAGAACTTGTTGATGTGGAGTTGTTCCGCCGGATGGCAACAACTATTGGTATTGATTTTGGGTATATAAGCAGTCTGGTCTTTCGGAACTAAGTGAGTAACCTCGTGGAGGACCTGTGTACTTGTGCGGTGGCGTGGTGAAAATTGTGCCAAAACGTTATTATTGCGCCGCAAGTAACTGGTGTCGAGGCGGAACTGAAAGCATGACTGCCGATTTTGACGGCAGTGAGCAAGTTGAATTTGATACAGCATATTGAAGTAACGCAGTTCACTTCGGCGGCAAAGAATTGATGCTGAATCATCTGAACGATTGCAAACAGGGAAAATGATGACAGGAAATAGTGGATTCAGGAATATAACGGCAGCAGAACTGCAGAATATGTTGCGGCAAGGCGGAATTCGTCTGGTGGATGTTCGTACCGATGCCGAAATTGCACAGGGAAAAATACCGCAAGGGGAGGTCCTGCCTCTGCATTTGATCCCGCTGAAGTTGACCGAGATGGACAAAAATACTACTACGGTGTTTTATTGCCGGTCTGGCGGGCGGTCCGCGCAGGCAGCGGCTTTTGTCGCGGCGAATGGATTTACCGATGTTTACAATTTGCAGGGGGGAATTATCGCCTGGGCGGGGGCGGGCTTGCCGATCGCCGCTTGATGAATATTGAGGTTTTTCGATGGCTGCAAACCCCGCGTGGGCAGTGCGAACGGATAACGGCGCAGCCGTTAGGGCCCGTCGGCCTCCCCCTTGCGGAGACAGAAAGCGTGCCCACCCTTCAGATGAAATAACCTACGGAAGCTCTGATTAAGTAGGTTCGCCCTGATCGTGTCGAAGGGTGAACATTGCAAGCAGCTGATTTGCTTAGCGCCTCCGTTCATGTTTCGACAG
>JBARHR010000044.1:0-4947 GCA_049799335.1 Gallionella sp. | reverse complement strand
CCGTAGCGCTCGGTCAAACCTTGTGAGTCCCCCGGCTTAGCCGGGGGATTACCTTATTTATTTAACCCGTTCGCCCTGAGCTCGTCGAAGGGCGTTCGAATTACGGAAGCACTGATTTGATCCGTTCGCCCTGAGCTCGTCGAAGGGTGTTTAAGTTAACTCATTGAATGTATTTATGCCTCCCTGGCAGCTTGCCGGTGACGCGATCTGCAATGTTGCATATCCGCGCTATTCATATAAACTCCGCCGTCCCGGGCGACTGCGTTTGGGCAACACAGCATCACCGACTTCTGTGCACGATTTCTTCAAGAATGCCGCTAGGGAAAAACCGAATTCGACCAATCCATATTCATATCACGCCATGATCTTCTCCAACCTTTCCCAATCCGCGCGCTATGCATCCATGCACCCGCTGTTTCCGCGCGCCTTTGACTACATCCGCAACACCAACTTGCATGCCCTTGCACCGGGACGTTATCCGGTAATCGGCGAAGAACTTATCGCCATAGTCGAGCATATGCAGGCACGCCGCCGTGCCGACGCCAAACTGGAATGCCACCGCCGCTACATCGATATTCAACTGGTACTGTCCGGTGTCGACGAGATGGGCTGGAAGCCGCTGGCAGACTGCCAACAGCCGCTAGCAGACTACAGCGCGGAAAACGACATTCGCTTCTTCGGAGATAGCGCAGACACCTGGATCACGACACCGCCCGGCGCGTTTTGCCTGTTCTTTCCGGAAGACGCGCATGCGCCGCTGGTTGGCAGCGGCGAAATACGCAAGGTGATATTCAAGATCGCGGTGGTCTGAACGACAGGAAACTACGTTGGTCGTCGACTGGAAATTCAGCCCGGCGACTAGAAGGACAACTTCACGCCAACGTGCACGCCTTCGTCCACGGTCAGGTCGCTCGAATTCGCCATTGCCAGTTTGACATGACGATAGCCGACATAGGCGACCGCCTGGGGGATGATCTCGAAATCGAGACTCAGTCCGGTTTCCGTATAGCGCTCGGCGTCGCCAAAGGTCACAATATTGGGCGACAGGTAGACCACACCCGTTATTCCAAAGCGGCGGTTTTCCAGTGGCGCATAGCGCAGCAATCCGCCCAGCGCCAGCGCGCTGGAGTTCTTGCTCTGGATGTTGGCGACCACTCCCTTCAGGCCGACACCGGCCGTCAATCCGGGCACATCCTTGCCTACCTCGTCCTGCACCAGTATCCCCAGGTCGCCAAGCTTCCCTTTGTCATTGGTGTACAGGAAGCCCATGTGCATTTCCGACCGGCCCAATGTGTCATGGCCCATCGACGCCCGATATTGAATCTGGGCAGCGCTATCGCGCAGATTGATATCGATGGCATCCGCCAAAGCGGTACCACTGATGGTTAACAACGACATTGCATACAGAGCCCGCAACTTCATATTTCTCTCCTTAAGTCTGTCTAGTGATCTTCGCTACAGCCGTGTTTGAGCCGTCCCGGAAAAATTAAAAGCTACACGTGGTAAAAAAATTCGCCAAATACTATCGGTAAAGCATATCACAGGCGCGCTACGCACATCACAGACTGCGAGGTCGAGGCAAAGTTCTGCATGCCTCACTATTTTGAGGAGAAGCTATGTGATTCTGCTTAGTCATTCCCTTAATTCAGGTTTCGTGATCGAATACCGTGTCGCCTTCCGCAACCTGCTGGCCAACCCGGATACCCTTGAAATCGAACAGTGCACTGTCCAGCAAATGTGACGGTGCCACGTTTTGCATCGCTGTGTAGATCGTCTGGCTGCGGCCTGGATATTCGCGCTCCCATGCGACCAGCATTTCCTTGATGTTCTGGCGCTGCAAGTTCTCCTGCGAGCCGCACAGGTTGCACGGAATGATCGGAAATTCCATGCCGCGCGCAAAGCGCGCCACATCCTTTTCCGCACAGTACGCCAGCGGTCTGATCACCACGTGGTCGCCTTTGTCGGTGACCAGCTTGGGCGGCATTGCCTTGAGCTTGCCGCCAAAGAACATGTTCAGAAACAGCGTTTCGATCATGTCATCCCGGTGGTGACCCAACGCGATCTTGTTGGCGCCCAGTTCATGCGCAACGCGATAGATGATGCCGCGGCGCAGGCGCGAACACAGCGAGCAGGTGGTCTTGCCCTCGGGTATTTTCTGCTTGACGATGGAATAGGTGTCCTGCGTCTCGATGTGATATTCAACGCCAATCGACTTGAGGTAATTCGGCAATATGTCGGCGGGAAAACCGGGTTGCTTCTGGTCGAGATTCATCGCAATGATGCGAAAATCAATCGGTGCGCGTTTGCGCAGCGTAAGTAAAATTTCCAGCAGCGTGTAGGAATCCTTCCCACCAGACAGGCACACCATCACGCTGTCGCCGGCTTCGATCATGTTGAAATCGGCAATCGCTTGTCCGACCTGATGTTCCAACCGCCCCTTGAGGCGATTGAAGTTGGTGGAATGCCGTTCGAAATGGATGGGATGCGCGATGTCGTTCATGTTCTGCTCAAAAATAGGTAAGTAAGGGGTTGTTACCCCGGACAGTTGCCGTCAAATATTAACGCTGCGCCCGCCGTCCACCGCGATCACCTGACCGGTGACATACGGTGCGTCCTGTATCAGAAACGCGACCGTCCGGGCGATGTCTTCCGGTTCGCCCTCGCGCTTCAGCAGCGTATGGGCAACGATCTTGCGACGCTGCTCGATATCCTGCCACGCCTCACTTTCCGGCCAGAGTATGACGCCGGGGGCGACCGCATTGACGCGCACTTGCGGCGCCAGTTCCTGAGCCAGACTTTTGGTCAGCGCTACCAGCCCGGCCTTGGCCACGTTATACAGCACATGACCGTGCATCGGTCGTTCCGCATGGATGTCGGCAATATTCACGATGCAGCCGTGACGGCGGCGCAACTCGTCCGCTGCCGCCTGCGCCAGAAACAACGGTGCGCGCAAATTGGTGCCGAGCAGATCGTTCCATTGCTGCTCATCCACTTGCGGTAACGGTGTCGCGTAGAAGCTCGATGCGTTATTCACCAGCGCATCCAGTCGCCCAAATTCTTGGGTGACCTGAAGCACCAGTTGTTGCAGGGATTGTTGTTGCAGTAGATCAGCCTGAAAAATCGCGGCGCTATCCGGTCGCAACCGGTTCAGCTCGGCCTGCAATTCCAGCGCCGGGTGCTCCGAACTCCGAAAATGTATGGCGACTTGCGCGCCGGATGCGTGCAGACGACGGCATATCGCCGCGCCAACGCGCTTGGCACCGCCGGTCACCAATACTACTTTGCCTTGCATCGCACTCTCCACTACACTTCTTACCCCGCCAATTATACCCGACCATGAACGCTTCCCTGCCCCAACCCAGCCCCGAAGCCCTTGCCCATAGCGAGCGCCTGGGCCAATTCATCCGGCAACAGATTGCCGTTCACCATGGCTGGATATCGTTCGCTGAGTATATGCAGTTTGCGCTCTACCAACCGGGGCTCGGCTATTACAGCGCCGGGTCGCACAAGCTCGGCGAGGCCGGTGATTTTATAACGGCGCCGGAACTGTCGCCGCTGTTCGGGCGCACGCTGGCGCGGCAGGCGGCGGAAATCATGTCGCAAAGCTCGCCGCATATCCTCGAACTGGGTGCAGGTAGCGGCAAACTGGCAACCGACATGCTTGCCGAGCTGGAACGAATCGGCAAGCTGCCCGACAGCTATTCAATATTGGAAGTCAGCCCCGACTTGCGTGCTCGCCAGCAAGCAGTGATCAGCGGGCGTTTGCCGCATCTGCTGGATAGAGTGCACTGGCTGGACAGGCTGCCGGAAAAATTCAGCGGCGCGATCATCGCCAACGAAGTGCTGGATGCATTGCCGGCGCATCTGCTGCGCTGGCGCGACAGCGCCATCGGCGAACGCGGTGTCGCACTGGGCGACGACGGCTTCGTGTGGCAAGAGCGAGAAATCAGCGATGCCGCGCTGTTGAACGCGGCACAAAATGTCACTGCCGCGGACGACTATGTCAGCGAAATATCCCTCGCCGCACGCGGCCTGATCGGCAGCCTGGCGCACATGCTGCAACAAGGCGCGATGCTGTTCGTCGATTACGGCTTTGGCGCACGCGAGTATTACCATCCGCAGCGCAGCAACGGCACGCTGATGTGCCACTACCGCCACTATGCCCACGACGACCCGTTTTTCCTGCCGGGACTGCAGGACATTACCGCGCACGTCAATTTTACCGACATTGCCGAATGCGGCATCGACGCAGGACTGGAGTTGATGGGCTATACATCGCAGGCATTTTTTCTGATCAACTGCGGCATCACCGAGTTGATGAACGAAGTTTCGCCGGACAATCTGCGCGACTATCTGCCGCTTTCGGCGCAACTGCAGAAACTCACCAGCCCGGCAGAAATGGGGGAACTGTTCAAGGTGATCGCGTTGGGCAAGAATCTTGCCGAGCCGTTGTGCGGATTTGTTAGGGGGGATTTGTCGCGGTTGCTGTAAGGACCGGACCCGCAGCGTAACCCCAGTACGATGCACGCACTGCGGATAGATCATCAAGTGATCGGTAAACACCTACGCCAATGTTCACTTGACTTCACATGGCAACTAACCAGCACAATTCAAGGAATGACGTGAACCAGATTTCCAGTTAGCGCGTTCCCTGCGACATCGGTAATACTGGAACCAAGCGTCACCGCATTCGGGCCTGCACACGAGATCGGCGCCGTGAAATCAAGAACCACCAAGGTCGGTGACGACAACGTCGCAGCGCCAAGATTGGTGGCCGTGTAATTGGATGTCGTTTCTGCAGACACTGCATCCATGGGCTCGCTGAAAGTAATCTTTATTTGCCCGTTTACAGTCGCATTTTGTACGGTTGCACCGGGTGGCACACAGACGCCCCCGACAAAGGTGGTTGGCGCAATAACATCCTTCACCAACACTTCGTTACTTGGC
>JBARHR010000043.1:0-14620 GCA_049799335.1 Gallionella sp. | reverse complement strand
GCCTCATTTTATTGAGTAGTACTGTATGCCCAAGATGCAGGTCTGGCGCAGTGGGATCAAACCCCGCTTTGACGCGCAATGGCCGGCCCAAAGTCAATTTTTCCAACAGCTCTGCTTCCAGGAGCAGCTCGCTGGAGCCACGTCTGATCTGATCCAAACTGCGCGCGCAAACCTCGTTCGTTAACTTTGATTTTGTCATACTTTTCTTAATAATCAATCACATTTTCAGTAAGAGCGCTACCCAGCCCAGTCTGATCGGCATCCGGCCGCTATAGGTTTGTCGCTGTCATCCGCCCGATGTGTATTTTGACACCGCGGTTTCTGCTAGAATGTCCTTTACTTATAAAAACAACATCTTGTCGTAACACGGCAAGGTTCAGGAAGTACGAATGTTAACTCAAAACTTACTCGGTCAAGATCGCAAAAGAAAATTGCGCTGGTTCGTCGCGCTTTCCTCGATGCCTCTGCTTGGCGTACTCACCGCGTTCGGTCTTGTTCCGCAAAGTGATCTTGAGCTGGCAACTACAAAAATATCGGTCGAAGAAATTGACCTGCCGCAAGTCGAAATCGTTAATTCGTTACCGACGTACTGGCGTAGCGATAAAGTGCAACACGGCGACACCGTTGACTCGCTGCTTAGCCGTCTGGGCATCAGCGATCCCGCTGCTAGTCAATATTTGCACATCGATGCCGATGCAAAATCTTTCAGAGAATTAAAAGCGGGCGAGGAAGTACGCGCAGAGGTTTCCGAAAAAGGGACAGCCATCAGGCTGGACTACCTGAAGAATAGCAAAGAAAAAGTACAGATAGATCGGCGTGGCGAGCTTTTCGGCGTCAGCATTCAGCCCGCCCAATTCGAGAAGCGCCTGTTCGTGCGTAGCGGCGAAATTCGGACCAATTTGTATGCCGCCGCTGATGAGGCGGGCATGCCAAATTCAATCGCCAATCAACTTTTGGAACTGTTCAGTGGAGACATCGACTTCCATCACGATCTCAGGGAAGGCGACAAATTTACCGCACAGTATGAGATGTTTTACAGTGATGGCGAATTGATCGGCGCGGGTCGAATCTTGTCGGCCGAGTTCATAAATCAGAAACGCTCATACCAGGCGATATACTTCCAAAAGAGCGGCCAACGCAGCGACTATTACACGCCTGAAGGGCAGAACGTGCGTAAGGCATTCCTTCGCTCTCCGATTGCATATTCACGGGTAAGCTCCGGCTTTAGCAATAGCCGTTTTCACCCGATACTTAAGAAGTGGCGTTCTCACAAAGGCACTGATTTTGCTGCGCCAATAGGCACCGAGGTAAGATCAACCGCCGAAGGGGTAATCGATTTCGTCGGGAGTGAAGGCGGTTACGGCAAGGTGATCAAGATCAACCATCAAGGACGATACACTACCGTCTATGGTCACTTGTCAAGGTTTACCAGGGGTTTGCATACGGGTCAACGCGTTTCTCAGGGCGATACGATAGGCTATGTCGGCATGACTGGTCTCACTACCGGGCCTCACTTGCATTATGAGTTTCGAGTCGACGGCCAACAACGAAATCCGATGCAGGTTGCGTTGCCGGACGCCAAACCTATAGACGAGGCGAATCGAGCCGCCTTTCAATCCGTGGCACGGGAACTAACTGCTCAGTTCAATCTGGTACGCAATATCAGCCTGGCTCAACTCGACTAGACAGCAAGTGCCCAACCTTCCAGAACGCTACATAGGCCTGATGTCTGGCACCAGTCTGGACGGGATAGACGCTGCTCTGGTCGATTTATGTCAGGAACGCCCGCAGTTGATCGGGGCTTGTTACCGACCGTTCGAGCAAAGTATCGCCTCAGAACTACTCGCGCTACAGGTGCCTGCTGCAAACGAACTGCATTGCGTGCATACCTTAGGCAACCGATTGGCCGAACTTTATGCAAGCACGGTGAACGAATTGCTCGAACTGACGCAAACGCCAAGGAGTTACATCAAGGCGATCGGATGCCATGGCCAGACAATTCGCCACCGCCCAGAACTCGGATACACCGTGCAGATCGGAAATGCCGCTTTGCTCGCGGAATTAACCGGTATCACCGTTGTTAGCGACTTCCGCAGCCGCGATATTGCCGCAGGCGGTCAAGGCGCGCCTCTGGTAGCGGCGTTTCACGACGAAGTATTGCGTCACCGTGAGGTCCACCGGGTAATCGTCAATATTGGCGGCATCGCAAATCTGACGAACCTAGCGCCCCACCAGCGCACAACCGGATTTGATTGCGGACCGGGAAATCTGCTGATGGACGCCTGGTGCTTCAAACATACCCAAAGGCGCTACGATGAAAGCGGAACCTGGGCATTGTCCGGTCAGGTCTTACCCAGGTTGCTCGAGGACATGCTGGCACATCCCTATTTCTCGCACCCGCCTCCAAAAAGTACCGGCCGCGATCTATTCAACATGGATTGGCTAAGCAACAAACTGTCGGGTGGCGAAAACGCTGCGGACGTTCAAGCGACGTTGCTGGAATTTACTAGCCAATGCATCGCAAAATCGATTGCTTGTTATTGTGGCAAGGCGGCGGAAGTGTATATTTGCGGCGGGGGCGCGCACAATCAGGCGTTGCTTAGTCGCCTCGCCACGTTGATGCCAAGTTGCAGCATTCAGATAAGCAGCCAGTTAGGTGTGGACAGTGACAATATGGAAGCCATCGCGTTCGCTTGGCTGGCTCAGCGGGCCATACAGGGAAAACCAGCAAATTTGCCAGAAGTTACCGGTGCTAAACATGCCTGTATTCTTGGCGCAATTTACAAGTCATGAGAGCAAAGGGGGCACATTTGCCCCCTTGCTAGAAATATTTCCGTCTTGAAGCTCAGGCGGAAAATGACGATCCGCAACCACAAGTGGTAGTTGCATTCGGATTTTTGATGACAAACTGGGCACCTTCCAAGCCTTCCTGGTAATCAATCTCCGCGCCCACCAGATACTGGAAGCTCATCGGGTCAATCAGCAACTGCACGCCATTCTTGTTCAATACGGTATCATCCTCATTGGTTACCTCATCGAAGGTAAAGCCGTACTGAAACCCGGAGCAACCGCCTCCGCTGACAAAAACACGCAACTTGAGATCGGAATTACCTTCTTCGTTGATTAATTCCTTAACCTTGTTTGCAGCGCTGTCAGTAAACAATAACGGGTCTTGTATTTCGGTCATTGAATTCATACTATTCTCCTTGTGTGGATTTATCTTCGCCGCTGCCCGGCTGTGCGGAAACCACGGCCTTTACATCTGATTCAGGGTCACTGTGAATCAATCTTCCGTCAACTATAGCCCCCAAATGAATTTCCATGGTCTTGTAGATTACGTCGCCTGTGACCTTGGCTTTACTCTGTAGTTCCAGATAATCTCTGGCCGAGACGGAGCCATTTATGGCCCCATTGATAACCAAATGCGTAACGCTCACATCACCGTTGACCAACCCACGTTCACTTAGAACCAGGGTACTTGGTTTATCCGTCCTGGCCGTAACATTTCCATTTACCTGTCCGTCAATTCGCAACCCACCGCTAAAATTCAGATCACCGCCAATAGCCGTATTCGTCCCGATCAAGGAATCAATCTGGGTTTGAGGCTTGCTAGGTTTCTTGCTGAACATCTATATCTCCTGAACTAGGATGGATTCACTGCCTGCCGCACCTTCGGCTCACTTGAACCTTGTTCAAATATCCGCACTTGCACGTTCTTCAATTCGGCGTCGGCTGGCAACTGGATGCTCTGCTCGACTCGTTGATAATACTTGAATCCAAGCTGAAATTGGGCGTTCCCGGAAGATTCTTGCGGGAATACGTGGGTAGTTACCGTCTGATCTTCCACGACGGTGGCTACCAACTGATAGCTGCCGTTGAATTTCTTTGCACGCTCTCCGCTTTGTACCAGCAACATCCTCAAGTGGTATTCCCCCGGCATTTTGTCGCGCTCCAATTTCAAACGATGTATTGCGAGCTCGCCTTCCTTGCCATGAGTGGCGGTAAGGTTCTGGAAAAAAACCAGATCCTCCTGAAGATGCACATTGTCGTCCGATAAATTCTTGAGTTGGTTGGTCGTTTCTCGGTTGCTAGCCTGTTCGATCTGAATTTGCCTTTCACTTTGCGCAAACAAATCGCTCAGTTGTACATTTTCCGCTTCCAGTTTGGCAACTTGCTCACGCAATTTTGCAAGTTCTTCCAGCGTCTGACCCCGATGAAAACCGGCGAGCTCGAGTCCGCTATCGTATGCCCACCAGGCCAAGCCTACGGAAGCAAAAACAAAGGGCAGCATCATACCCCAGCGCAAATACCATGCAATATGGGGGCGTACCCTCATTTGCGGCGCAGAGATGCTGAATCGCCTTTCTACGCCGCGCCACATTTAGCGATGGTTTCCTTTTCCATGGACTATGGCAACAGCGGGACGCTCTGCAAACCGGTAATTTCGGGGAGTCCGAACATGATATTCATGTTTTGTACCGCTTGGCCGGCCGCGCCTTTTACCAGATTGTCGATAACCGAAAGCACCACCACGGTGTCTTCCCCCTGCGGACGATACACAGCAATGCGACAGTAGTTCGCACCACGTACGCTGCGCGTATCCGGCGTACTGCCTTCCGGCATCACGTCCACAAAAGGTTCGTCCACATACCGTTGCTCAAACAATGCCTGCAGATCGATTTCGCGCAAAAGTCGACTATACAGCGTCGCGTGAATGCCACGGATCATCGGCGTTAAATGCGGGACGAAGGTAATGCCCACTTCCTCACCCGAAATGCGCTGCAACCCCTGTCTGATCTCAGGCAAATGGCGATGCCCGGCTACACCATAGGCTTTGAAGTTATCCGATGCTTCAGCGAGTAAACTGCTCACTTCCGCCTTGCGCCCCGCCCCTGAAACACCAGACTTCGCATCCGCAATCAAGTGATGAACATCAATAAGGCCACTTTCCAGCAGCGGCGCAAAACCCAGTTGAACGGCTGTCGGATAACAACCCGGGTTAGCAACCAGTCTGGCGCTCTTTATCCGCTCCCGATTTATTTCGGGCAATCCATATACAGCCTCAGCGACCAGATCCGGACAGACGTGAGCCATGCCATACCATTTTTCCCAAGTAGGGATATCCTGCAAACGGAAGTCTGCCGCAAGGTCGATTACCTTGACTCCCGCATTCAGCAAATCGCGCGTTTGCTGCATGGCTATTCCGTTGGGCGTTGCAAAAAACACCAGATCGCATCGTTCCAGTGCGGATTGGTCCGGATGGGTGAACGGTACGTCAACATAGCCACGCAGGCTTGCGAACATTCCGCTTACCGGCGTACCCGCATCAGACCGAGAAGTAACGGCTTGTATCGCCACCTGGGGATGCATAGCTAGCAGACGCAACAACTCTACGCCTGTGTATCCGGTACCCCCCGCTATGCCGACCTTGATCATCGCTTCTTTCAAAAATATACATAAGCATTCTACAACAAATCATCCGCTGCTCTCGGACCGTTCGTCCGCGACGGCACATAGTCCGGATAATTTAGATGTGTTTCAAACGCGCCAGACAAAACAAAAGACCGCCCTCAAGGCGGTCTTTTGTTTCCAATGTCCCGGCATACGCCGGAACCGAAAATACTTAGCGCTTGGAGAACTGCTTACGACGGCGAGCCTTGCGCAGGCCGACTTTCTTGCGCTCTACTTCGCGTGCATCGCGTGTCACCAGACCGGCCTGTTTCAGAACAGTCTTGAACGTAGCGTCATAATCAATCAGGGCGCGAGTAATTCCGTGACGCACCGCACCTGCCTGACCGGACTCACCTCCACCACTGACGTTCACCATAATGTCGAACTTGTCCAAAGTTTCGGTTAGCGTGAGCGGCTGACGTACAACCATACGTCCGGTTTCCCGTGAAAAGAATACGTCAACCGGCTTGTCGTTTACCACGATGTCGCCCTTGCCTGCTTTGATGAACACGCGCGCCACCGCACTCTTGCGGCGACCGGTACCATAATTATAACTAACGCTCATGAATGTACTTTCAAAAAATTAGCGGGTCTTCAACAAATTGACTGATTTGGGCTGCTGTGCCTCGTGAGGATGTGTGGCTCCCGCATAAACTTTCATCTTGCGGAGCATCGCATAACCCAGCGGTCCCTTCGGTAACATACCCTTAACTGCTTTTTCCAGAACGCGGCCCGCATGACGTGCCTGCATCTTGGCAAAATTTGTTGTGTACAGGCCACCCGGATAGGTTGTGTGACGATGATACAACTTGGCTTCGGATTTGTTGCCGGTAACGCGCAGTTTGCCCGCGTTAACCACAACGACGAAGTCGCCTGTATCCACGTGAGGCGTATATATCGCCTTGTGCTTACCGCGCAAACGCGACGCAATCTGCGAGGCCAAACGACCCAGCACCTGGTCTGCTGCGTCTACCAGAAGCCAATCGTGCTGCACGTCCTGTGCCTTGGCGGAAAATGTTTTCATGGCCACAATTCCTAAATATTCAATAATGTAAACTTCGAAAGGGGGCGCATTCTAGTGCAGCCAATGCTAGCCTGTCAAACGCTATTTACACGACTTGTATCGGAATATTTTGGCGGTGCGACAGCGCAATTCCACTATCCGCTGACGCGCGTCGGTGCAGCTGCATCGCCCAAACAATCGGCAAGCCAGTCAAAATCATTGCCGCGTTACAAGTGGCTCATTTGGGAAATCCCCGCAATCGATTAATTGCTATCATCGCAGCTTGCCGGAGATTGCGCATCAACATTGTTAAAAAGGATTGGATTCAAACGTGTCGTGGTTCATCACCAACATCGTTGCGACACTACTGTTGCCGCCGCTAAGCTTATTGCTCCTGTTGGCAGTGGGAATCACATTGTCTTACCGCGACAATAAACTCGGGAAGCCTGTAGTAATCACTTCTTTCTTACTTCTGTGGATTGCCGCCACTCCGTTTTTCGCGGAAGGTTCGCTACATCTTCTGGAATCTTCGACTGACGCATTGCCGAGTGCTCATCCGGGAGCTGACGCCATCGTCATTCTGGGCGGCGGAACGTATTCCCGATCGCCAGAATATGGTGGCGTAGACACGGTCAGTGACGCATCCTTACCACGACTGCGCTATGGCGCAAGACTTCATCGCCTTGACGGAACACCGATAATGGTGACGGGTGGCAACCCGTTGGGCAATCCGCTGCCGGAGGCGCAGCAAATGCGTACCGCGCTCCAGCAGGATTTCCATGTGCCGGTAAGATGGATCGAAGAGGAATCTGCCAACACCATGGAAAATGCGCGACTATCTTTCAAGATTCTGCGGCCTGCCGGCGTTACCCGAATCTTCCTCGTCACACATGCCTGGCATATGCCGCGTGCTGCGCTTGCCTTTCGCCACGCCGGTTTCGAGGTAATCGAGGCGCCGGTCGCCTTTTCAACGCGCTACCGTACCACGCTGCTCGCGTTCCTACCCCGCGCCGTAGCGCTGCGTGACAGCGAAATTTTTGCACACGAAGTCATCGGATTGGCCTGGTATCGGTTAAAGTTGTTGTTCGCGGACGATTAGTAATTGGAAAGGAAGCAAATGAAAGCGCGTGTCAAATGGGTGGAACAGGTCTCGTTCCTGGGCGAAACCGAAAGCAATCACGCAGTGTTGATGGACGGATCGCCCGCAGCGGGAGGACGTAATCTGGGCCCAAGACCTATGGAAATGCTGCTGCTTGGCGCTGGCGGCTGCACAAGCTTTGACGTGGTCAGCATCCTGAAGAAAAGTCGCCAAAAAATTACTGATTGTTACGTCGAACTTCATGCGGAGCGCGCCGATACGGATCCGAAGGTGTTTACCAAAATTCACATGCATTTTGTCGTGACGGGCACGGACGTCAAGCCTGAAGTCGTCGAAAAGGCGATCAAGCTATCGGCGGAGAAGTATTGCTCTGCCTCCATCATGCTCGGGCAGACCGCAGCGATTACTCACGATTTCGAAGTAATTCAGGAAGCCTTGCGAGGCTAAAGGAAACTTCCGGCATTACGATTGCCTGTTGCTCGGAGTTAGGCCCAGTATGATGTACTGGTCATAGCCCTGCCATTCAATTTCATTGCTGCCGATATTGGGCCAGGCAAATTTGTACCACCGAGAGATATTGCCATCTCCGAGTGCGCGGCCTCGTCAATTGCCATCTGAGCAACAACTGCGCGACTTTTTTCATCCCCCTTAGGCAAACGATCCATATGACTCTGCAGGTGTTGTCCTACCTGTCGTTCTGTTTCGGCCAGAAATCCCAGATTCCATCTGTCTCCGAGCATTCCCGCAAAAGCGCCCATCGCCAATGAACCGGTATACCAGATTGGATTTAGCCAGCTCAAATGCCCACCCAATTCATGGACACGCCTGGCTGTCCATGCCAAGTGTTCAGTTTCTTCCTGCGCGGCACGATAAAGGGATTGCTGCACTAGCGGATCGTGGGCAGTCAGCGCCTGTCCCTGATACAGCGCTTGCGCGCAAATTTCGCCGCTGTGATTCACCCGCATCAAAGCAGCCGCCTTCTTCCTTTCTATCTCATCCAGCGGCCCCTCAGCAAGATGCTCATCGGGATAGGGACGCACGCTATGCGCCTTGCTGAACAATGTGCGCAGTCCCCTGTCAAATTCAACGATCAGACGATCAAAATTCATTTGGAAACCTCCCTCAACATCAGCTTCAGGCAAACACTCTTACCAGCTCCGCGCCCGGATCATCTGCACGCATGAAGGCCTCGCCCACCAGAAAGGCATGCACCTGATTCTTTCGCATCAGCCGGACATCGTCGGAGTTAAGAATGCCGCTTTCGGTGATCACGATACGATCTGCTGGAATACGCGGCAACATATCTATAGTCGTCTGCAGACTCACTTCAAAGGTGCGCAGATCGCGGTTATTTATTCCAATCAAGGGCGTGCTTAGTTGCAGTGCGACTTTCAACTCCGCGCTATCGTGCACTTCAACCAGCACCGACATGCCCAAGGTTTGAGCCAACGATTCAAATGTCTGCAACTGCTTGGGCAGCAGCGCTGCCACAATAAGAAGAATCGCGTCAGCGCCCATCGCCTTGGCCTGGTAAATCTGGTACTCGTCGACAATAAAATCCTTGCGCAGTACCGGTAAATCGCAGGCAGAACGTGCTTCCTGGAGATAGGAGCTGCTTCCCTGAAAGAATTGTTCGTCGGTCAGAACCGACAAACAGGCCGCACCTGACTCGGCGTAGCTCGCCGCAATCAGTGCCGGTGAAAAGTCTGCACGCAATATGCCCTTGCTCGGACTGGCTTTTTTTATTTCCGCTATCACCGCGGGTTGACCCGCATTAATTTTGGCACGAATGGCGCCGACAAAATCTCGCACTGGGCCAGCTTGTTCGGCTTCGAGTCGCATTTGATGTAAGGGTTTGTCGGGTTTAGCAGCGGCCACTTCTTGCGCTTTTACCGCGAGAATCTTGTTGAGAATGTCTGACATACCGCTTTGTATACTTAAGAAAACGCCTATTTTAGCACTTGGGTTAAAATGCCCCCTGTTCGTTTCAAGGGTTACACAATGTTTGACACAAAAAAATATATGCACGACTTGGGCGTCGCGGCACGCCTTTCTTCGCGCACCATGGCGCTGGCGGATACCTCAACCAAGAATCACGCGCTTACAGAAATCGCAGCTTTCCTGAAGAATCGACTCCCCGAGTTGCTTGCAGCCAACGCGCTTGATGTTACTGCAGCGCGTGACGCAGGATTGGACGCAGCGTCGATAGACCGGTTGGTGCTGAACGAAAAAACGGTAGCCAGCATGGCGGAAGGTTTACTGCAAATTGCGCAGCTGCCGGATCTGATTGGCTCAATTACTGACCTGAACTACCGCCCCTCCGGAATTCAGGTCGGAAAGATGCGCGTTCCGCTCGGTGTCGTTGGCATTATTTATGAATCCCGCCCAAATGTAACTGCGGACGCGGCCGGACTGTGCCTGAAGTCGGGTAACGCCGCGATTTTGCGCGGGGGGTCGGAAGCCATCAAATCAAATCAGGCCATCGCTGGCTGCGTACATGCCGGACTAAAATCTGCGGGCCTGCCTGAAACCGCAGTTCAGGTCGTTGCCACCACAGATCGCGCCGCAGTTGGCGAACTTGTCACCATGACAAAATTTGTTGACGTGATCGTGCCGCGTGGCGGCAAGGGCTTAATTGAACGCGTATCCAATGAATCGAAAATACCCGTAATCAAGCATTTGCACGGCGTCTGTCATGTCTATATTGACGACGAGGCCGACTTGAACATGGCGATTCGCATCGCCGACAACGCGAAAACACATCGCTACGGCGTATGTAATGCGATGGAAACCTTGCTTGTTTCGCGTAGCGTTGCCGCTGGAGTATTGCCTGACCTTTGTAAAATTTATCAAGACAAGAATGTCGAGATGCGCGGTGACGCCGAGGCATGCGCGCTGATCAAGCAAATGAAGCCAGCCACGCAGGACGATTGGACTACGGAATATCTCGCGCCGATTCTTGCGATACGCATAGTTGCGGGGCTAGACGAAGCAATCGCCCATATTGACCAATATGGTTCGCAACACACCGACAGCATCGTCACCGAAAATTACACCAAGGCGATGCGCTTCCTGCGGGAAGTCGATTCCAGTTCTGTAATGGTCAACGCGTCGACTCGCTTCGCGGACGGTTTCGAATATGGCCTCGGCGCGGAAATCGGAATCTCCACGGACAAGATACATGCGCGTGGCCCCGTCGGGTTGGAAGGATTGACGTCGCAAAAATTTGTCGTGCTGGGCAACGGTCAAGTTCGGAACTAAACAACTACTACCAAGGACAAGCTACCATGAGTCATACCATAGACGTAAAAGTACCGGACATCGGTGATTTCAAGGATGTCGCCATCATTGAGGTTTTCGTAAATGCTGGCGAGACGGTAACTGCCGAGCAATCCCTGATCACGCTGGAAACCGACAAGGCAGCCATGGAAGTCCCAAGTCCGGCCACCGGGACTGTGAAATCTCTCAAAGTCAAAGTCGGCGATAAGGTTTCCAAAGGATCCATGATATTGACCATAGAAACCAGCGATGAAGCAGTGACCGCCATCGAGCTCCCCTCAACAACTGCCGCAGCGGCTGCCGCAACACCCGACGCTCAAGGCCCGGTCATTTCCGCTCCGGCATCGTCTGATATACCCGTAAACGAGTCGTTTGCCAAAGGCGATATTCACGCGGAGGTACTGGTTTTGGGCGCAGGTCCTGGCGGTTATACGGCTGCATTTCGCGCCGCCGACTTGGGCAAGCAGGTGGTACTGGTCGAGAAGTTCCCTCGCTTGGGTGGAGTGTGCCTGAACGTTGGATGTATTCCGTCAAAAGCCCTGTTACATGTCGCAAAAGTAATCAGTGAAGCCGATGAAGTCGGGCATCACGGGGTCACCTTCGCGCAACCCAGGATAGACATAGACAAAATTCGCAGCTGGAAGGAAAGCATAATCAGCAAATTGACCGGTGGATTGTCCGCTTTGGCCAAGCAGCGCAAGGTGCGGGTAGTGCAAGGTGCTGCAAGATTCACCTCGCCGCATCATTTGAGTGTAGATTGCATAGACGGCAACAAAACGATCAGCTTTGACAGTGCGATCATTGCGGCGGGCTCCAATGTTGCGCGCATACCAGGTTTTCCGTATGACGATCCGCGCATCATCGATTCGACTGGTGCCTTGCAGCTGCAAGACGTTCCCAAGCGCATGCTGATCATCGGTGGAGGCATCATCGGCCTGGAAATGGCGACCGTGTATGACGCGTTAGGCAGCAAAATATCTGTAGTCGAATTGGCAGATGGGCTGATACCCGGCGCGGATCGCGATTTGGTAAAGCCGCTGCATAAGCGCATTGAAAAACGCTATGAGGCCATCTACCTGAAGACCAAAGTAAGCAAAATCGAAACACAAAAGTCTGGACTTAAAGTTACCTTTGAGGGCGAGCAAGCCCCCGAGCCGCAACTGTACGACAGGGTACTGATGGCGGTCGGTCGTCGTCCTAACGGTCGCGACATTGGCGCAGATGCAGCGGGTGTGGTGGTCAATGAACGCGGATTTATTCCGGTCAGCGTGGAGATGCGCACCAATGTTTCACACATCTTTGCGATCGGTGACATCGTAGGGGACCCGATGCTGGCGCACAAGGCCGTGCATGAAGGAAAAGTTGCCGCCGAGGTCATTGCCGGACATCACGCTGCCTTCGAACCGTTGACGATCCCGTCGGTGGCCTACACAGATCCCGAGATAGCATGGATGGGGCTTACCGAAACTCAGGCTAAAGCACAGGGAATCGAATATGAAAAAGCTGCGTTTCCCTGGGCCGCTTCGGGACGCGCCTTGTCGATTGCGAGGGACGAAGGTTCGACCAAGGTGCTGCTCGATCCGAAAACCCGCCGGATACTGGGCGCGGGCATCGTTGGCGTAAACGCTGGCGAACTGATCGCAGAAGCGGTCCTTGCGTTGGAAATGGGTGCGGACATGGAAGACATAGGCTTGTCGATTCATCCTCACCCTACGCTGTCCGAAACAGTGTGCTTTGCCGCAGAAATGGCCGAGGGCACGATAACCGACCTGATTGCACCACGTAAGAAATAATTGCCTATCGTTCCTGTCCGCTCGACTTTGCGCCATTTCCCAAAACGGCAGCTAATGAGTTTCTGAGCATACATGCTTTCAGCTCGGTGTGAACTTGCTAGGCGCCAGACTCAACCTTAGCATTAACCCGCAGCTGAACGCGTTTGACGCAATGCATGGTTATTAACATTCGTTGCAGGGGCTGCGTTGTAACACTTTTTCGGACGCCGCCTCTGGTGGCCGACATGGCGTTCCCGGTAACCCAACGACGGTCCAGTCTTAATTCGCCGAACGTTACCTGTTCCTTCGCGGTTGCCATTGCACGCACTGATGTAAAACCCATTCAGCGTCATCCAACGGCAAATCGTGTCCTGCGGCGGGATGCATCAGGATGGGACAATCCCAGAATTTGGCCAACGCGTGCGAACACTTGACATCAACCAGTCTGTCGTGCTCGCTGGCCAGCAACAACACTGGAATGCTGGGCTTGTTCACTTTTGCCCGAAACGTGGCTGCGGCTAACAATTGCCGCAGTATATTTTTCCGCGCGACCGGGGCCTGAACTGAATATCCGATCCATTGCATCAGTACAGTTTGTCCATTCTCAAGACGGCGCAGATTACTGGTGACATCCAGTATGAGCCTTTCACGGTTAGCCATGCTGCCAAAGAGCATTGTCCAGATTAGGCCGGGGTAATTTTCCGGACGTAATCGATGATAGAAAGGATTGAATGGCGCCAAGCTTGTATTGATCAGAACCAGTTTCTCGATTTCCCCGGGAAATCGCTCATTCCAGGCCACCGATACCATCGCCCCAAGCGATTGCGCCAATACACAGTATGGCGGTAGATGGCCGAGATCAAGCAGTTGCGCACGAACGGAATCAACCATCTCCGTAACTCTACTCGGGCTTTTAAGGTGATGCAGTCTTCCATTTCCCGGAAAGTCCAGAGGTACAACCGCTTCGCAAGCGACAGCTTCCTTAAAACGTATCGGGAACTCTCCCCAGTGACGCGATTCGCGCATCAACCCGCGCAACAGGACCCAAATCGTCATGATCGATACCAGCGCGCAATTGCGCGCTCCTGAATCGTTCTACGTTGAAGCCCCGTGACCATCCAATTTTCATGACTTGACGCGGCGCGCATCAAGAAATCAAGCCACACGGAATGCCCGCGCAAGACGCGGTGCAGGCGATGCTGTACCGAGGGATTGAAAATACCTTCACGCGAAAATATCTGCCGCGGATTTTTTTTGACCCACAGCCAGGATCCCATCTCCAGCGTAAGCGGCAAGAACACCTTGCCCTTATCCTGTTGCGCCTGCAAATACAGGTAATCCCAAATATCGCCGTGCGTGCTGTATTGATTGCTCTGCGGCTCGAACAAATATTTGTTATTGGGAAAATTCCTGTGAAACAGCTCCTCAAGCGCGTAAATGTCGGACAGGTTTTCGATTGGTTGCCTGCTGTGAGCGAAAGGAAACCATACCCGATCACGCGAACCAAATCCGGAATGACAATCTACTGCGATACTGAACGGTCGTGACAGCAACTCCGATTCGACGGTTCGGCACAACGCCTGGTTTTCCCGTTCCATTTCAGCGTCCGCCTCGCCCCGGTACCATGGGAGGTGACGCGAAAAGCGCTGCCCACCGAGCATAAACGGCACCTTGCTCTCCGACTCAATGGGGGCGTTACGCATCAGGTCTACTCCGCGCGGATTGCATCGTGTTGATTGCCACATCCCGCCGGGGTTGATCAACGGCATGAATACCAGTCGCACATCCTGCAACAAGTGATGCAGGCTCTTGTCCCACGCAAGTCGGGTAATCAGTCCGCGCAAAAAATACAACAACACCTGGGTGCCTATTCGTTCCAGTCCGTGAATTCCCCCGAAGAATCCGATTGCCGGCAGTGTCGGATCCGGGTTGCCCAGTGTCAGGTGATAGACCGGGAAACGCATTTTTCCGGCGGTCACCTCACAGGTCGCCGAATAGTCCAGATATCCTTTGCCC
>JBARHR010000042.1:0-12809 GCA_049799335.1 Gallionella sp. | reverse complement strand
GGGAAGTTCGCGATGCGTTTTACCATGACGCGGACTGACGGGCGTCCCGATGAGTAGATTCCGGCCACCATAACACCCAGAGTCGACAGCACCAGAAACGAACCTAGTTGATCAATGACGATGCCGGTAGTCAACCCTTCTTTTCCGTAATAGGCCTCGATCATCGGCAAGCCGAGAAAAGAGGTGTTGCCCAGTCCACCGGTCAGCATCAGCGCACCAACAGTACCTCGCGACAGATTCAGCCAGCGGCCGATCAGCCAGAAAAACCCAGCGGCAAGTCCGAAAAACAGCCAGGCCATGCCTGCGATAAATGCGGTAACCCCGCTGATTTTCAAGTCATGTACATACAATAAGGTCAGTGCGGGTAGTGAGACGTGAATGATGAAGCTGTTGAGTACCGCATGCGAGTTGACCGGCATGCGTTTTGAGTGGTGCAACAGCACGCCGACGACGAAACAGAATATGAAAAGGATGATGTTGATCATATTCCTTGCGGCCCCGAGGCAAAAATTCCCATGAATCTAAGTTCAGATCAGAAATGTCGCTCGTTAATGCAGAGCGAAATCGTTAGACCAATTTGGTATTATTCTTACGGTACGTTGGCCGCAATGAATGCCTTCAACTTGGTAACATCCGCATTCATTTCCACGCAGCGTTGCGGCAATTCTTCGAGGCCATTCATGGACGCGGGGCGTTCCGGTTCGCAACCCAATGCCTCGTGTATGGTTTCTGCGAACTTGGCTGGGAGCGCGGTTTCAAGGCAAATCAATGGCAGGTTTGGTCGCCGTTGTTCGAGCCCGACTTTGAGTCCGTCCGCCGTATGGGTATCGATCATCACGCCGTATTCCTCCCATACCTCGCGGATGGTATTGAGGCGGTTGATGTGCGAGCTTTTCCCGGAGGCGAAATCGAATTTCGACAAAGCGTTCCAGTACTCGGTGCCCTTGATGTCGAACGCGGCAGCATCGGGTGCAGACCCGGCATCCACTTTGCTCCAGAACTCGCGCACCTTGCCGCCATCACGCCCGACCAGATCGAACACGAAGCGTTCAAAGTTGCTTGCCTTGGAAATATCCATCGACGGGCTGCTGGTTTCGTAAGTGTGTGCCGTTCCGCGAGGGCGGTAGATGCCGGTGCGGAAGAATTCGTCGAGCACATCATTTTCGTTGGTCGCCAGTATCAACTGTCCTATCGGCAAGCCCATCATGCGCGCAATATGCCCGGCGCAGATGTTGCCGAAATTTCCGGAAGGGACGGAAAACGCAACCTGCTCGTCATTGGATTGCGTCGCCGCGAAGTAGCCCTTGAAGTAATACACGACCTGCGCCGAGACGCGCGCCCAGTTGATTGAATTGACTGTGCCGATCTTGTATTTCGCCTTGAACGCATGGTCGTTCGAGACCGCTTTCACCATGTCCTGTGCATCGTCGAACATGCCGTTGATCGCGATGTTATGGATGTTCTCATCCTGCAGCGAATACATCTGCGCACGTTGGAATGCCGACATCTTGCCGTTGGGTGAGAGCATGAACACGCGAATTCCACGCTTGCTGCGCATTGCATATTCGGCGGCTGATCCGGTATCTCCGGAGGTTGCGCCGAGTATGTTCAACTCTTCGTGCTGTTTTGCCAGTGCGTATTCGAAAAGATTTCCCAGCAGCTGCATCGCCATGTCCTTGAACGCCAGCGTTGGCCCGTTGGAAAGCTCGAGGATATGCAGTCCTGGCGCCAGCGTGCGGAGCGGGGTGATCTGCGCCGCATCGCTGTTGGCACGACCGTTGCTGTAGACCCCGGCGGTGTAGGTCTTGGCGATGATGGCCTTGAGGTCATTGGCGGGAATATCGGTAGCGAATTTTGACAGCACCGCATAGGCAAGATCGGCATACGACATCGCTCGCCAAGCATCCAACTCGGCGCGTGTCACCTGCGGATAATGTTCCGGCAGATAGAGTCCGCCGTCCGGCGCGAGGCCGCCAAGCAGGATTTCGGTAAAGGTTCTTGCGGGCGTGTTACCGCGTGTGGAAATATATTTCATAGTGATCTCTGTAAAACCGTCGTTCCCGCCACGCGGAGTAAGTAATTCAACTGGATTCCCGCCACCGCCTGCCCTGGAATCGGGTAGTCGGGGGCGGACCTATCACTTGCCCAGTTCTTCCAGTCGCAGCTTGGTCACCCGACCTGCCACCACGCCCAGCGATTCTATTTTCTTGATTGCTGCATTGATGCGCTTCTCGCGCGTCTGGTGGGTGAGCATGATGAGGTCGGCCTGTTCTTCGCCTTCTTCAGGTTCCTTCTGTATCACCGCATCAATGGAAATCTGCTCGTCGGCGAGGATACGCGTGATATCCGCGAGAACGCCCGGTTTGTCCTGAACGCGCAAGCGCAAGTAGTAGCTGGTGGTGACTTCGTCCATCGGCAATATCTTCAAATCGGCCATTGCATTGGGTTGAAAAGCCAGATGCGGTACGCGATTTCCGGGATCGGCGGTATGCATGCGCGTTACGTCAACCAGATCGGCGATCACTGCGCTGGCCGTGGGTTCGGCGCCGGCGCCTTTGCCGTAATACAACGTGGCGCCGACCGCGTCTCCATGCACCAGCACCGCATTCATCGCGCCCTCGACATTAGCAATCAGCCGTTTGGTTGGAATCAGGGTAGGGTGCACGCGCAACTCTATACCTTCGGGCATGCGCTTTGTAATTCCCAACAACTTGATGCGATAGCCCAATTGTTCGGCGTATTTGATGTCTACTGCGTCCAGTGTGGAAATGCCCTCGATATGCGCTTTGTCGAACTGCACCGGGATACCGAATGCCAGCGAAGACAGCAGTGTGATCTTGTGCGCCGCGTCCACCCCTTCGATGTCGAAGGTCGGGTCTGCTTCCGCGTAACCGAGACGCTGCGCTTCCTTCAGCACTACATGGAAACTCAATCCCTTGTCGCGCATTTCGGATAGGATGAAGTTGGTGGTGCCGTTGATGATGCCGGCGATCCACTCAATACGGTTCGCGGTCAATCCCTCGCGCAACGCTTTGACGATAGGAATGCCGCCGGCAATTGCGGCTTCAAAAGCCACCATTACACCCTTGTCTTGCGCAGCCAGGAAAATTTCATTGCCGTGTGTCGCCAGCAGCGCTTTGTTTGCCGTAACCACATGCTTGCCGTTGGCGATGGCTTTCATCACCAGTTCCTTCGCCACGCCATAGCCGCCGATCAACTCGATGACAATGTCAACTTCCGGGTCGGCAACCACGGCGAATGCATCGTCGGTGATGCGGCACGAACCGCCAGTGACCTTCTTCGCCAGTTCGGTATTCTTGTCTGCGACCACGGTGATGCGGATCGGACGACCGGCACGGCGGGTGATCTCTTCAGCATTGCGCTGCAGCACGGTGTATGTGCCGCCGCCAACAGTACCGATGCCTAACAGACCTACGTTGATTGGTTTCATGTTCATTGGAAATCACCTTATCTCATTAATGCCGTCATTGCCGCGCTGCATGTGTTGTTGTGGCTTTAGCCTGTTACAACCACGGCGTACCCCTTGCGGGTGCAGGCGAAAATCCAGCGTCCTAATTTAAAATACCTTACTTTCTTGTCCCGCTGCGCGGGGATGACTTCGCTAGTTCGTTCCGTGCCGCTTGCGGTAATGCTCCAGAAAGCGTGCAATGCGTCCCATCGCATCGGTAAGATCGTCTACCGTAGGCAGGAATACAACGCGAATGTGATCGGGATGTATCCAGTTGAACCCGCTACCCTGGACCACCAGCACTTTTTCCGTTTCCAGCAAATCAAGTATGAATTTCTGGTCGTCCTTGATTGGATATATTTTCGGATCAAAACGCGGGAACAAATACAGTGCGGCCTTGGGCTTGACGCAAGTAATGCCGGGAATCTCTGTTAGCAGCTTGTAAGCCAGATCGCGCTGCTTGCACAGCCTGCCGGTAGGCGCGACCAGATCATCAATGCTCTGATAGCCGCCCAGCGCCGTCTGTATCGCGAACTGCCCCGGCACGTTCGAGCACAGTCGCATCGACGCCAAGATGGTCAGGCCGTTGATGTAATCCTGCGCGTGCTTCTTTTCACCGGACACGACCAGCCAGCCGGCGCGATAGCCACACGCACGATAATTCTTTGACAAGCCATTGAGCGTAACAAACAGCACGTCGTCTGCCAGCGAGGCGATCGCAGTATGCGTCGCACCGTCGTACAGCATCTTGTCGTAGATTTCATCAGCAAAGATGATCAGATCATGTTCGCGCGCAATCGCCACGACTTCGCGCAGCAGTTCGTCCGAATAAAGCGCGCCGGTTGGATTGTTCGGATTGATGATGACGATTGCGCGGGTGTTCGGCGTAATCTTCTTGCGCATGTCGGCAAGGTCCGGCATCCAGCCGCTGTTTTCGTCGCAGATGTAGTGGCGCGGCGTACCTCCAGCAAGCGTCACGGCTGCGGTCCATAGCGGATAATCCGGCGTCGGGATCAGCACTTCATCCCCGGTATTGAGCAGTCCCTGCATCGCCATCACGATCAGCTCGGACGCACCGTTGCCAATGTAGATGTCGTCCAGCCCGACACCCGGAATCTTCTTGGACTGGCAATAATGCATGATCGCTTTGCGCGCCGCAAACAGCCCCTTGGAGTCGGAATAACCGGATGAGTTGGGCAGATTCAGTATCACGTCCTGCTGGATTTCTTCCGGCGCCTCAAACCCGAATGGCGCCAGATTGCCGATGTTCAGCTTGATGATGCGGTGGCCTTCCTCCTCCATCTGCTTGGCGCGCTCCATTACTGGACCGCGTATGTCATAGCAGACGTTGGAAAGCTTGGTCGATTTGAGTATGGGTTTCACGGTATTCCACTCTGGTTAAGTCGCCAGCGGGCTCATCACTCAAACTTGATACAGTCGGTGATAGAATCAGCCACAAATCAGCGAAGAGCGCGATTTTACCTGTGCGCTCCCTGCGCAGCAAATGCAAGCATCCACAACGGAGATTTCGCCTTGAAACTACACCTCGCCAAACTTGGCGACACCAAACTGTTCACGGCATACGGTAGCGACTACGTTGCGGTCAATGACGAGCGCTACACCGGTAGCATCGTGGTGTCTTCCGACCAGGTCCGGAGTGACTGGATCGTGCAAAAGTTCGAAAATTTGAACGAGGCGCATTTCGCCTTTCTTGCAGCGCTCAAGCCGGACGTACTGTTGCTTGGCACCGGTAATAAGCAGCAATTTCCCCATCCACGGCTGTATCGCTCGCTTACCGAAGCGGGTATCGGACTGGAATGCATGGATACGCCTGCCGCTTGCCGAACCTACAATATCCTGGTGGCGGAGGATCGCAAAGTGGTAGCCGCGATCTTGTTTTGAAGCACATCGGCCGACGATGAACGCGGCTATTCACTCGGCCTTTACGCGATAGACCGGCGCAAACCTATATTCAACATGAGCCAACCATTGAAACGTGTCATCGTTCAGGCTGAACAGGTCATCTTTGGCAAGCCGAAACAAATTCGTCTGGCCATCGCGTGCCTGCTGGCACGCGGCCATCTGCTTATCGAGGACATGCCAGGGGTCGGAAAGACCACGCTTGCGCATGTAATCGCGCGCACCTTGGGCCTGCGATTCCAGCGTATCCAGTTCACCAGCGATCTGATGCCTGCCGACGTTCTCGGCGTTTCTGTATTTCAGCGGGCGACCGGCAATCAGAGCAGCGGCGAATTCAAGTTCCATCACGGCCCGATTTTTTCCCAGATGATATTGGCCGACGAGATCAATCGCGCCACGCCCAAGGCGCAAAGCGCGCTGTTGGAGGCCATGGAAGAGCAACAAGTCACCATAGAAGGAACGACACGCCCCTTACCCGTGCCGTTCTTTGTCATCGCTACACAAAATCCCTCCAATCAGGTGGGTACCTTCCCGCTACCTGAATCGCAACTGGACCGTTTTCTGATGCGCATCCAGATGGGTTATCCGGACGCGCAGGCCGAACGCGGATTGTTGTCCGGTATCGACCGCCGCGAAATCATCGCCGGATTGACGCCGCAGCTGGAAACCGCAGAATTGCTCGCACTGCAGCAGCAGGTGCGCGAGGTAAATGTATCCGCAGCGCTACTCGACTACGTGCAGGACATACTCAGCTATACCCGCAGCTCGGCGCGTTACGTCCACGGACTGTCCCCGCGTGCCGGGATTTCCCTGCTCGCTGCCGCACGCGCCTGGGCGCTGTTGGACGAACGGCGTGCCGTGCTTCCTGAAGACATTCAGGCGGTGTTGCCGGGCATTGCCAGTCACCGCCTGCAAAGCGCACAGGACATTCAAATCTCCGACGGTGACAAGCTGGCGAAAGAACTGATCGAGGCGGTGGCGATCCCCTGACGTGTTCGCCGCCTTCCGACATAAATTCCGCAACTGGGCATTCCGGCGCACCGTCGAAACCGGTACCGTAGTCCTCACCCAGCGCCGCATCTACATCCTCCCGTCGCGAGAGGGTTTCGGTTTTGCCTTCGTGCTGGTGCTGATGTTGCTCGGCGACATCAACTACAACCTCAGCCTAGGTTACATTCTTACCTTCCTGCTTTCCACGACCGCAGGCTTGACCATGCTGCATGCGTTCCGCAATCTTTCACAACTGGAAATTCACGCCGGAAATATCGAACCGGTATTCGCCGGCGAGCATGCAGCCTTCGTGTTCCACTTCAACAATCCGAGCGCCATGGAGCGCTACCAGATACATCTGCACGATGACGACGGAAACCGCACCATGTTTGATCTGCCCGCGCAATGTGGCACCGTTGTGCGGCTTGCCATACCGGCACCGAAGCGGGGTTGGCTGGATAGCGGTCGCTTGTCGCTGTATACGGAGTTTCCGTTAGGCCTATTTCACGCATGGAGCTACATTCATTTTGATGTGCGCGCACTGGTGTATCCGAAACCCGCCTTGCCGCAACCCTTGCCGCCGATATCCGGGCAGCATGGAATCGGCAGGATAGTCAAAAGAGGTGACGAAGATTTTTCCGGGTTGCGCGGCTACGTGACAGGCGACGGCTTGTCACGTATTGCGTGGAAAGCGTTGGCGCGCGAACAAGGGTTGCAGGTCAAACAGTTCTCCGCAGTCGAGGGTCAGGAATTGTGGCTGGATTGGTCGCATACGCCAAACATTGGGCAGGAACACAGGCTGGAACTGCTTGCGCGCTGGGTGTTGGATGCGGATAGCCAGGGCTTGTCCTATGGCTTGCGCCTCCCGGACGGTGAAATCGCACCGCAACACAATCTGCAACATCGTTCAGCGTGCCTGCGGAAGTTGGCGTTGTTCGGTAGCAGTGGGAATCCGTGATTACTAGTGCCGCCAAAAGCCGGTTGTTTGAGCGCGGTCACGATGCAGACCTGGGCAGGACGCTGGTTCTCGGTCTGGTAGCCTGCATTCTGCTGGTCAGCGCGCCGCATGCGGAGCACTTGCCAGTATGGGTCAGCGGCATATGTGCCATGTTGTTGTCATGGCGCGCGTATCTTGCCTACAGCGGCAATTCGCTGCCGCCGCGCTGGCTGCTGATACTGGTGACGGTGGCCGGAGTGATCGCCATCGCCGTCAGCTTTCGCACCCTGTTCGGGCGCGAAGTTGGCGTCACGCTGCTGATTTTGCTCTCGACACTCAAGTTGCTGGAGTTGCGCCGGGTGCGAGACGCCACCGTGCTGGTTTATTTATCCTGCTTCATCATCATCACCAATTTTTTCAATTCACAGAACATCCCCACAGCGCTGTTCACGATGGTGACGCTGGTCATCATCCTTGCCACTTGGGTACAACTGCAGGCCAGCAACGTTGCCTTCAAGATGCGCTTGCGTATCGCTGTCACCTTGCTGTTGCAGGCGATTCCATTGTCGTTACTGCTGTTCGTGCTGTTTCCGCGCGTGCAGGGTCCGCTGTGGGGCATGCCTCGCGACGCGTTTGCCAGCAGCGGACTTTCCGACAGCATGGCGCCGGGAAGTCTGAGCAAACTCTCCCTGTCCGAGGCGGTCGCTTTCCGTGTCACCTACAAAGATCGCGTACCGCGGCGCGACCAGATGTACTGGCGCGGACCGGTGCTGTGGGATTTCGACGGAACGACCTGGACGCGCGGACGCTATTCCACCATGCAACAGCCGCAACTTGACGATGCGTCGTCGCCGATCGACTACTCAGTCACATTGGAGCCGCATGACAAGCGCTGGTTGTTCGCATTGGATATGCCTACGCAATTTTCCATTCCCGCAGACCTTGCTCCGGACAATCTGGCGCTCAGCAAAGGCCCGGTTATCAGCCGGTTGCGTTACAACACGACTTCCCGGCTTTCATACCGTGCAAACCTCAACGAAAGTTCGCAACAATTGGCCCGCGCCCTTGCTTTACCGCGCGGCTACAATCCCGGAGCGCGTCAGCTCGCAGAACAGTGGACCGCGCAATATCACGACCCCGCAGCCGTGGTGAACGTCGCGCTCGCCTATTTCAACCAGAACAAGTTCGAATACACCTTGGAACCTCCATTGCTCGGCAAGAACAGCGTCGACGATTTTCTGTTTTCCACCCGGCAGGGATTCTGCGAACATTATGCGGGAAGTTTCGTCTTTCTAATGCGCGCTGCCGGCATTCCGGCGCGCGTCGTCACCGGCTATCAGGGAGGCGAATTTAACGAACTGGGGGGCTACTACATACTGCGCCAGTCCGACGCCCATGCCTGGGCGGAAGTGTGGCTGAAGGACAGAGGCTGGGTGCGTGTCGACCCGACAGCCGCGATATCCCCAGAGCGCATACAGAGCGGACTCAGTGCGGCCCTGCCTGATAACGCTGCGCTGCCGTTCATGGCGCGCAATCCACCGCAATGGATGCGCAAACTGCGGTTGGACCTGGATTCACTGGCCAACCAGTGGAACCAATGGGTGCTCGGATACGATACAGAGCAACAGTTCGCCTTTCTCACGCGACTGGGCATGGAAGACATCACCTGGCAAAAACTTGCGCTCAACATGCTCGCGGGCATGGCACTGCTGGTTGGTATCGTCACGCTCGTCATGCTGCGTCGTCTGGTAGTAAAGAAGCGAGACGCGGTGCAGGCGGTTTGGTTGAAGCTTTGCCGCAAGCTCGAGAAGGCGGGCTTGCCGCGAGCTGCTCATGAAGGGCCCATCGACTATGCTCATCGCGTTGCCGTTGCCCGTCCGGATCTTGCCGATGCGATGAATGGGCTCGCGCGCCGCTATGTCGAATTGCGCTATGGTGACGACAAAGATCGCTACAAACTGCCCGCCTTCAGAAATGCTGTCGCCATGTTCAAGCTATAATCCACGCCACTTCAATAGAAACCAAGATCATGCTGATTACCAGAAGACTGGAATTCGATGCCGGACACCGCATTCCCAATCACAACAGCCAATGCAAGCATCTGCACGGGCACCGTTACGCGATAGAGATCACCTTGTCCGGAGAAATTATCACCGAAGAAGGACTTTCAGAGCAGGGGATGGTGAAGGACTTTTCCGACGTCAAGCGCATCGCGAATGCGCAGCTGGTCGACGCATGGGATCATGCGTTTCTGGTATATCGCGGTGATCTGCTGGTTTGTGATTTTCTCGCGACATTGCCAGGCCACAAGACCGTTATTCTCGACGTTGTTCCCACCGCGGAAAATCTTGCAAGAATTGCCTTTGATGTCCTCGACCGAGCCTATCTGGACGGCTACGGCAATCATTTGCAGTTGGAGCAAGTACGCCTTTATGAAACGCCAAACAATTGGGCCGATTGCGTCCGCAAGTAGGAATTCGATGGCGTTCTTCTGGACAGGGCGGGCGGGTTCAGTCAAAATGCGCGCCCTGCGTATTATTCAATCCAGTTTAGTTGGTATCACGAAGCAGGATTCGTTGTTGCGCAACCTGAACTATCAGGTTTTACAGATAGTCTGGAGTGGAAAAAATATGTCGCGGTTTCTGGAGGGCTGGCCGAGCGGTTGAAGGCACCAGTCTTGAAAACTGGCAAGGGTTTACGCCCTTCGTGAGTTCGAATCTCACGCCCTCCGCCAAATGTCGGGCGCTATGACCGCTCGGCAACGTGCTGACGGATTTTTCCCCTCAGTTGTTCAATCGGTACTCTATTGTGCTGAGAGCTCGTAGCTCCGTCGAGATTAATGTCGAATAAAGTACACCTAGTAAAAGCCATCCAACCCAGCAACGCAAAGTGATCTGCTAGCAGCGGGACAATACATCACCGTATTAGCCGTCGCTAATATCAAAAGGGTGTTTCGCCATGTTTCAACCAAATTCAAATATCGAAATCACCAATTACGACTTATCAAGGAAAGAACTGAATGTATAACCTATTCAAACCAGAACAACCTTTTGGCCTGATGGATTTCGTCCGTGCTGCCAAGTCCTGTATCACTGAAATTACACCCGCAGAGCTCAAGGCTAAACTGGATGCCAAGGAAGATATTTTACTTGTCGACGTACGAGAATCCGCCGAGTTTGAGCACGGACATATTGACGGTGCACATCTGGTGCCGAGAGGCATCATCGAAGCGGCAGCAGATTCAAGTTATCCCAAACACTACCCACCTTTATCTGGAGCTCGAGACCAGCAGATCGTCCTCTACTGTGCCACAAGTGGCCGTTCGGCCATGGCTGCTGCAGTGTTGCAAATGATGGGCTATAAAAGTGTGATTAACCTTGCGGGGGGTATTGCTCGTTGGGAAGATGAAGGCATGCCACAGGTTCGCGAAGCAGAGTACTAAAACGACACAATCTAATTCGATCGATACTTCATCAATTCAGACCAATAAGGAGCTATATGTATTTCCCGGACTTTCTTGAAAAATATTGGCTATTTTTCGCATTGGGTCTTTGGTTTGCGTACAAGTGGTGGAATACAAAAAAAGTCATTGCCATGCTGCCAGAGCTTAAGAAGAACGGTGCGATATTTGTCGACGTCAGATCATCTGGGGAGTTTGCAAATGGAAGCGCCCCTGGAACAATTAACATCCCCCTTCAGGAATTGGCAAGCAGACTCGGCGAGATACCTAAGAACGCCCCGGTTGTTCTATGTTGTGCAAGCGGAACACGAAGTGGCATGGCAAAACGTTTACTAAGGCAGAAAGGCTACCTGAACGTTCATAACGTCGGCACCTGGAACAAATTGTGTGCAGAATAGCGGCCGTCGGTAAAGTGTCGCTGAATAGACTTGCGAAGTGCAGCTGGCGTGCCGGTAATATCGACCTAAGAAGTGGCGAATCGTGGTGTGATTCCTGACATTCGATATTGCTCTGAAGAGTGGTCGTTCACCATAGTTGGCCTTCCAAATTCTAAATTGACATAATACGGCAGTGCCGTATGATGTATCCATGCTCACCATCGCAGAAACTGAGATATTTAGCCGATACGTTACTGACTATTGGACCGAGGAAGAACCTGGCGAATTTGCCGCCTGGATTGCCGAGCACTATGACACCGGTGACGTGGTGCGGGGATCCGGTGGGTGCAGGAAAGTGAGATGGTCACGCAAGGGAACAGGGAAAAGTGGCGGGGTACGTGTTATTTACTACAACATGCTTGGGGACGGCGTGATTTGGCTGTTGCTGATCTATGCGAAGAACGAACAAGAAAATATCCCTGCTCATATATTGAAGTCGGTGAAGGAGAAAATTAAATGACCATGACAGCGAGAGAATTAAAGAAGCGTGATGCGAAGCGTGACCTGGGTGCCGAACTTCTGGAATCTGTAGGGCAAATGAAAGCGGGGCGTGCCGGAAAAATTCATAAGGTTGCAGTACCCCCCGTTGTATCAGCCCGAATGAAATCCGGCTTGCCTCAATCTGCATTTGCCAAATTGCTTGGTGTTTCCGTACGCACGCTACAAGATTGGGAACAAGGTCGCCGTGAGCCTAGCGGTGCCGCGAAAACTCTTATTGCAATCGCAGAACGCAGACCCGAAGTCCTAAAAGAAGCGGCTGTCTAATGGTCGACTGCTAGACAACATCGATGATCCGCTTAGATCGTGGTAATTGGCTGTCTGTCGTACATGTCTGTGCCAAAAGATTCTATGGTTTAGGTCAAGCCTTTTGTGAGTCGCCCAGGATCAAAGTCGGTTTTGTAGGTATACATCGACCAAGCGGTTCTGGCTATGCGTCGAGCCAGGATAACGATAGTCGCGGTACTGGATAATCCCTTTCCACGATAGTGTTCGTATATAGGCCTCCATGTTTTGGTCTTAATGGCTGACAAGGCTGCGATGAAGAGCAATCGCCGCAGTTCGGACGGACCTCGTTTTGACAGGCGTCGCTTGCCGCGATGCTGACCCGAGTCGTCGGGTCGCGGATCCAGACCGGTGAACGCGACGAAGGCATCTGCGTTCTTCAAGGGAATACGCTCAAGGGTGTTCACCAGCGCTGCGCTGACGACCGGGCCGACTCCGGTGATCGTACGCAAGTGCGTGACAGGTTCTTTGCGCTCCGGGCTTGAATCAATCAGTGCCTTGACGCGCTGATCAATGTGCGAAATAACCTGATTGAAGCGCACTCTCAAAGTCTTGAGATCGGCTTTAAATCCGACCAGACCATTGAGCGACATGCCCAGTGCCTGACGCAAGGCACTCAGTTTGGCGCGGCGCTTGATCAATCGATCAATCTCGCGTTGCTCGGGTGTAGGCGGTATCCAGACATGTAGATTGGTATGTTCACGCGCGATCATCCGCGCGAGCATTTCCGCATCCACACGATCTGTCTTGCCACACAACCCAACGTCCTTTGCATAGTGACGGGCGTCCTTCGGATTGAGCACGAAGACAATA
>JBARHR010000041.1:0-8412 GCA_049799335.1 Gallionella sp. | reverse complement strand
CCGGTGGCAATACCGGATGCGCAGGGATTGATGCGGACACTCCCCCGTGGAATGGCACGACCCTACCCTTGGCGCCGCATGCCAACGACAATTCAAGAACCATGTTTACACGCTGGGCCACGGTGACAGTGGATAGTCAGGTCATCAATCTGGCGGGCAAACCGGCGGCACAAGTGACGTTTTGGGTGCGGCGCGGTTCGGACTGTTTCAGCGAATGGCCCGGCAACAATCAGGCCGGATGTAATGCTGTGCTTGCGCCTTTCACTTCATTGCTCGGTGAGGAGTTCCAGACGCAATACAAGAACTCTGCGGGAGCCTGGGTGGTGCTGTCTCAATACCCGACCGATGCGATACCGGGAGAGATATTCCGTCCGGTGATCGACCTGCCGGCGGACGCCTTGTGGAGTGGCTTTCAGTTGCGCTTCAGGCAGCCCAGCGGCAGCGGTTTTGGCGGCACAAATGGCGGCGCGCCTGGCGTGCTGGGTTACGACTACTGGCACATAGATGATGTCAAGGTGACCGAGCTGGCTGCGACCAGTTATAGCGGTTCCTACTGTGATACTTTCGAGGGTGATTTGTCGCGTTGGTATTTCATCGGCACGGGCAATGCCGCCATCGGTTCCAGATATTTCCAGAATGGCGCGCATGATCTGGATATACGCTGGGGGGCGGTGGCGGTGACCTCCAAGCCGACTGACATGACCGCGGCGACCGGCAACATCCAGTTCTGGGTCAAGCGCGGTATCGGTAATGTTACCCAGGTGCCCAACACTACAGGCAGCGATATTCCTGAAGCAGGAGAGAATCTGGTAGTCGAGTATCTGACAACCACTGCGGGCGTTTGGGCGCCTTTGGTGCCGACGACAACATTTGTCGGTGGAGGCACGGGTGGTCAAATCTGGTGTCCGACTGCCGGCGCCAACTGTCCGGTGGCAACACCAACCACGAATAGTATCGCCATCCCGGCCAATGCCAACCGTGCAGCATTCCAAATGCGTTTCACGTTGCTCGCAGGTTCAGGATATGACCAGGATTATTGGCATGTGGATGACGTGTGTCTGGGGACGGTGATCACTGGCACCGACTTGAGCTTGACGATGAATCCTTCCAACACGACCACTACGCTTTCGCCGGGAGCGACCAGCACCATAACCTTTACCGTGACCAATATCGGCCCGAACGTGGAGCCGGGAGCGATCACCATTACGGATACCTTGCCTGTTGGTTTGAGTTACGTCCCCAACAGTAGCAGCCCGGGTTGGTCAACGGGAGCCTGGCCGCCCGGCCTGACTGATTGTTCGACGGTCGGTCAGGTGCTGACTTGTACTCGTGCCGGGTCATTGGCTGTGGGTGCTTCGACGAGCTTGACCATCACGGTGCAGGTCGACGCG
Source organism: Gallionella sp. (assembly GCA_049799335.1). Classification (GTDB taxonomy): domain Bacteria; phylum Pseudomonadota; class Gammaproteobacteria; order Burkholderiales; family Gallionellaceae; genus Gallionella. Next base: position 7,021 of record JBARHR010000041.1, on the reverse strand, counting down.
AATGCCACAGGGACTGTCACCAATTCTCCCATGGTGGGAGGGCAGTCGCTGGAGACTGTACCGGCAAATAACACTGCGACGAATAGTTATAGCTTTTCTCCTTCGGCATTCGAGGCGTATGAAACCACCACCACGGTTGGTGCGACGACTGGCCGGATCTACACCAAGCTTGCAGGCGCATCGTTCAATCTCAAAGTGATCGCCAAGAATGCGGCCGGCACGGCGATCAATTCGACATATAACAAAGCACCAACAGTCGATTTGATAGATGGCACACTGGCGTGCATTGCTGGAACCGCTGCGTTGGCAGGCGTCACGGTGACACCCTCGCCTTACACTTATGTCGCTGGAGACAGTGGAGCGCATATCTACACTTTCACGTCGAACTATGCATATCCCAACGTCAAGGTAAGAATAAAAGACAATACGCCGGCAGTCGGTTGTTCGTCGGATAGTTTTGCGATACGTCCGGGCGCGTTTACGATCACTTCGTCTGCCAATAATAATAATTCAACGGGTACATCGATCAAAGCGGGCACGGCATTTAGCTTCACTGCGGCTTCTGTAGCGGGATATAACAGTACACCAGTGGTGGATAACACGGCAGGCATGGTACGCGGCTCTCCTAATTCTGGAACAATAAGCGGTGCGTTCACTGCCGCAGTAGTGGGCACAGGTACAGCTACTGGAGCCAGCTTTACTTACAGCGAAGTAGGCAATTTCGGGCTTGCTGCGAATGCCGTGTACGACGCCACATTTACCGCAGTTGATCAGGTAGGACATGATTGCGTTACGACTGCAGGTTTGGATTTTTCAAATACGGCGGACGCTGATGGCAAGTACGGCTGCTCCATCGGTAGCGTGGAAGTCCTGCAGGCAACCGGAAGCAGCGGCTTCGGGCGTTTTATCCCGGATCATTTCGATACCGTCCTCATCCCGACACCGGCTGCGCCTCTGCCTTGCCCTACTGGCTTGACGTGCCCCTGCCCGGGTGGCTTTACGTGTCCCCCTGCTACATCAAATGGTTTTGTCTATTCCGGCCAGTCGTTCACGGTTCAAGTGATTGCCAGGAATCTGACGGGTGGCATCACGTCGAATTATGCCAACGCGTATGCCCGCACTGTAACGCTCGGCGCCTGGGATGCCTTGGGAAGTACAACGACCAATAACCCATCGGCTGGAACCTTGGCTGTCACTACCGCCAATACTTTTGCTGCGGGCGTTTCAATTACGGCTAATCAACAGTACGCAATCGCATCGGCTACCGCACCGACAAATATTTTCCTGAGAGCGGAAGAATCGGCTGGGGATGGTGTGATTTCATTAAGAGCGATACCGGCCAGTTCGATTGAAGGCGGGGTCATGGTTGTAAGCGGACGCATCAAGATAGCCAATGCACACGGCTCCGAGCTGCTGCCATTGCCGATTACTGCCACGGTGCAGTACTACAATGCGGCGGGCAGTTGGGTGAGCAGCACGACGGACAATATGACTTCGTTTAACAGTAACTTGAACACCGCTCCGGGCGGCAATCTGGTTGCGACGATCGTGAGCGGTCTGGGAAGCGGCGTTGCGGTGAGCAGTCCCGGTACGTCGGCAGTTGTTGCCGGGGTCAGGACGTTTCAAATATCCGCTACGGGTGGCAAGCCCGGCAGTGCAACCGTCTCGCTCAATGCGCCGAGTTATCTGACCAGCACTACCGGCAGGGCGACCTTCGGCGTTTACAAGGGCGCCAATGAGTTCATCTACCTTCGTGAAATTTACTAAAACCGGTCTGCACCAACAACCTCAGTATTCCGTTGCTCCAATACACCAGTGACTCGCCCCGGTAACGACGCCCTTTGCCCAACTACAACTGCGCTATACTCAACTCACATTTGTGGCTGGCCGCTCGCAAGGCCCAGCTTCACTGTGAAATCGATACAAAAATACCATTGACACCAATGGGTTATTGAACTATCTTCACATTAATTATGGGAATGATGGATATCTCGAGGCTGTTCAAGGCGCAACGTCGTGAGGCCGGTTGGTTTGCCATCTGCACCGACGCACATGGAATATTCCTCGCTCAGGTTAAATTGTCGGGGACGATGCCGGTAGTGTTGCGCTGCGAGTACCATGAAACCGGTCCGGTGAACGCGGCACAGGTTGACACGGTGAGGCACAGCGCCAACCTTTCGAAACACCATTTCACAACCTTGTTGTCCCCCGGGGAATACCAGATGCTGCTGGTGGAGGCGCCGAACGTCCCTGCCAACGAACTGAAGACGGCGATACGCTGGAAAATCAAGGATGGTTTGAATTTTCATATCGACGACGCGACGGTGGATGTGCTGCAGATTCCTTCCAGCAAGTACGGATCGGATCGCTCTCAGTCCCTGTACGCAATTGCCGCATCCAATACCACGATACAGAAACGCATCGCACTGTTCGAGCAGGCCAACATTGAACTGGATGTGATCGACATTCCCGAAATGGCACAGCGCAATATTGCAGCCTTGTTTGAGGAGAATGACCGGGCGCTGGTCGTGTTGGCGTTCGATGACGATGGCGGTTTGATGACGTTCACCGCGCAGGGCGAATTGCAATTGACACGGCGCATTGAGATCACTGCGGGTCAGCTGCAGGATGCCAATGAAGCGGCACGCCAGCAATATCGCGAACGGGTGGAGCTTGAATTGCAACGGTCGATGGACTATTTCGACAGGCAGAACAACCACCTGCAGGTCAGCCGCGTGCTGGTTAGTGCGCCTGAAGACAACGGTCTGATCAATTATCTCGCCGAGGCGGTGGATGTGAAGGTGGAGCGGTTGGTGCTTTCGCAGGTCATGAATATCAGCGCTATACCGGCGCTGGCCGAGCACGAATTTGCATGTCACGCATTGCCGGCATTGGGCGCCGCGTTGCGTCAGGAAAGGCGCGCTTTGTGAGCCAGCAAATCAATCTGTTCAATCCGATTTTTCTGAAACAGCGGAAGCATTTTTCGCTGGTAACGATGCTGCAGGCGTTGGGCCTGATTGTGCTGGGTGCGCTGTTTTTTTACGGTTACGCGTTGTTCCAGGTCAGCCAGCTCAAGGCGCAATCCGAGGAAAGCACGCGGCGTTTCAATGCCGAGCAGGCGCGCCTCGCCCGCTACGCCGCGGAATATTCACCGCAACTGGCAATGCAGGGGCTGCAAACTGAAGTCCAGCGTCTGGAAAGTGATCTTGTCGAGCAGACGCGCATGGTGGAAACACTGAAGTCCGGTTCGATCGGGAATACCACCGGTTATTCGCAATACATGAGCGCGTTTTCGCGGCAGGTGGTTCACGGCTTGTGGTTGACCGGATTCAGGGTGACCGGCGATGCGGCGCAAATCAGCCTGAGCGGTGCAGTGCTGGAGCCGGAATTGTTGCCGCTCTATATCCGTCGCCTCGGCAAGGAGCCGGCGATGCGAGGCAAATCTTTTTCGACGCTGCAGATGCAACAGCCCAAAGTCGATCCGGGCAAGGACAAGCAGCCGGCGGCGCGCTATGTTGAATTCACCATGTATTCGTTGCCTGAATCCGAGGGCAAGAAATGAAACAGTACTGGATCACGGCACGCAATAAAATTGACGACATGTCGCTGCGTGAACGCGCGATGATATTTCTGGCGGCTGCGTTTGTGCTGGTTGCGCTGATCAACGCGCTGCTACTGGATCCGCTGTTGGCCAAACAGAAAGCGTTATCTGCGCAGGTCATACAGCAGCAGGAAAAGATGAAGGAGTTGCAGGCATCGATACAGTCGCTGATCCAGGCCCGGCAGCAGGATGAGCATTCACCGTTGCGCGCGCGTTCCGACGAGATCAAACAGCAATTGCGTGCGCTGGACGACTATTTCCTGACCCGCAGCAGTAGACTGGTTGAGCCGGAAAATATGGCCGATCTGCTCAAGCAGGTGTTGGGCAAGAATGGCAGCTTGCAACTGGTGGAATTGAAAACACTGCCGGCGAGCCCGCTAATCGACAGGCCGCAAAAGCCGGAGACCACGGCGCAGCCGTTGCAGCAGACCAGCGGCGCGCAAGCTCCGTCCACGCCGCAAAAACAAATTTTCAAACACGGCGTGCAGATCAGTGTGCGCGGCGGCTATCTGGAGTTGCTGCGCTATGTTGGCATGCTGGAAAAAATGCCGGTGCAGATGTTCTGGGGCGAAGCCAGCCTGAGTGTCGACAAGTACCCGTATTCGGTGCTGACCCTGACGCTGTATACGTTGAGTCTGGACAAGACATGGCTGACCGTATGACGCGCATCTCCATTGCGTTCGGGCTGATCATCTACGCGTCCGCGGCGATTGCCGAGAACCTGCCCGATCCTACCCGCCCTCCGGAGATGATCATCGGGGGTGCCGCTGCGACTACTGCGCCATCCGCGGACAAGCATCCCTCAGGACTGCAGTCCACGATCATCTCGTCGTCGCGTCGTGCGGCCATCATCGATGGGGTAACCGTCGAGCTTTGGGAGAAGCACGGCGACGAGCAGTTGGTAGAAGTGAACGAAGGTAGCGTGGTGTTGAGAAACACCCGCGCAAGACGGGTGTTGACATTGTTTCCGGATATCAGGATGACGAAGGTCAGCACCGGGCCGTTCGCAACAGGGGAGTCAAAATGAGAATCGCAATGTATGTTTGTGCGGCAACGTTATTGGCTGGCTGCGCCACGCCACCCAACCGCAACGGCACGGCAGATGCCATTCAACAGGAAATGGAAGCGGCGTCGCAACGCAACGTTCAACCCGCCGCGGCAAATGCGGCAAATGATGCGTTGTTACCTCCGCTCGCGATGGCCATGCCCAAAGTGGGCAATCAACCGCTCGACACGAAATTTGATCTGACGGTGAACAACACATCGGTCAATCAGGTGTTCACCGCGATCGTGTCGGGGACCCGTTACAGCATGCTGCTGCATCCGGAGGTTGCCGGGAGCATCACGCTGAATCTCAAGGATGTGACGGTATTCGAGGCGCTGGAAGCAATACGCGAAATTTATGGTTACGACTACAAGGTCGACGGGACCCGCATCTACATCATGCCGCTGACTTTACAGACGCGGATCTTTCAGGTGAATTACCTGACCGGAATGCGCTCCGGCACGTCAACACTGCGCGTAACATCCGGGTCGGTATCCGACAGCTCTACCGGTTCGTCTACCGGTAGCAGCGGCACCACCACCACCGGCAGCACCGGCGCACACAGCGTCGACAGCAGCAAGGTGACGATGACCAGCAGCGCGGATTTCTGGTCCGAGTTGAGCGCGTCATTGCAGGCGATCGTCGGCAAGGATGAAGGACGCAGCGTGGTGATTAGTCCAATGTCCGGGGTTATCGTGGTGCGCGCCATGCCGGACGAACTGAAGAGTGTAACCGCCTACCTCAGAGCTTCGCAGATTTCCATCGAACGTCAGGTGATACTCGAAGCGAAGATAGTCGAAGTGCAATTGAGCGACAGCTTTCAGTCGGGCGTGAACTGGGCCGCGTTCATGAATAAGCCTAACAGTCGTGCCACCGCAGGGCAGCTGGCTTCTGGCGCAGCACTCAATAATAGCGGGTCGATTACCAACGGTTCGATCACGTCAATCCCCGGCACCAGCATGGCCTTGGCGGCTGCCACCGGGCAAGCTTCAGGTTCGCTGTTCGGTCTCGCCATTCAAACCAGCAACTTTGCCGCGTTGTTGAGTTTTCTGGAGTCGCAGGGCAATGTCCATGTGTTGTCCAGTCCGCGTATTGCAACGATGAACAACCAGAAGGCGGTACTCAAAGTAGGCACCGACGAATTCTTCGTTACCAACGTGTCCAACACCACCACCACCGGCACCGCAACCACTTCAACGCCGAGCGTGACCTTGCAGCCGTTCTTTTCCGGGATTTCGCTGGATGTCACGCCGCGTATCGACCAGAACAACGAAATCATTCTGCATATCCATCCCGCGGTAAGCCAGGTCAGCACGGTAAACAAGGTTGTCGATCTAGGCGTATCCAACGGCACTTCAAATTCGCTGAATCTGCCGCTCGCCTCCAGTTCCGTGTCGGAGACCGATAGCATCGTTCGCGCCAGGGATGGTCAGATCGTCGCGATTGGCGGACTGATGCGGCAGGCGACAACCGACGAACGCTCGGGCCTGCCGGGTTTGCCCAAGAGTATATTTGGACAGACCAGTCGAACTAGCGAAAAGCGCGAATTGGTCATTCTGTTGAAACCGACGGTGGTCGCCAGTGATCAGGATTGGTCAGATGCGATTTCACACAGTCGGGACAGGATCGGTGGCATGGACGGGCGAGGCATACAACCCTGAAGGTTTCTCCGCCATGTATTTAAAGCACTTTGGACTTCGCGAAGTTCCTTTCGGATTGACACCTGATACCAGCTTCTTCTTTGCCTGTTCCAGTTATCAGGAAGCGCTCAATACCCTGTTGGTCGCCGCGCGCAATGGCGAAGGGTTCATCAAGATCACCGGCGAAGTGGGCAACGGCAAAACCATGCTGTGCCGGAAATTTCTCGCCACGCTCAACCAGGGACATCATTCGAGTACTGTCATCGGCACTCAAGATCATGCCGCTGAGAAGATTCCAGAACAGCGTTTCATAACTGCGTACATTCCGAATCCGTATCTGGAGCCGCGTAGCATGCTGCTGGCGCTGGCGGACGAGTTCCGCGTAGCGCTGCAACCGGATGCCGACCAGCACCTGATGCTGAAAGGGCTGACCAAGGCCTTGCTGGACTGCGCGCGCAACGGGCAACGCGCCCTGGTTTGTCTGGATGAAGCACAGGCGATGCCGCTCGAAAGTCTGGAAGTATTGCGTCTGCTGACCAATCTGGAAACGGAAAAACGCAAACTGCTGCAGGTCGTGCTGTTTGGACAGCCGGAACTGGAAGAAAGATTGCGCCACCATTCGATACGCCAGTTGCGGCAGCGCATCAGCTTTCAATACAACCTGCAGGGATTGCGCCGCGACGAACTGGACCGGTATTTACGTCATCGTTTGACGGTGGCCGGATACGCGGGCGA
>JBARHR010000040.1:0-18407 GCA_049799335.1 Gallionella sp. | reverse complement strand
AACAAGACGCGGTGTACAAGCCGTTTCGCTGGCACGCTGCTTGCGACATTGATTGTCAAGTTCACTTTACATCCTGATGGGAGAAATACCATGATCGACCTGACACCAAGTGCGATATCCGCAGTCGAAAAATTTATCAAAGGTTCTGACGTCCCGGTTGCCGGATTGCGCATCGCAATTTCCGGCGGCGGTTGCTCGGGTTTCCAATACGGTATGTCCCTGGAACAAACCAAGAACGAAGACGACGTCGTGGTGGAATTCGGCGACGTCATACTGCTGGTGGATCCGCTTTCTGCACCGCTGTTGGCCGGCGTTCAGGTCGATTTTGTGGACAGCCTGAACGGCAGCGGCTTCAAGTTTGAAAATCCGAACGCCAGCTCGAGCTGTGCCTGCGGATCGTCATTTTCGGCATAAGGAGAACACCATGTGGGATTATTCGGAAAAAGTTAAAGAGCATTTTTTTCAACCCCGTAACGCTGGCGTGCTTGCCGACGCAAACGGCATCGGCGATGTTGGGTCCATCAGTTGCGGCGATGCGCTGCGCCTGATGCTCAAGGTCGAGCCGGAGACCGACATTATCCTCGATGCCCATTTCCAGACATTCGGTTGCGGATCGGCGATCGCATCGTCGTCCGCGCTGACCGAAATGATCAAGGGGAAGACATTGGACGAAGCGTTGCTGGTGAGTAACCAGGACATCGCCGACTACCTTGATGGCCTTCCGCCGGAAAAGATGCACTGCTCGGTGATGGGGCGCGAGGCGCTGCAAGCTGCCGTCGCCAATTATCGCGGCGAAGAGTGGAGCGACGATCACGAAGAAGGCGCGCTGGTGTGCAAATGTTTCGCCATCGATGCCGTGATGATCGAAGACACCATCCGCGCCAACAATCTCAGTTCGGTGCAGGACGTGACCAATTACACCAAGGCCGGCGGGGGTTGTTCTTCATGCCACGAAGGTATTGAAGAAATTTTGGTAAAAGTGATGGCCGAACGCGGTGTCGACTTCAAGCCTGGAACACCTGCAAAGGAAGAAGCGAAACCTGTCGGTATGACCAACTTGCAACGCATCAAGAAAATCGAGGCGGTATTGGAATCCGTTCGGCCGCAATTGAAACGCGACGGCGGTGACATCGAATTGCTTGATGTGGACGGCAAGACCATCTACGTCAGCATGACCGGCGCGTGTGCCGGTTGCCAGATGGAAGCGCTGACACTGCAGGGTATCCAGCAGAAACTGATGGAAGAACTGAAAGAGTTCATCAAGATCGTGCCAACCAAAGCGGGCGCGTTGAGTCGTGCGACTTGCACCCCTTGATGAATTAGATTCCTTCTCCCGCTTGCGGTAGGGGAACAAAGAATATAAGGAGCAGAAAATGGAAGGCATTTATTTCGACAATAACGCCACCTCCCGTGTGGACGAGAAGGTGGTGGAGGCAATGCTGCCTTACTTCACCGAGCAGTTCGGCAACCCCTCATCGATGCACAGTTTTGGCAACAAGGTGGGGCTTGCGATCAAGAAGGCACGCATGCAGGTGCAGGAGTTGCTTGGTGCGGAACATGATTCTGAAATTATCTTCACCTCCTGCGGTACCGAGTCGGATTCCACCGCAATACTGTCGGCCCTGAAGGCGCAACCGGAGCGCAACGAAATCATCACGACTACCGTCGAGCATCCCGCTGTGCTGACGCTATGCACCTATCTCGAGAAGGAAGGGTACAAGGTGCACTATCTCAAGGTGGACGGCAAAGGCCGCCTTGACCTCGAGGAATACAAGAAACTGCTCACCGACAAGGTTGCAGTCGTCTCTGCAATGTGGGCCAACAACGAGACCGGCACCTTTTTCCCGGTGGTGGAAATGGCCGAACTGGCGCACGCTGCCGGCGCAATGTTCCATACCGATGCCGTGCAGGCCGTAGGCAAAGTGCCGTTGAACCTTAAAGATACCAAGATCGATATGTTGTCCGTATCCGGTCACAAACTGCACGCCCCCAAAGGCATCGGCGTGCTGTATCTGAAGCGCGGGGTGCGCTTCCGTCCGTTGCTGCGCGGCGGACATCAGGAGCGCGGTCGTCGCGCCGGAACCGAGAACACTGCTTCCATCGTCGGTCTGGGCAAGGCCGCCGAGATGGCGATGGAAGCCATGGAAATTGAAAATACCGTCGTTGCTCGGCTACGCGACAAATTGGAAGCCGGTATTCTGGCGAAAGTGCCACGCTCATTCGTCACCGGCAATCCGCATGACCGTCTGCCCAACACCAGCAACATCGCGTTCGAATTCATCGAAGGCGAGGCGATCCTGCTGTTGCTGAACAAATTCGGCATCGCGGCAAGTTCCGGTTCGGCCTGCACCTCAGGCTCGCTGGAGCCGTCGCATGTAATGCGTGCGATGGGCATTCCCTATACCGCGGCACATGGCACCGTACGTTTTTCACTGTCGCGCTACAGCACGGAGGCCGAGGTTGATCGCGTAATTCAAGTGGTTCCGGAGATCATTGCGCAACTGCGCAAGTTGTCCCCGTATTGGGACGGAGAAGGACCCGCCGCAGCACCTGAAAAAGCATTTGCTCCGACCTACGCCTAAAGATGAGCGCGCCAACCGAAAATCTGCAACGCAACATCGTCATTGACGACACTACGCTGCGCGATGGTGAACAATCGGCCGGTGTTGCATTTACGCTGGATGAAAAGTTGAGCATCGCCAGGCAGCTGGATGCCTTGGGCGTGCCGGAGCTGGAAGTCGGAATCCCGGCGATGGGTCGGGAGGAATGCGAAAGCATCAACGCCGTAGCATCGCTGGGTCTGCAGGCAAAACTGATCGTCTGGAGCCGCATGTCGCTCAAAGACCTTGAGGTGCTGGAGCAGTTGGATGTACACATGGTCGACCTATCGGTGCCTGTTTCGGACATCCATATTGCCAAGAAGCTGAAGCGTGACCGCGAGTGGGTGATAGCAACCATCTATGAGGTGGTGATGCGCGCCCACAATCTTGGTCTGGACGTGATCGTCGGCTGTGAAGACGCCTCCCGCGCCGACCCGGAGTTTCTGTTGCGCGTTGTCGATGCTGCCCAGTTATGCGGTGCCCGTCGGATACGCTACGCAGATACGCTTGGAGTGATGGAGCCTTTCGGCGTGCATAAGGCGATCGCAAACTTGCGTGCGGCGTGTGACCTGGAAATAGAAATGCATGCGCACGACGATCTCGGTCTGGCGACTGCGAACAGCCTTGCCGCCGCCGTTGCCGGAGCGACGCATCTGAACACGACAGTTAATGGTTTGGGTGAACGTGCCGGAAATGCGCCACTGGAAGAAGTGGCGCTGGGGTTGAAGAAACTCTACGGCATGCAGACCGGTATCGATTTGACGCATTTCACTTCTTTGTCGGAAATTGTGGCCAAAGCATCCGGGCGACCGATTCCGTGGCAGAAGAGCGTGGTCGGCGAGGGCGCGTTTACGCACGAGGCAGGTATTCACGTAGACGGCTTGCTGAAGGACCCGGACAATTACCAGGGCTATGATCCGCGTGAAGTAGGGCGCGCTCACAAGCTGGTGGTGGGCAAACATTCCGGCGCGCATGGTGTGATTTCGGCTTACGCCACCATGGGATTGAACCTTAGCCCGGTGGAGGCGAGTGCGCTGTTGCCCGAAATCCGAGCGTTCGCAGAACGCGCCAAACGCTCACCTGCGGATCAGGAATTACTGTTCCTTTATCAACGCTACATCGGGCGTTGTGTTCCGGACATGGTCCACTAGGGGATTCGCGCGATGGAAGACGTATTGTCGGCGACCACTCCAATCAGACCTCCTAAGGCACCGTCGCTGTTTGCGTTGCTGCGCGAGGATGTCGAATGCGTATTCCAGCGCGACCCTGCCGCGCGTTCGCGCCTGGAGGTGCTAACCATTTATCCCGGGGTACACGCGTTGCTGCTGCAACGCTGTGCACACCGCTTGTGGCGCGTTGGCCTGCGCTATCCGGCGCGACTGATATCTTTCCTTGCCCGGATCATGACCAACGTTGACATTCATCCCGGTGCCCGTATCGGCCGGCGCTTCTTTATCGATCATGGGGCCGGGGTGGTTGTTGGAGAAACAGCAGAGATAGGCGATGACGTGACGCTCTATCACGGCGTGACACTCGGCGGTACTACCTGGAACAAAGGAAAACGTCATCCCACGCTCGGAGATGGTGTCATCGTCGGCGCAGGGGCAAAAATACTCGGCGCGATAACCCTCGGTGATCAGGTCCGCGTCGGCGCAAATTCCGTCGTAGTAAGCGACGTTCCTGCCGAGCGCACCGTGGTCGGCATTCCCGGTCGCATCGTGTTGCGCACCGAAGATTCCGCAACCGACAATATTTTCGGTATCAACCTCGATCATCACCTGATCCCCGATCCGGTGGGGCGCGCCATTTCCTGTCTGATGGAGCGCATTGAAGCGCTGGAAGGACAGCTGCGCAAGCATGGCGATGTAGTAGACGGTCGGTGCAAAACCTGTGATGCGGATGATTTATGCGGCACGGAAGTCGCCCGAAAAATCAGGAAAGGATGAGCTACAAATGGATCTGATTGATTTTGACCAGGCCGACCTTTATTTCGATGAGCCTATTTCAACGGAAATCGAAAAATTGATCGAAGGAGCGGCGCAATGCTACGGCAGCGAGGAGGCGGAAGCAATGTTGCTCTATGCAAACGCGCTGGCTCCAACACAACTTGCTGTGCTGGTTTCCCTGTACCGCTATTACTTCTACCAGCATCGCCTTGAAGATGCGCTACTGGTTGGTGAAAGCGCCCTTGCGGTAAGCGGGCAGCGCCTGAAATTTCCGGACAACTGGGTTTACCTGAATGCCGATCATGTCGGTGCCGGTGTAATGTTGTCGATGGGATTACTGCGCTTTTACCTGATGGTATTGAAGGCGACCGGATACGTGAATCTTCGCTTGGGCCGCTACGCCACGGGACAAACGATGCTGGAAAAACTGGTGGAACTGGACAGTCACGACCGCCTGGGTGGAAGGGCACTGCTGGAAGTTATCAGAACCGAATCTGCATCAAGCTATGGTGCTATAGAGAGGAGTGAATGATGGACGAACTGACACTGGACGAAGCAATGGAAGAACTTTCTTCCGCCGAGGAATTTCTCGACTATTTCGCAATCTGTTACGAGCCATCGGTGGTGCACGTGAATCGTCTGCATATTCTGCAGCGCTTTCACGACTACATCCGCAAGGCCGGGACTTTGGCCGAAGACGATGATGTGCGCCGTGCGCAGTACACCAAGTTGCTGCAGCAAGCGTATCAGGACTTCCTGAAATCGGACGCACTGACGGAAAAGGTATTCAAGGTCTTCCATATGCATGAGCCGCAAACCCAGTTCGTGCCGCTGACATCCATAACCCTCAACCGCCAAGATGTTGCCTAAATTCGAATTCGGCAACGAGGTGCGCATTATCCGCAATGTGCGGAATGACGGCACTTATCCGGGGATGGATCCGGGCATGCTGCTGGTGAGACGCGGCAGTACCGGATTTGTAATGAATGTCGGGACGTTCTTGCAGGACCAGTTGATCTATACCGTCAATTTTCTCGAGCTGCGCAAGATCGTCGGTTGCCGCGAAGAAGAGCTGATCAGCATCGACGAGACGTGGGTACCCAGCAACTTTGAGACTCGCGAAAAAGTGCGCAGCCGCATCACCATGACCGTAGGCGGAGAGATTCGCGTCAGGCCGGGTATGGAAGGCGAAATCATGAAAGTGTTGCGCGACGACAACAACGGTGTGAGCTACCACGTCATATTTCATGATCGCGTACTGCAGGTTCCCGAAGCGGCGCTTGAAGCAATTCATGTCTATGAAGAAGAACAGACTCATGGTTGAGACGATCGAAATAGGGGTTGCATATCTCGCGCTCAAGACCGCCCACAAACTCTATGGCAAGGGCCCGGACAATCTGGCTCCGGCTGAATTCGAACGGGTGCAGAAGATGGCCAGAAAGCAACATGAGCTGGAGTCGCTGGTGCTTGGCGCCGCAGAAGCGCGTGACGTTATGGTGCCCAAGTCGACTTTAAGTGCCGCGTTGGACGAAATACGCGGGCGCTACCAGAACCCGGAGGAATTCTTCGACGAACTGGAACACAACAGCCTTGACCAGCGGGGCTTTGCGACCGCGATGGAACGGGAACTGAAGGTCGAAGCGATACTTGAAAAAGTGGGCACCCGGGCCGCCACTGTGACGGATATTGATGTGGAACTGTACTATCTCTATCACCCGGACAAATTTCTCCGTCCGGAGACCCGCCTCGCCCGACACATCCTTGTCACCATTAACGATAGCTATCCCGACAACACAAGGTCGATGGCACTACGGCGTATTGAGACAATAGCGGCACGTGTTCTGAAGGAATCGGAGCGGTTCGAAGAGCAGGCACTGAAACACTCCGAGTGCCCAACCGCGCTACAGGGCGGGGTGCTCGGCGATCTGCCACAGGGAACGCTATTCCCGCAACTGGACGCGGCATTGTTTTCGATGAACGCAGGCGATGTCAGTGAAGTATTGGAATCCGAGCTCGGATTTCACGTGCTGCGTTGCGACTCAATCACCGCCGGTAGTGTCCTGAGTTTCGACCAGGCCAAGCCGCATATCAGAAAACTGCTGGAAGAGAAACGCAAGGCGACTTGTCAAAAAGCTTGGGTCAAACAACTATTGGCTCAAACCAAACCATATTGACTGGCTTGCAGGACCTTCATCCGGGTTGAGCAGTAAACAGTTGCTACCAGAAGACAAGCCCAAGTTCCAGCAGCGCATACTGTCGCTCGATGGTTGACCAGTTGAATACAACTGAAACCTGCAAGTTAGCTTCGCAGTAACACCGAGCTTACGCGAATGCAGCTTCCATGACCGTCGAAAAGCTGCGGAATCTGGCCACCCACAAGATAGACCCTGTTTACTTCAGCCATTGGCAGTATCCCGGTGATTAATGCCAAACTACAACATGGGAATCTGTGTCAATCGCGCGATGATCAAATACACAATACTTTACCAAAGCATTTATATATCCAACCATCTTGTAAAATATCCGCTCGATTCGCGCTTTTACTTTTCGATTGGAAGCGTAGAATGAAATCCGGTTGCTTCATTTACTAATGGTATGGGAGCGACTGCAAGGAGAAATAAATGTTTGGCAATAGAGCAAGACAAGAGTTGCAAGAGGCATTGGTCAAAGTATCTTCCGCAGCAAGTGAAATAGCCAGTTTGAAAGCCGCTTTACAAACCGCAGAAAATGACTTAAGAATTGCCCGGCAAGAAATGGCACAAGCGATCGAAAGTTCGGAAGTTGCCAGATTGATCTATAAGAATATGCAAGTATTTGGTGATTCATTTACCGCATTGCAGGCATCACAAGTTTCCGCGGCACAATCACTGAAAGAAGAGAAGCAGCACGCCATCGAAGCGTCTAGTGTTTCTGCCGGCAATCGCGAAGCCGTTAAAGGAATAGCGGTCAGCCTGACAGCACTTTCAACCGACACCACGCAATCACTATCCAACGTTGATAGTTTGACCCGTCGTGCCGATCAGATCGGGAAGATTGTGCAGCTCATCAAGGAGATCGCTGATCAGACCAATCTGCTGGCGCTCAACGCGGCGATCGAAGCTGCACGGGCGGGTGAGCAAGGTCGAGGTTTCGCTGTGGTTGCAGATGAAGTCAGAAAACTGGCAGAACGAACCTCCAAGGCCACAAACGAAATTTCGAACATAGTCACAGCGATTCAGGGCGAGTCCGATCAGACCAAGGCACAGATGACAACGTTGGCAGGGAAATCCCAGGAATTCAGCGTCAACGTCGGTGGTGTTATGGAAAGTATGAAGCTGTTGCTTGAGTTGGCGAACACGATGGAAGGGACAATTTCCGCAGCCGCTTTGAGAAGTTTTGTAGAGGTCGCAAAAATAGATCACATCTTGTACAAGTTCGAAATATACAAAGTGTTCATGGGCATTTCCGAGCGGCAAGCGGACAGTTTTGCTTCTCATACCTCGTGCCGCTTGGGAAAGTGGTATTACGAGGGAGAAGGAAGAGACTGTTTTTCCAAACTGGATGGTTACAACGCCGTTGCCGACCCGCATCAGGATTTTCACAAGAATGGTCGTGAAGCCGTAGCAGCTTTTTGGAATGGCGATGCGTTGGGGGGTATGAGGCTGGTCGCGAACATGGAAGCCAGTAGCATGGAAGTGCTGGCCAGCCTTGAGCGAATTGCCTGCGCGGGTGAAGGTGACAGTAGTTTGTTATGCCATTCACCCGGCTGATTTGGATGATAGCGCGCAAAGACATTACGGCTTGACGCTTCCTTCGAGAGTGGTTCTGAAGATCGAAAGTTAATATGTCTAACGAATTTGGTTGATCGATTAGAACGATTCAATGAGCTTTGGCAGTCCGGAGATCGATGAGGAACGCAAGCATTTCGTCGACTTGCTGAACGGGTTCAATGATACGGTTGCGAACAGGATGGGGACGAATGCAGTTGTCAGGGCGCTCAGCGATATCCTGGACTTTGTAGACTGCCATTTCCCTGACGAAGAAAAACTATCCAAAGACGTTGGTTACCCGGATGCTGACGACCACTCGCAAAAGCACACTCAATTAAGAACATTGCTCGGCAAAACCATAGGGCATGCCAGGAATGATGCAGCAGATTATCTCTTGATCGAAGCGGGACTCAACATCAAAGAACAAATGATCGATCATCTTCTGAATGAAGACTTGAAGTACGCTGAATATTGCCGCAACTCCAGAACTTCGCCCGGTGCCGTAGATGGCACATGATCTAAAGGAATGTTCCCTCAACACCTCAACACCAAAGCGCTTGGCTAGAGACCAAACGTGTCAAGCGTAGTCCACTGCAATATCCGGCATCTTGCCTGTCACTGCCGCACTAAAGTCCAGAGGGGTTGCTGAGGCAGGCGTTTCAGCTGGATGAACAGTTCCCCAAGTCTACAGAGCATTCCTCTCACTATGTGTGGCAGCGCACGGAACGCTGCGCTTGGCAGTGCGATAGTGCAGATGGTGTGACAAACGGCCTTGGTTCCGGTTAGTTCTATTTTTCATCGGGGCAGACTATACCGAGGCTCGCGTAGTCGCGATGCATGTCTATCGTGATTATCGACGTAGCGCACCAGGCCAAGTACCGGGACTGTTGACGAATTTCGTCGATGCGCTTCCGGATCACAAATAAGGGAAAAAATGAATACGATCGATAAGGTTACTCAGCCATTCAGCTGGTTAATGGCGTCGTTGCTGATGGTTTTGGTAGCAGGCTGCGGCGGCGGCTCTGATGCGGCAAGTGGTACGACGGACACCACCGCGCCTACGGTGAACTCAACTGTGCCAACCAATACGTCTATAGGCCTGGCGCTAAATTCGTCGATCTCGGCCACATTCAACGAGGCAATGACTTCTGCTACTCTTACCAACGGTAGCTTTACGGTAGTTCAGGGACAGACTTCTGTACCAGGTACCACAAGCTACGTGAACAATATCGCAACGTTCAAGCCGACCAATAATCTAACCGGGTCCACCGCCTATACAGCATCAATTTCCACCGGTGCCCACGACCTGGCTGGCAATGCCATGGCGGTCACAAAAACCTGGAATTTTACCAGCGGAGCAGCGGCTGATGCGATTGCACCCACCGTTAGCTCAACAAGTCCAGCGGATAGTTCGACGGGTGCAGTGCTTAACACAAACGTCGCTGCCACGTTTAGCGAAGCAATGAATCCTGCGACCCTTACCGCCACGACATATACCTTGAAACAAGGCGCAACCAGTGTTCCCGGCACCGTGTCTTATCTTGGTTCGAGTGCAACTTTCAATCCGACGAGCAATCTGGCAGCCAGCACCTTGTATACGGCGACGATTACTACCGGCGCAACTGATCAGGCCGGCAATGCATTGGCAAGCAATTTTGTATGGACCTTTACTATTGGTACCGCAGCGGCTATAGGTCCAAAACCTGTAGTGCTTGGTACTGCGGGAAATTTTGTGGTTCTGGCAAAAACAGCAATATCAACCACCGGCGCCACATTAATAACGGGCGATATTGGCGTGAGTCCCATCGCCGCCACAGCTATCACCGGATTTTCCGATACCATGGACGTTTCGAACACGTTTTCAACGTCGACTTTGGTGGTTGGTAAAATCTATGCAGCCGACTATACCGATCCTACCCCTGCCTTTCTTACAACGGCGATAAGCAACATGGAAGGTGCGTACACCGATGCTGCCGGACGATTATTGCCTGACTATACGGAACTGGGTGCCGGCGATATCAGCGCCATGACTCTGGTCCCTGGTCTTTACAAATGGGGGACGGGCGTTTCAATTGACAACACTGGTGTCACACTTAACGGCGGCGCCAATGATGTCTGGATATTCCAAATCGCTCAAGGGCTCACCGTTGCCAATAACGCAATAGTCACGTTGACCGGTGGTGCGCAGCCCAAGAACGTCTTCTGGCAAGTTGGCGGGCAAACTACATTGGGTACTACTTCGGACTTCAAGGGTGTCATCTTGTGTCAAACAGCTATTGTTCTTAACACTGGCGCAACGCTGCACGGCAGGGCATTGGCACAAACTGCAGTTACGCTTGACGCCAATCCGGTAACGCAGCCGTAGGCGATGTAGTATCAGTACTCATCGTGCTCAACAGAGGGCTGTCGCAAGACAGCCCTTTTTATTCGTGATGAACTTTGGCTGGGCTACCGAGAAAAGGATAATTATTGTACGTATTTCTGAGGATGCGAGACAGCTTGCCTTGTTCGCGGTAACCTTTAAATGATCAGGGATAGACAATGGATCGCGGCAAGAACAATCCGTTCCCGAATATGTGCTATAAGCAGTATGCCTGATGTTGTTATAAGAGTCTGGACTTGGCTCCTGCTCATTCGATTTTCACACCATCCGGCGTACGCTCCGGAGAACCACACGATGCTCGCACTAGTAACTGCTCAGCATACCCCGACTCAAAATCATCTACTTGCTTGGCTGCCTGAGGAAATATTCGAACGCCTCTCTCCCGATCTGGAACTCGTCGCGATGCCGCTCGGCGAAGTGCTCTACGAATCCGGGGGGCAGTTGCAACACGTATATTTCCCGACTACCGCCATCGTATCGCTGCACTACATCATGGAGAATGGTGCCTCATCTGAAATAGCTGGGGTGGGTAATGAAGGTTTACTCGGCATTTCGCTGTTCATGGGCGGGAATACCACGCCGAGTCTGGCCACTGTGCAAACTTCCGGCCACGGCTATCGGCTGAAAGCGCGATTGATGATGGAAGAGTTCGATCGCGGCGGGCCGATGATGCGCCTGATGCTGCGCTATACCCAGGCGCTGATCACACAAATGGCCCAGACAGCGGTTTGTAATCGGCATCACACGCTGGAGCAGCAATTGTGCCGCTGGCTGATGTTAACCCTTGATCGCTTACCGACAAACGAAATGACCATGACGCAGGAATTGATCGCCAGCATGCTTGGCGTGCGCCGCGAAGGCATTACCGAAGCTGCCGGAAACTTGCAGCGGGAAGGGTTAATCAGTTACCGCCGCGGTCATATCACCGTAATTGATCGAGCAGGGTTGGAGTTGCACGCGTGCGAATGCTACGACGTCGTCAAGAAGGAGTTTCATCGCCTGTTGACTGATACCGGCGATCGTGATGACGATTGGGGCCAGTCATGATATGCCCATGGCGATGGTGCTTATGCTGCCTGTCGCGCACTTATGTGCGCTAGCGCACAGAGAGAATCGATCATTTGCACTATTGTTCCTTCCCGAGGGATCGATTTCCACCGAAATAAGTCGATGATCGCTTTGTAACCGACAACAAGAGCGTCCAATTTGTCGCGGATTGGCGTATGAGACGGTGATGAGTTGCATGCAGCTTCTTTCACTCCGGATTCCAAGTTCCTTCGCGCAATCTATAGGGGTCGCTCATGTTTAGTGAAATCAACCAGCCATCCGTTGTCAACCGCATAGCTGCCGAGATGGAAGAAATTACCGAAGTCAGACGTCAAGAGACATTGCTCAAAACTGGCGCCCTGCAAGACGCAATTCTCAATAGCGCGAACTTCTCCAGTATTGCAACTGACGCGAAAGGCGTCATTCAGATTTTTAACGTGGGCGCTGAGCGCATGCTCGGCTATGCCGCAGCCGATGTGATAGACAAGATCACCCCGGCCGACATCTCCGACCCGCAGGAAGTGGTTGCGCGTGCCAAGGTGTTGAGTGTCGAGTTGGGCACGCAGATTACGCCGGGCTTCGAGGCCCTGGTGTTCAAGGCCTCACGCGGCATCGAGGATATCTATGAGCTCACCTATATTCGCAAGGATGGTAGCCGCTTTCCGGCGGTGGTGTCGGTAACGGCGCTTCGAGATGTTAATAACGCCGTGATTGGCTATTTGCTTATTGGCACTGATAACACGGCTCGCAAGCAGATAGAAGCCGAGCAGAAGGAGCTCGATCAGCGTTTGCGCGATCAGCAGTTCTACACCAGATCAATGATCGAATCGAATATCGACGCATTGATAGCAACCGATCCGTTTGGTTGCATTACCGACGTCAACCAGCAGATGGTTGAACTCACTGGTTACGCACGCGATGAACTAATCGGCGCGCCGTTCAAGAATTACTTCACCGATCCAGTGCGCGCCGAGGCCGGCATCAAACTGGTGCTTAGCAACAAGAAAGTTACCAACTACGAGCTAACCGCGCGCGCAAAAGACGGCAAGGAAACGGTGGTGTCATATAACGCGGCCACATATTTTGATAGTCGAGGAGAGTTGCAGGGTGTGTTCGCCGCTGCGCGCGACATTACCGAAAGCAAATATCTGGATCAGGTGCTGCAGGACAAGAACACGGAACTGGAGCGCGCCATGTTTGTGGCGGAAAAGGCCAACCTCGCGAAATCGGAGTTTCTGTCCAGCATGAGCCACGAGTTACGTTCTCCGCTAAATGCCATCCTCGGTTTTGCCCAATTGATGGAATCCGGTTCGCCACTGCCAACTCCCTCGCAGAAGGCCAGTATCGACCAGATCCTCCAGGCCGGTTGGTATCTGCTTGAGTTGATCAACGAAATCCTCGACCTGGCATTGATCGAGTCTGGCAAGCTGTCGCTTACGCTAGAACCCATATCGCTGTCAGAAGTTATGCTTGATTGCCAGGCAATGATTGAACCGCAGGCGCAAAAAGGTAGCATTGATATAAGCTTCTCACGGATAGATAGCTCGGTGTTTGTGCTGGCCGATCGAACCCGGGTGAAACAGGTCCTGGTCAACCTGCTTTCCAACGCGATCAAGTACAACCGAGACCATGGAACCGTTATAGTCACCTGCAGCACGCGAACTCACGATCACATCCGCATCAGCGTGGAGGACAGCGGGGAAGGGTTGTCCCCGGAGAAACTTGCACAGTTGTTCCAGCCGTTTAACCGACTTGGACAAGAGGCGGGTACTGAGGAAGGTACCGGAATTGGGCTGGTTGTGTGCAAACGTCTGGTCGACCTGATGGGTGGGGAAATTGGCGTGGAAAGTGTCAACGGCGTGGGGAGTGTGTTTTGGATAGAGCTCAGGTCCGCAAGCGCGTTTGCCTTTGAAACCCCGACAGACACGTTGGCTGCACCTGTTTCCGCACCATTTGAACACGGTCCGGCGTTGCGTACCCTGTTGTATGTGGAAGACAATCAAACCAACATGAAATTGGTTGAGCAACTGATTGCACGCCGTCCGGGTATGCGCCTGCTGAAAGCGGGAAACGGCACCAGCGGGGTCGCCTTGGCGCGCATTCATCAGCCGGACGTGATTCTGATGGATATCAACCTGCCGGGGATCAGCGGCATTCAGGCGCTGAAAATCCTGCGCGAAGACCCAGCCACCGATCACATCCCGGTAATGGCCATTAGTGCCAATGCCATGCCGCACGACATCGAGAGAGGGCTGGAAGCAGGATTTTTCCGTTATCTCACCAAGCCAGTCAAGATCGACGAATTCATGTTGGCGCTGGATACGGCGCTGAAGTTCGCGGAGAAAGAACTGGCACGAGTAAAAAGTCGTTCTTCACAGCCATGATAAGCACCGCAGAAATTCTCGATGCCAGCATACTGATCGTGGACGATCAGGCAGCCAATGTGCTGCTGCTGGATACTATGCTGCGCAATGCCGGCTATCACTGCATTGCCTCTACGATGGATCCTTATGCAGTCTGCGCTATGCATCGCGCCAACCACTACGATCTGATTATCCTCGACCTGATGATGCCGGGCATGGACGGATTTCAGGTAATGGAAGAATTGAACCAAAGTGAATCCACTGGCTATATGCCTATCCTGGTGGTCACCGCGCAGCCCGGCCACAAGCAACGTGCGCTTGCCTCCGGCGCGAAAGATTTCATCAGCAAGCCGTTTGACCTGATCGAGGCAATGACGCGCATCCACAACATGCTGGAAGTCCGGCTATCGTACAACCAGCTCGAACTGCGCAACCAGGAGCAGGAGACGCTCGCACTTCACGATGAACTGACAGGGTTGCCAAACAGGCGACTGCTAATGGATAGACTTACTTTAGCCATCGCGCATGCGCACAGGGGCGTGTACACCATGGCCGTGATGTATCTGGATGTTGATGAGTTCAAGCAGGTCAATGACAGCTTGGGTCATGATGCGGGGGACGCGCTACTGCGAATGATAAGTTCCCGCCTGGTACGCGCGGTGCGTGATGAGGATACTGTGGCACGTTTGGGTGGTGATGAATTCGTGATTGTGATGTCAGAAATCAAGGCGACTGACGATGTGGCAAAGCTGGCTGCAAAGCTGCTACTGGCCACGGCAAAACCCTATTACATTCAGGGCGGTGATGTGTGTGTCACGACAAGTATTGGCGTCAGCATTTTTCCCGCGCAGGGGGATGATGCGGATACGCTGCTGAAGTGCGCGGATGTCGCGCTATATGAAGCAAAGCGTGCGGGAAAGAACTCATTTAGAATCTCAACCAACACGGATTTGCAGGAGCAGACATACAGACGAATTGTAGATACGACTTCTGCGCATTGGGCGGGATCAGGGCCAAGCAAATGATTATGGAAGTAATGGTGAGTGCAGCCGAAATCTTCAGCGCCAGCATTCTGATCGTGGATGATCAGGCAGCGGATGCCGAATTGTTGGAGCAGATGTTGCGCGCAGGCGATTACCAGTCTGTGACTTCAACGACCAATCCCGCTGCGGTCTGTGCACTGCATCGCGCAACCCCATTCGATCTGATTCTGCTTGATTTGCAAATGCCTAAGATGGATGGCTTCGAGGTGATGGAAGGTTTGAAACAAATCGAAACTACAGGGTATGTGCCAGTCATGGTTACTACCGCCCATCCGCGCCACAAGCTGCGTGCCCTTGCAGCCGGTGCCAAGGATTTTATTAGCAAGCCTTTGGACCTGAAGGAAGTCATGGCTCGCATACGCAATATGCTGGAAGTGCGCCTGTTGTACATGAAATCCCACCATTCCGCCGGCTTTCTGGCACAGCAAGTGCGGAAAAATAGCGCGGACCTTCGCGACAATTATGTTGAAACCATTTCTACCCTGACGCGCGCCGCACAACATAAAGACGAGGAAACCGGCAATCATGTGCAACGCATCAGTTGTTACAGCCGCGAGCTTGCCCGGAAGCTCGGCATGAATGATGATTTTGTGGACAAGATATTCATCTCGAGCCCGATGCACGACATCGGAAAAATAGGTATACACGACAACGTACTTCTCAAGCCGGGCAACCTGACTCCGGATGAGTGGGACGTCATGAAAGAGCATGCACTGATAGGATCGAAAATTCTGGGGGCCGGAAAATCGCCCTATCTCACGATGGGAGCTGAGATCGCTCTCAACCATCACGAGCGCTGGTGCGGCGGTGGATACCCTAATGGAAAAACTGGCGACTCCATTCCGCTGGCAGCGCGCATTATGAATATTTGCGATATCTACGACGCACTCCGAAGCAAGCGGACCTACAAGATCGCATTCAGTCATCCGGAAGCGATGCATATCATTGCGCACGGTGACGGTCGCACCCAACCAGAGCATTTTGACCCGGCTATTCTTTCTACTTTCAAGCGAAACGGCCAATTGTTCGGAGAAATATTTGATGCGTGCGCGGCATAGAATTCACTGGTGACCATGCACTGTCACAGCGGACGAATTCGGCAATGCGCCAAACTTTCACAGTGGTTTTCATAATGTGCTTGGCAAGCAGCAACGAAAGTGGATAAATTTTATGATAAGCGAAACCGAGTTCCTTGATGCTTCCATACTGGTCGTTGACGACCGTAAGGCAAATGTCGAATTGCTCTGCGAAATGCTGCGCGCCGCGGGTTATACGTCCATAGCGTCGACCACGAATCCGTTTGAAGTTTGTGAATTGCATCGCAACAACTGCTATGACATGATACTGCTCGATCTGATGATGCCAGGCATGGACGGCTTCCAGGTGCTGGAAGCGCTTCACGAAATCGAAACGGACGGCTACGTTCCGGTGCTCGTGATCACGGCGCAACCTGCTCACAAACTACGCGCACTCGCCGCAGGCGCCAAGGATTTTATAGCCAAGCCGTTTGACTTGGTGGAAGTCAAAACACGCATCCATAACATGCTGGAAGTGCGGCTGTTGTATAAGAAGCTTCAAAATTACAACAAGGTTCTGGAACAGGCAGTCCAGCAGAGGACCGCTGCGCTACGCGATAGCGAATCGCGATTTCGCCGGTTGACTGAGCTGTCGTCCGACTGGTATTGGGAGCAAGACGAGAATGGCCATTTCACCAAGATTTCAGGAATGGTTCATGAAATGCTCGGGATTCGGATCGACGGCGCGTCGGTCAAAACTGGAGAAGATCAGGGGGCACACTGGAATGAGGGCGAGCGAAAAATACTTGAAGCGAACCTGGCTGCCAGAAGACCGTTCCTGGATCTGGTTTACAGTCGGACCAAACCTGATGGTTCGCGGCAGTACCTGATGGTTAGCGGGGAGCCGATGTTCGACGACTCCGGCCGCTATACCGGTTACCGTGGAATCGGCAAGGAATTGACCGAAACGATGCTCCCGAAGTATGGCATCTGCATCGCGAGTGACTAATTTCGCATTACGAGTCGGAGCATAGAAATGCAAGCGAATCCAAATAATTCAAGGACACAAGAGTTATTTGGGTGGCCGTCAAATAAAATAATCCGTTATTTGATATCCATGATTTCCATCACGTAAATCAATAATGCATTCGTTCAAGCAGCGTGAATCCGTCAAATTTGCGCGGCAGGGAAAGCGGGGTACCAATCTTGTCAGGTTCCAGCGAGCTCCATGCCAGTACTACATGGGCTAGAGTTAACAAATTCCTTGATAATCTCCGGTGCGTCGACCAAACCGTCCAGTCGCTCCGGGAATTCTCAGATACCTTCGTTCTTAAAAACGTGATCAATTTGTGATTGATCTGTTCTCCGGCAAAAAACACCAAATGCCTTTTGCACGAGCAAGCTTTCTTTCCTAGAGCCAGTCAATAAAGTCCATTGAGCCCCCGCCTTATTCTTCTCCGCATACGCTTTCAACTTGGCTGGCGTATCGTTTTTCGGATCATGCGTAAATCTTTATCGACATGCACGCCAAGGCAGCCCTACATTTGCCAATTTATCAAGTCGAATTATGGAACGATCCAGCTGCTTTCCTGGACCAATTGTTCACTGCTGCTATCAGCAAATCGTACGATATAGCCTCCCTTGGAAGAGAACCTTTGCCCCGGCCCCAAACTCAAGTGAGGATAGATCGTTGTCCCATGACTGATGATTGCGGTGCTGTTTGTGTGAGCAGCAATCGGCACCCGCACATCTTCCTCGGCAGTCAATGCACCATGTTTCCTGATCAGGTCACCCGGTTTCCCAAGATAAATACGATCTCTGGTTTCCTGCGCGGCTTTAGTGCCTTCCCTTTTATTAATCATGGTTTCAGCTCGCTCCACCAGATAATCCCTATAGAGGTTGTTCAACATTTCGGCAGTAGTATCGGTCATATAATTTAAGGCAAAAAACACTTCCGATTGCATCGCTTCATCGACCAATGGAAATTTGTGCAAATTGATCCATGTATGGAAATAAATCAGATTCGTTTCCCGCTTAGAGGGCAGTTCATACAGATAAACCAGATGCGAATTCGCTTTCCATGCGGGCGACAAGGGAACATGCTCGGCATTTGCGAGCCTGGAAGAAAAGTAATTTATTACTCCACGAGCAGGCTCCAGCTTACTTAGCAACGCGATATCATCCTGACGCAACCAGTAAACGAAGATATCTCCCGGTTTTTCCTTACCCAACAACGCCCTTATTGAATCAGTGCTAACAG
>JBARHR010000039.1:0-2122 GCA_049799335.1 Gallionella sp. | reverse complement strand
TCTTGAAAGACCACCATTGATTACGCGGGTCCCTCCAGAGGTGAATATGAATTCCTCCAAATGAATTATTGATCGCGCCGATCCGACCTGCGCTACGACAAAATTGAAGTACAGGACGACCTTTTGCTGCTGAAATTAGCGTTTCGAAATATTTCCTTTGGTCTTCAGGTAGAGGTTTAGTGGGGTTTTCGAAATAGTTGTCATAACTGAAAGACTTCTTGAACAATCCAGTTAGTGAATCTTTGATCTGACAGAATTCCCAAAAATATGGCTCTATTAGCGTCGGGTGTCTCAAGTCGCAAGTAATGTCAACGCCGAACTTGAGGAGTTCATCTGCATTGTCATTTAGATGGGATAACATTTCGTGTTCTGGTTCCTGATAACACCAATAGCCATGATCCGAACGACGAAAAACATTGAATAGGTATGTACTTCCAGCGCGGAAAAATGAGTGGATAAAGATTGGCGTATCTTGGTGATCGGAGTGGTTCATTTAATTTCAAGTGTGGCGGAAAGCTCAGCTACGCCGACTTTTGCGGTTGTATTTTCGCCCGCTATTACATTAAAGACCAACGCATCGATGCGGCGATGTATGTACGCCTCCTCTATACAGAGCGTGTCACGCAAGCCGCAGTTGAGAAAATATTCACCAGGTGCGAGATTGTTTTTGAGTTCGAATTTCACATTTAGCGTTTGATTTGGTTCCAACTGTCCTGTAACGATGCCCAGGTGATCGGAGTCGGTGCCAAATATTGCTATCCCCTCGCGCGTCTTTATCATCAAACTAATCACCGGATTGTCCAACATTTGTT
Organism: Gallionella sp.; assembly: GCA_049799335.1. Taxonomy (GTDB): domain Bacteria; phylum Pseudomonadota; class Gammaproteobacteria; order Burkholderiales; family Gallionellaceae; genus Gallionella. Next base: position 1,310 of record JBARHR010000039.1, on the reverse strand, counting down.
CGATCCTAATGCGATAGCATATGAATAGTGGTTCGTTGCCAACCACAATGTTAGAAGCACGCCTTGATCCATCTCCCAGGGAAATTGAATCGATAAATGCTCGCCCATCCCCATATGCGAGTTCACAACTGGCCAGCAAAGGCGAGCCAGGTACAGTACATTCGACCGAGTCACTTGGAGTCTTGCTGCCCAAAAGTATTTTTTCATAGTGATCGCAAACGCTTTTCGCATCTCCAGTCATAACTAAGCGGCCTTGAGAAATTAGTAGGCCTCTCTTGCAAAGCCTTTTTATTCCATCAATATCGTGGCTGACTAGCAGCAAGGCAGTTCCTTTTGCTAAGTATTCTTCAATTCTACGGAAGCATTTACGCTGGAAGGCTGCATCTCCAACCGCGAATGCTTCATCGACGATTAGTATATCCGGACGGATTGCTGTCGCTACGCTGAATGCCAAGCGCATCTGCATTCCGCTCGAATAGACGCGCACGGGCTGATCAATATAATCTCCGATATCGGCGAACGCTTCAACTTCCGGCATGAATTGGGTAATTTCATCCTTGTCGTGGCCTAACAACTGTGCAGCCATTTGTGCATTTTGACGCCCAGTAAAATTGGGGTGGAATCCGATTCCTAGTTCGAGTAGTGCCGCGACACGCCCAACTACTTTTACGTTGCCCATGGTGGGCTGAGTGGTTCCTACAAGGATTTTGAGTAACGTGCTCTTGCCTGCGCCGTTGACGCCTAAAATTGCGACCGACTCACCTGAGTTGACAGTGAAATTAATGTCTTGAAGAATCCATCTTAGTGTGTGGCGTGCCTTGGCAAATGGGGTGATCCATTCCTTTAGTCTGGCAAAGCGAGTTGCGTAAACCTTGTATGCCTTTCCGAGATTGTTGACGGTTATTATTGGCATCAAAGTTCATCCACAATTTCACCTGCGTGCCGATTGAATAGTCGGATCGCAAGAACGGAAATTAAGGCAGAGATTAAGGTCAGTAAGGCAAGGTCCTGCCAATCAGGCAATTGATGTTCCATAAAAATGCGCTGATAGCCCTGAACAAAGTGGGTCATCGGATTCAGACGCAACCATGGGTAAAGCCAATCAGGTACGATGCTCGCCATGTACACGACCGGCGTCCCCCAGAACCAGAGTTGAAGCAATAGACTGGACATTTGTCCGATGTCACGAAAGAAGACATTGAGTACACCGAGCGTAAAGCCTACCCCTGTGGAAAATAGAACTTGTACAGTCAGCAGCGGGATAACGGCAAATATTGTCGTCCCAGGGAATGTGTCAGTTATCGCTAAGA
>JBARHR010000038.1:0-10089 GCA_049799335.1 Gallionella sp. | reverse complement strand
TTCTGTTACATAGTTCATGGTCGAAATGCTTCGCGTCTTTCCGCGCTGTATGCCAGCGGCGTCGTTGAAACTGTCGGGCCTGAACGCGGTGTGTTGAATTTCACGTGTTCTTCCATGATTCACAATTACAAGATCCAAGCCACGCAAATTGTTCTGCTCGACCATGATAAATCCCTCGTATGAAGCATTTGTTACAAATCTTCTATAGCGTTCTTGTGGCAGACACTAAGCCGCCGTCGGGTAATCTGAAGCACGCCGGAAACTGCTTGTGCCAAAGGTGATTACTTGATTTATTGCAGCGCAGAAACTGGTGTGCATGTTAAGTAAATGCACCGTAGCTAGATATACCCGAAAGTGACTAATTTCACTACCGGTTTTCAGGTAGTGGGTGACGGCCTATCGGTCCGCTATGCCATTGCTGATCGCAAAGCGTGTGAGCTCGGCGACATTGTGCAAATTCAGCTTCTGCATGATATTTCGGCGGTGAACTTCCACCGTAGACGGAGCAATATGCAGCTGTTCCGCTATGGTCGCCGAGGTATGGCCTTCGGCGACCAGTTTCAGGACCTGTCGTTCCCGGTTGCCGAGTTTTGCTGTACGCCCTGCTTTACTTTGCCTGCTAATTGCTCCGGTGAGCGCTTCTGCGACATCGGGACACAGGTATCTGCGGTTCTTCCGTACCGAACTGATGGCACGCAACAATTCGTCGGCCGCCTCCGCTTTGGTAATGTAGGCGAAGGCGCCCGCGTTCATCATATCCACGACAAATCGTTGGTCAGAATACGATGAAAGTGCGATTACCCTGACCGACGGAAAGACTCCAAGGAGTTGGCGCGTGGCCTCTATGCCGTTCAGGCCAGGCATGCCTATATCCATGCACACGATGTTTGCCGATTTGCTACGCACCAGTTCGATTACTTCAAGGGCGTTGCCGGTTTCGCCGACCACTTCGACATTCGGCGTTTTTTCCAGCAGACTGCGCAACGCATCGCGGAACATTTGGTGGTCATCCACTAATATTATTCGGTCGTTCGTCATGGAGCATTTCCTCCTGTTATTCGTCGCGCCTGCCTTGGTTTGGTTGCGCTTTATTTCTGTCTTGGTAGCCTCGCCGGTATATGTCTGGGCAGTCACAATCCGCTTTATTGGTCCAGTTGATTTATGGTTACTCTGACGCTGGTTCCCTGTGTCGGAGCCGAGGTAAGCGTGAATGTGCCTCCGGCAACTTCAGCCATTTCTCGCATGTTCAATATGCCTAGTCCTATGGAGCCGTCTTTTCCCAGCTGAGCAATATCAAATCCGAGACCGTTGTCGGCAATTGTCAATTCGACATGGTTGCCGCAGTTCAACGTTACGTTAGCGGACTCGGCGCTGGCATGCTTGGCGCAGTTGGTGAGCGCCTCCTGGCAAATTCTGAACAGCAATGATTCCAGTTCCGGAGCGCACCGTGTTTCGCGATTGTCGCATTTGAACTTAACTTTGATACCTGTGCGCCGGGAAAATTGATGCACATAACTTTCCAGCGCCGCTGCGAGTCCCGCGTAGTCCAGTAGAGGCGGGCGCATATCGGCGCAGATGCCGCGTATGCTTTCTGCAGTGTCGTCGATCAGTGCGCGTGTATCCTCCAGTCGTTCAGCAAATTCGATCGAATGTGCCGCTGCCATGTCCGCCGCTATCATGTTCAGGTTGATATTTATCGCGGCGAGATTGGGGCTGGTGCGATCATGCAGTTCGCGGGAAAGCAGTCGCCGTGCCTCTTCCTGCGCCGCCACCAGATGGTGGGACACTTCCGCCAGACGTTGCAGATTGTCGCTACGCTCGCGCTCCATTTTTTTGCGCTCTGTCATGTCATACACGGTGGATCTGCTGGTGACATAATTGCCGTTGGTATCATAGACTGCAACCGCGCTGTTCAATACATGCAGCGTAGATCCATCTTTCCGAATCATTTCCATTTCAACGTCACGGACTTCCCCGGAATCCATGAAGTATCGAAACGCCCGCTGGAATGTCTGCTGCGAATCCGCTGTCAGGATATCAAACATACTCAGTTTTCCGACGATTTCATCCCATGAATATCCCAGCCATTTGAGCTCGGTTCTGTTGATATGCTGAAAGACGCCATTCTTGTCAATTGAGTGGTAACCACAGGGTGCGTTTTCGTAGAGGTCGGCTATTTCGTCGGCGTACCGACTGATCTGTTCGGATAATTGCTGCTGCTTCTGTTCACTTTCCTTCAGTGCGGAGATGTCGCTGAAATTTCCGACGTAGTGCGTTGTCTCACCCCGCTCCGAGACGATTCTGGTGATGATTAACATCTCCGGATAGATTTCGCCATTCTTGCGCCTGTTCCATATTTCGCCTTGCCAGAAACCTTCATGTTTGAGCGAATTCCACATCTGCTCAAAGAAGCCTTTTTCGTGCCTGCCGGATTGCAGCAATGCAGGTGTTCGCCCTATTGCTTCCGAGGCAGGGTAACCCGTCACGCGCGTGAATGCAGGATTGACCCTTTGGATGAGTCCATCGGCATCGGTAATCAGCATCCCATTCTGGGTCGCAAATGCGATAGCCGCGATGCGCAGTTCATCCTCGGCATGCCTGCGCCCGGTGATATCCTGGAACGCACCAATCAACTTTATCGGCTTGTCAGTTTCCTTCAACGCATAACCTTGCGTTCGTAACCAGATCGACCGTCCCCTGGATGTGTTTGCCGACAGCTCAAGATCCCATGGGGTTCCGTTTTCGATCCCTGCGTGCAGGGACGCTTTGAAGACCGCTTGCGCGTCTGGAGCAAACATATTGATCTGTTCGTCGAGCGTCGGGCGCACTGGCGGTTCGAATTCCAGAATTCGACAGGTTTCTGCAGACCAGAATATCTCACCACTGTCCACGTCTAGTTCCCACCCCCCTACTTTTGCCATCTCGCCGGTGCGTTTGAGCATTTCTTCGCTGATGCTCAACTTGGTTTCACGCTTTTTCAGGATTTCCAGAAGACGGTTGAAACTGCCTATCAGGTCACCGATTTCATCTTGATTGACGATCGGCAGAGGGAGCGGATGTTGTCGTTTTTCGGGCAATGCTGACAACAGGTCTATCGTGGAGAATATGGGGGAAAGCTGTCGCTTCAGCATCCACCAAGTCAGGATACCTGCCAGCAAGGTAAGTACCGCGGTTGCAATTATGAGGCGATCCTGAAGGGAATAGATTGGCGCGAATGCCTCCGCCGTTGGGAGGGATACGTTCACGTACCAGCCGACAGCCGGGATGAGCTTGGCAGACGCCAGCACTTCAACGCCCCGCGGATTGACGCCGATCCCCGATCCTTCGTAACCGCCGATGAAGCTGTCTACCAGCGGGTACAGCCCTGATTTGGGGGACTCTTCCAGTATGCGGCTCTTGTCGGACGCGGTGACGATCAAGCGGTGTTTGGGCGACACGATCAGATAGCCGCCGGTCTTTCCGTAACGGTTTCCGGTGACCGTATCTAGAAAATTCCGTAATGAAAGATTGGTTACACCGGACAATGCGCCGATGACCTTGCCTTGTTCGTCGCGGATTGGTGCCGACATGACAAATATCGGCGACTTAAGCACCTTGTCAATTACCGGACGTCCAATGGTTGTGATTCCCTCGTTGATCGCGGCGGCGATGAAGTCCCTGTCCATATAGTTAATGCCGATGCGATTCGCCGCGTAGGGTAACGAGGCAATCGCCCGACCGTCACGCTTGGTGATAAAAGTCCCACCATTGAACAGATCCTGAAAGACTGGTAAGCGTTCGAGAAAGGTTTGCAATGCGACTGGATTTCCGATCAGGCTGGGCGTTACAGTTTTTGCGATCTTTTCAAGTGCACGCAGCCGGTCATCCATTTCATCATCCACTTCTGCAGCCATGTAGGACGCAGTGGAGTACTGTTCTTCACCTAGCAAGCGCTTCATGTCTTCGCGTAACAGTGCGCTGGCATACAGGGCCAGAGACCAGATACAAATCAGGAATATGACCAGCGTGAACAGCGTCACCCTGGTCTTGATCGAACGCAACTTAAAGATATTCAAGTTCATTCAATTTCCTGCCGAATTCAAGATGGCGCGATGTGCTGCGAGCGAGCGGAACGATTTTGATACATTACTACCAAAAAGGCTGTACCGGTTTGATTGGGAAAACTACAACGAATTGTGCCGGAATTTGCGCGGCAGAGTTTTGGTCTTTCATTGCCAAGTTAGTTCCTGGATCACTGCAAATTGTCTTGCAAGAACACACGGCAAAAAACCGACTCACGCCGGCTTTTTGCTACCGGGCCAGACCAAGTATGAAAGCGACCAATTCAGTGCGATCTGCTTCGCTTACCTGGGGATTGTCCGGCATAGGTATGGGACCCCACACACCCTTGCCACCTGCGGCGATCTTGGCGATCAACCGGGCGGGTGCTTCCGCATCACCCTTGTATTTGTTGGCGACATCCTGCCATGCGGGCCCGACGAATTGCTTTTCTATCATGTGGCAATTGACGCACTGGTGTTTTCTGGCTAAATCCGGCATTTCCGTGGCAGCTGCATTGCTCGTGATGAGCGCGGCAAATGAAGTTGCGATAGCTATTTTGGTAAACATAAACGCTCCTGAAATCTATAGGTAAGCCCAGGCCAGTCAAGCCAGGGACGTCGGTAAATGGTACTCCGTGGATTTCGTCTTCCGGCGGCAGGCACCTACAGCTCAAGTCGGCCGGACAGGGTCGCTTCCACGAGAAACTGTAAGTGATCCGCAGTTGGTGCACCTACCGGTGCATTATATATCCGACTGAACACAACCAGGAGTCCGAGCAGAATTGTAAGGATTTGATAAGAATCACGTCGTATATTCCCCATGCATTGGGGGTATTGATGTATGGAGGTTAGTCATGATGATTGATATTCACTCTCAAAAAAGTCACAGCACGAAACGGCGCGATATGACCGTAAAGAACATCATCGTGCTCGTGATCACGGCTGCAGTTGTCTGGTCTGAAGTCCTGATTCACGCGGACACGTATCTGAATTTAATCTAGGTTGCGACCAAATATCGGGAAGCAAAGACTGGTTTGTTTTCGACAGCAAGAGAAGATTTTGCGGGCTTGATTGCGTACTTCGTCAAGTAGCGATCACGATGACCTTATTTATGTCTACTTTTGCCGCGTTAGGAAATGCGAGACAGATATTGTTGCCGTGTTCGCTCTGGAAATTTTTCAATCGCATAACGCAACATCGTGCGTGGCATGCGTGCGTGTTGATCGCGCAAGAAGGCTTCTTCGATGGCCATATCCCGTTTGCCGATTTCCCTGAGCATCCATCCAACGGCTTTATGTATCAGGTCCTCGTCGTCGTTGATCAGCCGCGTTGCCAGTTCCAGCGTCACATCAAATTGAAAGCTGCGGATGAAATGCAAGGTGGAGATGATCGCGATGCGCCGTTCCCAGATACTGTTTGAGCGCGCCAGCTTGAACAGGATCTTCTTGTCCTTGCATTCGAGGAATCGCCCTACGATTTGGTTCGCCGAACTATCCACCAGGTCCCAATTGTTGATGCATGCAGTATTGGCCAGGTACAGGCGGTAAATTGCGGTCTGTTGCGCGGCGCTGCCTCGCATGAATCGATGTACAAGGAGTAACAGCGCACACAATCGCTCTTCGTGAAAGGCAGACTGTAGCAACTGGGTGATTTCGTCCAATGTGATCAAGTTGCAGTTCTTCGCCAGTCGCCGCAGTAGCGGAACGCGGATTCCGAGAAATTGATCTCCCTCGCCGTATTCGCCTCTGCCGGTCTTGAAGAAACGTTGCGAATGGGTGGCTACTTCCGGATTGCCAAGCGCTCGCATATCTTCGCGTAGTTCCGCGTAGGTGAGTTGATGGTCGTTCCGGCGAAGATTTTTCACGCGGCGTGTGCAGATTTGATTGCGATACAGGCATCCTAAGAAATAACGTTTCGTTAAGCAAATTTTAAGACTGGGCGCCTAGTCTGCAATCCTCTTCACGATGCATTGTTGGCCGGATATGGGGTTCCTTGCTCCATGAAGAGCGCTGCAGACTGGCTGTTCAGCATCGTTAGCCAGTGCCTGAGGACGCGGGCATATTACCCGTAAAGTGGAGTAAGCAGCGGCTTCTCAATACCGATGTTTGTATCGCTAAATGCAGTCAATCATTCAAAAAGGAACAATCATGAAAAGCTCGAATTTATACGTTTTACCATTGCTGAGCATGTTTGCCATGGCAGCCAATGTCTGTGCGGCAGACAACGTCCCACAGGGCGCGAGTGAGCCAGCCGCAGGTACTGTATGGACCGAACCAAAAACCGGCATGGAATTCGTCTGGGCGCCGTCAGGCTGTTACCAAATGGGCGGCGACGGTGAAATCTTCGAAAAGCCGGTACACAAGGTATGCTTGAAAGGCTATTGGATCGCGCGCTATGAAGTCACGCAAAAACAATATCAGCAGGTTATGGATGAAAATCAGAGTTTGTTCAAGGGACCAGGAAATCCGATCGACCGCGTGAGTTGGCAAGATGCATCGGAATTCGGGAAAAAAATGAGCAAGTTGAGCGGCACCACGATTACGTTGCCAAGCGAGGCACAATGGGAATATGCCTGCCGGGCAGGCGGACTGCATGATGAATTTTGCGGCAAAGGTGCGGCGAATCAGCTGGGCTGGTTTTACGACAACAGCGAAATGACTACCCATGCTGTCGGCAAATTGGCCGCGAATGACTGGGGCATCTACGACATGAGTGGCAACGTGTGGGAATGGACGCAGGACTGCCAGAACTTGAACTACAAGGGTGCACCGACTGATGGTGGCGCATGGGAATCGGGAAGCTGCACGATGCGCGTGGGCCGCGGCGGTGCCTGGAACAATCATCCGGATATTCTCAGGGCGTCGCACCGCAAGTTTGACGACACTGCCGGCAGGGACAGTATCAACGGTATGCGGGTGGTCAGGCAGGTTCCGTAGCGGTTTCCCGCGAACGTGATTAGTCTTAAGAATAGTTTAAGAATAGTCGAGTAAATTGCTCATATCGCAACTTTAAGTACAGGAGGCACCATGAAAGCCAAGTATGCAGCAATGTTCAAGCTGGTGCGTTGGTCCGTCACCGCGCTGTTCGTGTTGATCACTGCATTGCCGGTACTGTCTTCAATAAGCGCATACGTTTGAGTGTCTGCAAGTATGCGAGTCGGCGAAGAACAGGGTTTGCGTTCGTTGATGTGGAGCGACGCTTCAGCCCTTGGCAAATGTAAGCCCGCCATCTCCGGAAACTCGCATACACGCATGCACTGAGCCCGAATCAAACAGAGTGCAGTGTCCCGCGGCTAATTTCCACTTGGATATCGCTTCGAACGTCAACGCTGGTTACCCGGGAGGGATTGAATGTAACGCCTCACAGCTTCGATTTGCATCGCGAGTCAATTTGGTCAGAGGCGTTTCTAGGATTGTCAAAACGAAGGTATTGGGGCTGCCGTTTTCCGCTTCGTTACGTCCAGGTTGCGAGATACTAGATATATATCAATTGGATACAACCACATGAAAATTCATACGGTGAGGCGTGAATAGTCATCGCCGGGAAGGTTGTTTCAATGGTTTTGCTTCAGTCGCCACTACAGCGTCGCTTTCGATGACGCAAAATGTTCGCGGAATCTCTTGAAATACCAAAATCCGGCTCCATCTAGGCGGCTGCCATTAGCAAACTTAGAGGGGAAAACAATATGACTGAAAGCGCCACTGTAAACCGAGAAACCCTGGGTTTCCAGACTGAAGTAAAACAACTGCTGCAATTGATGATTCACTCGCTGTATTCCAACAGCGAGATATTCCTGCGTGAGTTGGTCTCTAATGCGTCAGATGCCTGTGACAAGCTGCGCTTCGAGGCATTGCACAACGACAGCCTGTTTGAATCGGATTCCGATCTGCAGATCCGCGTCTCCTACGACAAGACCACTGGAACATTGACGATCAGCGATAACGGCATCGGCATGAACCGCGACGAGGTGATAAGCAATCTGGGCACGATCGCAAAATCGGGCACGCGCGAGTTCTTCTCGCAATTGAGCGGTGATCAGAAGAAAGACGCCAGCCTGATCGGTCAGTTCGGTGTGGGTTTCTATTCCGCCTTCATCGTTTCCGACAAGGTGACGGTGTTGACGCGCCGTGCCGGTGAAAGCGCGGATCAGGGCGTGCGTTGGGAGTCGGATGGCGGCGGTGAATTTACCATCGAGATGCAGGACAAAGCGACACGCGGTACCGAGGTGACGCTGCATCTGCGTGCAGAACAGGACGACCTGCTGGACGGTTACCGCTTGCGTTCCATCATTCACAAGTATTCGGATCACATCGTCCAGCCCATCGTGATGAAAAAGGAAGAATGGAAAGACGGCAAGCAGGAAATTACCGACGAGGACGAGACCGTCAATCAGGCGTCCGCGCTGTGGGCACGCGCCAAGAATGAAATCAGCGAAGACGAGTACAAGGCGTTCTACAAGCATGTTGGCCACGACTATGAAGATCCGCTGGCGTGGACGCATGCGCGCGTCGAAGGTCGCCAGGAATACACCCAGCTGCTTTACATACCGGCTCGCGCACCGTTCGATATGTGGGATCACAAGGCACGCCATGGCATCAAGTTGTACGTGCGTCGCGTGTTCATCATGGACGACGCGGAGCAGTTGTTGCCGACCTATTTGCGTTTCGTGCGCGGTATCGTCGATACCAATGATCTGCCGCTGAACGTGTCGCGCGAGATACTACAGGAATCAAAAGATATCGAGGCGATCCGTTCCGGATGCACCAAGAAAATTCTTGGATTGCTGGAAGATATGGCAAGCAATGACAAGGAAAAATTTTCCAAGTTCTGGGCTGAGTTCGGCTTGGTGTTGAAAGAAGGTACCGGTCAGGACTTCGCCAACAAGGACAAGATTGCCGGTTTGCTGCGGTTTGCTTCCACGCACGCGGATACTGACGAGGAAGTCGTCTCGTTGGCCGAGTATATCGGCAGAATGAAAGTGGGTCAGGACAAGATCTATTACATCACTGCAGAGACGTTCAATGCGGCCAAGAACAGCCCGCATCTGGAAGTGTTCCGCAAGAAGGGCATCGAAGTATTGTTACTTTCGGCACGGGTGGACGAGTGGGTGGTCGGTTCGCTGACAGAGTTCGAAGGAAAACAGTTGGTATCGGTCGCCAAGGGCGGACTGGATCTGGGCAAGCTGGAAGACGAGGCCGAAAAGCAGGAGCAGGAGAGGCAGGCCAGCGATCACAAGGAGCTGACCGATAAGATCAAGACCAGCCTGGCCGAGCGTGTCAAGGAAGTGCGTGTTACCCATCGCCTGACCGACTCTCCTGCCTGTCTGGTTGCAGATGAGCACGATATCGGCGGCAACATGGCGCGCATGCTCAAGGCCGCCGGACAAAAGGTTCCCTCGACGTTGCCGATACTGGAGATCAATCCCGGGCATCCGGTGGTGTTGCGCCTGCAGGGCGAGCAAAAACACTTTGATGATTGGGCCGCGGTGCTGTTTGATCAGGCGTTGCTGGCAGAGGGCGGGCAGCTCGACGATCCTGCGGGGTTCGTAAAGCGGGTAAACCAGTTGATGTTGGAGATGCGGGCTGGTTGAGGGGAAATTTCTCAGTTGCTCCGTCGCGAACCGGTGGCAGATGGTGAGGACGTATGAAGGGTAAGGTGCGGATCGATTTTGTATCGGATGTGTCGTGCCCATGGTGCGCGGTTGGCCTGCACGCCCTGGAAATTGCGCTGGCGCGTCTGGATGAGGACGTGACGGCTGAAATACACTTTCAGCCGTTTGAACTCAATCCGCACATGGTGCCGGAAGGTCAGGATATCAGCGAACACCTGATGGTGAAGTACGGACTGACTCACGCACAATTGCGGCAAAATACAGAGGCGATGGAGGCGCGTGGCTTGGCAGTGGGCTTTACCTTTGGCAGGGGCAAGCGCAGCCGGATATACAACACATTCGACGCACACCGGTTGCTGCACTGGGCTGACCTGCAGGGACATCAGCGGGATTTGAAGCATGCTTTGTTTCAGGCCTATTTTACCGATGGCCGGGATC
>JBARHR010000037.1:0-22231 GCA_049799335.1 Gallionella sp. | reverse complement strand
GAACAAGCACATCCAGCGTGGCTGGTCATTTTTGAACGGACAATTCGGGGAATTTGTAGACTTGCTTCCAGCGCAGCAACGTACCAACGATGAACACTGGTATCGGGGTACTGCTGATGCGGTATTCCAAAATCTGGATATTCTGCGTGCAAACAATCCAGAGTATGTCCTGGTACTTGCGGGCGATCACATATACAAAATGGATTATGGCAAGGTCCTCGCCTTTCATGTTGAGAAGAATGCCGACATGACGGTAGCGTGCTTGGAAGTGCCGGTAGCCGAGGCGACGGCGTTTGGTGTCATGGCGACAAACGAAGAGTCGCGGGTGGTCGAGTTCGCAGAAAAGCCCAGCGAACCAGCATCGATTCCCGGCAAGCCAGGCATTTCGCTTGCCAGTATGGGCATCTACGTATTCAACACCCAGTTTCTATTTGAACAATTGATACGTAATGAAAAGACGATTGATACCAGTCATGATTTTGGCAAGGATATGATTCCGCACATGGTCAAGAACAACCGCGTGTTCGCACAAAGCTACTCGCAAAGCTGCGTGGGATTCGGGAATGACAATCTGCCGTATTGGCGTGACGTCGGAACGATTGATTCCTATTGGGCGGCCAATATGGAACTTACCAAAGTACAGCCTGATCTGGATATGTACGACAAGGAATGGCCAATCTGGACCCGCCAGTTGCAACTGCCCCCAGCCAAATTCGTTTTTGATGATGCCGATCGGTGTGGTGCAGCGATTGACTCGCTGATTTCGGGCGGGTGCATTCTCAGCGGTTCGACGATAAAGCGGTCACTATTGTTTTCCAACGTGCGTGTGAATTGCTATTGCGACATTCAGGATTCAGTGTTGCTGCCCAATGTTAATGTAGGCAAGCATGTCACCTTGAAAAAAGTCATCGTGGACAAGAACTGCCAAATCCCTGACGGTTTGGAGGTCGGTGTCAATCCCGACAAAGACCGGCAACGATTTCATGTCAGTGCAAGCGGAGTGACACTCATTACGCCAGATATGCTGGGCCAGGAGATACATTTCATCAGCTGAGTTATAGCCGGTAGCCAATATGGTCTCTACCCAATTCAAAAGGCAAAATGCAATCGGGATCCGCGCAACGGATGAATAACATACTGAAATACCTGAGAAAAAATGGTGAGCGTCTTAATACAGAGATCGCCAAAGCTGTGGCCTTATCCCTTACCCAAGCACGTCTCAGTTTGGCTGAATTGACTGCAAATGGAGAAGTAATTTCCTGCCATACGATGCGATTCATGCGGGGCAACAAAACAGAGGTGATCAGCTTCCGCCAGGCGGGATTTACGCCGCCTGCGTCACCAGGTCGGAAGTCAAAAGCCCGGTTGTAATTGGGCCGCAATGTGATAAATCGGGCGAATGGGTAGTTCAGCGGTATGCAATCAGGAGGTACAACTATGCGCAAACGCATCATCACCCCGGTTCAACAGAAAGCTCCCGCGTTTGATCAGCAATGGCTAAATATCGAAGAAATCGCCGTTGTGGAAATTACCTCAGAGGACGCCAAACATCCAATTGAGGCGGCGTTTCAATCCGGCGAATCCGGATGGCGTGCATCGAGCACCGGGGAACAGACCATCAGGATTCGTTTTGACAATCCGCAGAAGATTCAACGAATCCGAATTGATTTTTCCGAACCAAGTATCGAGCGCACACAGGAATTTTCTTTAGCTTGGATGCCAGAAGGTGAGAAGTCATACCGGCAAGTCGTTCGGCAGCAGTGGAACTTCAGTCCAAGTGGCGCCACGCGGGAGGTTGAAGACCTTGATGTTGATCTGACTTCTGTCGATCTGATCGAGTTGACATCACGCCGGACATCAGCGGTGGGAATGCGTACGCTTCCTTGGCGAGGTTTCAGCTTGCATAACGGACTCTGAAGATCCCGTATTAATCCTCCTGCTTGCCTCGTCTGCTTACAAGTGGCCATTTTGCAAGAGTGACGTCGCAATTTGTGCGGAACTTCGTGCAGCCAGCCCAATATTGATTGCATTGCAATCATATGTCCGGCACATTGCTATCAATGATTACATTAAGAGGAGTATGTTATGGCTACCAATCTTGTCGTACGCAACGTTGATGAGGAAGTTGCATTGGCGCTGAAAAAATTGGCAGCAGCTCATGGAAGAAGTGCAGAAGCGGAACATCGTGAGATTTTAAAATCAGTTTTGCAGGGCCCCAAGCGACGTTCTGCTGCCGAAGTTCTGTCATATTCATCGCAGCTTTTGGCTATATCTTCCTTTTTGGCAAGCCATTCCTGATCAGTCATTAAGACGAGCGAAGGTAATTTTTCTACTCAGATTGACCGGCGTCTATCTTAAGTCCGTTCAGGCAAAAACGACGGTGTGGAGTGGATTCCGAAGCGAAACATAGCGTTTTGCAGCACCGGGCCCTGTTAGCGAAATCCGAAATTTGTACGGTGAAAGTAAGCGGAGCGCATTTCACCGGATATTAAGACGATACGCTACGCAATAAAATTTTCGGCTGATAGCTCTTCGAGTGAACGAGCAAGCGGTAGTGAAAGCTCCCCGCGCTTTTTAAAGACCGTTCCATAAGCAACAGATATTTGAGGTTCAAGTCCCATTGCTTTCAGTGCGGAATTCCATGAGTTTCTGAAATGAAATGTTTGTGGAAGGTGACACAGAATGTGCGGGAAAAAACAGTTTGCAATTAAAAATTGTCCGCCTACCTTAAGATGCTCTGCCGTACTTGCAACCATACCCAATGGGTCGGGGACATGCTCAAAAACATCTGTAGCTATGAGAATGTCATATTCCCCGTTAAGTTTGGGTAAATATTTAACATTCTTTGTCAATCGCGCTCTGCGAATTGATTCCGCAAATGGATGCGGCTCAATTATTTCCATTTCGATATTCGGATCAGACACACCAATCATACGCGCGAGCGTACCGAAGCCGCCTCCAATATCGGCAACTCTAGTTGGTGTCTGAGATAAAACCCAAATTGCAAATTCGCGACGGTAGTCACGGCTCTGCTTATCATATTCAGCAAACAATCCGTTCAATAGCCAAACTGGATGTGAATAAAACGCGGCTGTCCTGTTGTCAAAGACTTGTTGATTGCATTTAAGATCAATCCAAACTTCATCAATTAACTTGTATAGCTGCTCCATCGCAATACGAGTACCAAGACGATGGAAAATGCCATTTAGATAATCTCTATCTTTGGTCGAGAAATCACAATTCTTGAATAAAGTTTCTAACATTTCTTATTTGATCTCCATTTAGCAGAAACCCATAAACTTAAGATAAAAAGCAGTTGCATCATTAACAATGAAGGCGCCAGTATCATTTATACAAACAAATGCTTACACAAACCTTAGTCGGCAGTAGATCTGGCGCAGTAACCTTGCCCCGTTAAAACGTATTTTTTAACTGGGGATAGAAGTCAAGTTAAGGAGACGAAGAAATGACAGCAGAAGAATGCAAGCGAGCGGCCTATACGCTGGAATACAAGTTAGAGGCAGTTCGATTGGTTCAGGGCGGGCAAGCCTGTACGGTGACAGCTAAAGTGCTGGGAATCCCGAAGCAGACGCTTGAGAACCGGGTTCGACAGGCTGCGAAAGGAAAGCTGACTGGTGCGGGTGCGAAACCTGTGAGCGCAGCGCAAATGGAGCTCGCGAGAACTTCGAACCAATGGAGTGCGCGTTTGGAAAAAGCGTGTTCGGCGGCTCATGAAGGAACACGGAATCAAGGCGTGCGGGAAACGTAAATTCGTCGTAACCACCGGCAGTAAACATAACCTGCCGATTGCGCCGAACTTACTCAACCGCAACTTCCAACCGGATGCGCCTGACTGCGTGTGGACAAGCGACAACACGTATATCCAGACCGATGCAGCCTGGTTATTTCTGGCGGTGGTTCTCGATCTGTATAGCCGTCGGGTGGTGGGCTGGAGCATGCAGCCGCACATGCAGGCCGGCTTGGTGACGAATGCACTGCGCATGGCTTGGTTCAGAAGGCGACCTGAGCTGGGACTGATCCCCCACTCTGATCGCGGCAGCCGGTATTGTAGCCACGCATTTCAGGACACGCTGGCTGAGTACGGCATGCGATTAGAAACACGGCGTCAGGCGATGGATGAAGTGATTGACTGGCTGACGTACTACAACCACAGAAGACTTCACTCGACACTGGATTACATCAGTCCGATGCAGTTTGAGAAAAACTGGTTTGCGGCACAGTTGAAGATGGCCGCATAATGAGCGCGTTAAGAAATACGGATTAGGGGGCAAGGTCAGAATAGTCTGATCCGCAAATTCGCGACTCCTAGAATACTGGCCTATACCTGCGTGTAGCTGACTCGCTCGTAATCGCTTCCTTGTTCAACACGAAATCCCAGCTGGACTTTTTGCTTTTCGGCATTGCGGTGCACTATCGTAACGATACGATTCGTCCTGAAAAAACCGCGCTGCACGATCAGGCTGGGCGGCGTTTTGAGCGCTGGTACGGCTTGCAGAATGAACGCCGGCAGAGTGCCGTCTGCCAGTTGGGAGGTGTCATCGGAAATCTGGATTGCATCGACTGTTCCCGGAAAATAGCGGACTCCGATACGCAGGTGGCCGGTGAGCGATACATTCACCCAGGAGGTCTCGGCTAATACCCAATCCTTTGAGCCGAAGAAGCTTCTGGAAGGTTCGATCGGGCGCAGTGCGACCAGTTGGTTATATCCCAGCCTTCCCTCGGTAAGGTGGTCCCGCGTCAGGCGTCCCCCCAGTATGCTTTCGTTTTCAAGGTGCCAGGATTCGGTTGGATACAGATTTTCCGTTAACACCGGGCGGGGCGACGAGTTGAGGTTTGCTGTGGGGTTGCCAGACTGATTGTGCGGTTGACCGGAAATATGAGCGTAAATATTTCCCATGCGATGGCACAGCATCATGTGATGTGCAACCGTTTGCCTCGTGCCAAAGCGGGTATTCATGTCTTCGCACCAGCACTGATGCAGAAAAGTCAGAAATTCGATGCATTCGTTGCGCGCGCAGGTGTCGCCCAACTTTTGCTGGTGCGGTGTTTGCCCCTGTTGCAACAATATCGTTTTGACGCGCAACAACTTGCTCATCGGGACCATGGCCACATAGCGCACGGACGCCGAATGGGGAACATGTTGCACCGGCAACAAGCCGTGCTTGCTTGCGTAATCAATCGCAAGTGGTAGCGCATCTCCCTTGCTCACCGAATAACTCTTTGAGACCGTGACCTCGGAACACCACTGTGAAAGCCATCCTTCCAGCAGTTGCAGCTGCGACCGGGACAATTCGGCAGGGTGCGCAAAACAGGCCAGCAGGAATTTGACATAGATGCTCTGGCAATTGCTGGTGGGCAAGTTTGAACTTAACGGGTCGGAGACCTGCGTGTGGTGCAGTTCGTTACTCTCGGCGTAAGCATAGAGCTCGTGCAATTGACGCCAGAGATTCGAATCAAATTCATAGCCGCAACGCAGATGCTCGAAAATTGCAAGCCCGCTGTAGAGTAAACACCGTTGACACAACAACGCCACGTTCGATGCCAATTGCTGATCGCCTGCGATATACGATTGCAAACAGCGCTGATAGCCGGCAACCAGCGCTTGCCAGAGTCGCACTATCGCTGCGAAAACGGCATGTTCTGCGTTGCCCAGCGGCAAAGGCTTTGAGATCAGCTTCCTGGCGAAATTGTCCTGAACATAGTTGACGGTTTCACGCAGCAGTTCCAGCGTTTGCAATCTTTCCAGCCCGCGCATCGGGCAGCGATTGAACTCGCCAAGTTGCTTGAGCAGTTCTTCGTGTGCCGGTTGGATATTGGTCAACTGTAGTTGATCCAGCCACGTGTTACAGCTGTCCACATCCCAGAATGCAGGTCGAGCCAGATCATCGGTAGGCTCCAGCGGCAGGGTCAGCATGTTCACAACTCAGTTTCCGGCAACAAATTCATACTCCATTCGCCACATTGCCGCGCCGCAAAGTTGGCGCGCTCGCCGCTACAATAAAACCCGTTCTATACCACCATGATTGGCACGATTGACATAGTCTGGCAACCAGTTTTCACCAAGCAGTTGCCTGGCCAATTCCACCACAATGTAGTCTGCCGTGGTGCCGCTGTCGTTATTGTAACGTGACAAACCCTGTTGGCAGGATGGGCAGGAAGTGAGAATTTTTACTTCGCCCGCAAAGCCATCGGCGCGCTGGCTTTCCGCCCCCTCGCGCATTTCCTGTTCCTTGCGGAAGCGTACCTGGGTGGCGATATGCGGAGAAGTCACGCCAAAGGTGCCGGATTCGCCGCAGCAACGTTCGTTAAGCGGCACCTCGGTGCCCATCAACGTATTGACCACCTCTTGCGACTTGTACGTCTTCATCGGTGTATGGCAGGGTTCGTGGTACATGTAACGTATCCCGGATGCACCTTCCACCTTGAAGCCTTTTTCCATCAGATACTCGTGGATGTCGAGTAGCCGGCAGCCGGGGAAAATCTTGTCAAACTGGTATTTCTGCAACTGATCCATACAGGTACCGCACGACACAATCACCGTCTTGATGTCGAGATAATTCAAGGTGTTCGCCACTCGATGGAACAGCACGCGATTGTCAGTGGTAATTCGGTTGGCTATGTCGGCCTGGCCAGAGGCATTCTGCGGGTAACCGCAGCACAGATAGCCCGGCGGCAATACCGTAATCGCGCCCGCCTCATAGAGCATCGCTTGCGTAGCCAGGCCGACCTGGCCGAACAGTCGCTCCGAGCCACACCCGGGGAAATAGAACACCGCTTCGCTATCCTCGTTCAACTTGTCGGGATTGCGTATCACCGGAACCACGTTGTGATCTTCAATGTCCAGCAGTGCGCGTGAGGTTTTCTTCGGCAGGTTGCCCGGCATGGGCTTGTTGATGAAATGGATCACCTGGGCCTTGATCGGCGCACGACCGACCGAGGCCGGCGGTCGCGAAGTCAAGCCGCGTATCAGTCCTGCGTGCCGTGCAAACTGGTAGCCGAGCCGCTGTGCTTTGTAGCCCCAGTCGATCATCACTTTGCGTGCCAGTTTGATCGTGGTGGGGTCGGTGGCATTTAGAAACAGCATCGAAGCCGCAGCCAGCAGGCTGAACTTTTTCTTGCCCTGCTTGCGCAGAAAGTTGCGCATCGAGATTGAAACATCGCCAAAATCGATATTCACCGGGCACGGGTTCAGGCATTTATGGCACACCGTGCAATGGTCGGCAACATCGCTGAACTCGTCGAAGTGCGCGATGGAAACACCGCGCCGGGTCTGTTCTTCATAGAGGAAAGCCTCGATAAGCAGCGACGTGCCGAGGATCTTGTTGCGCGGCGAATACAAAAGATTCGCGCGCGGTACATGGGTGCTGCACACCGGCTTGCATTTGCCGCAGCGCAAACAGTCCTTGATCGAATCGGATATCTGGCCGAGTTCGCTTTTTTCCAGTATCAGGCTTTCCAGTTCCATCAGATTGAAGCTGGGCGTGTAGGCGCGTTCCAGATTACCGCCGCTGAGCAACTTGCCCTTGTTGAAGCGGCCGTGCGGGTCTACGCGCTGTTTGTACGCAGCAAATTCACGGATTTCATCCGGCTCAAGGTAGTCGAATTTGGTGATACCGATGCCATGCTCGCCGGAGATTACCCCGCCCAGATCTTTCGCCAGTTGCATGATGCGGTCAACGGCGGCGTTGGCTTGCTGCAACATCGGGTAGTCATCCGAGTTCACCGGAATATTGGTATGCACATTGCCGTCCCCGGCATGCATGTGCAAGGCGACAAACACCCGGCTTTTCAATACACCCTGATGGATCGCGTGGCATCGGTCCAGCACCGGCTGATAGGTTCCACCGGAAAAAATCCGGCGCAACACATCCCTAATTTCCAACTTCCAGGAGGCGCGAAACTGATGGCACTGCACGGCATCAATAACACTGGAGCCCGTCCCGTCGCCGGTTGCGGTGAAAAGGTCCGGCGGCACCAGCTTCAGCGGGGCGTCCAGGTTGTTTCGCAGCCACTGCCAGCGTGCACGCACCAGCGCCAGCACCTGCTGGGTTTCCTCGCGGCGATTGCCCAACAACTCTGCATCACCGAGTTGCATGTCGTCCCGATAATGCAATGGAAGTTCACCGGCAAAAAACGCATCCAGCGCATCCAGCAATCTGAGCTTGTTGTGCAAAGACAGCTCGATATTGATGCGATCTATGCCGTCGCAGTAATCGCCCATGCGCGGCAGGGGAATCACCACATCTTCGTTGATCTTGAACGCGTTGGTATGTTTGGCAATCGCTGCGGTGCGAGCCCGATCCAGCCAAAACTTTTTTCGCGCCTCGGCAGAGACCGCGATGAATCCCTCCCCGCTACGAAGGTTGGCGAGGCGGACAATTTCAGATGCGGCGGCGGCGACCAGATTCGCGTCGTCACCGACTACGTCGGCGAGCAGCACCATCTTGGGACGGACATCGCGCTTCGATTTCGTGGCATAACCCACTGCCTTGAGATAGCGCTCATCCAGATGTTCCAGACCGGCAAGCAGCGCGCGCGGCGACTCGGCATTTGCGCCATTGGCGTGCTCCTGATCCCCCGGCTTCCGGCTACCGAACAGATTGGTAATTTCGACAATTGCGGGGACCGCGTCTCGCACCTGCCCGAAAAATTCCATGCAAACGGTGCGTGTGTGCGGGTGTGCGCGGTGCAGGATGAAGCGCGCCGAAGTGATGATGCCGTCGCAGCCTTCCTTCTGGATGCCGGGCAATCCGGACAGGAATTTGTCGGTCACGTCCTTGCCCAGTCCGGTCTTGCGGAACGCGGAACCCGCTATTGTGAGAATTTCCGGAGCACAGTGGGGAGTTCTGCCGTCCGCTTCAAAACGACTCACGCAAAAGCGCGCGGAAGCGACGTCATGGATCTTGCCGAGATTGTGATCCAGCCGTTCTACGTCCATCCACAGTCCGTCAGGGGTAACCATGCGCCAGGACGCGAGGTTATCCAGTGCGGTTCCCCACAACACTGCTTTTTTGCCGCCGGCGTTCATCGCGACGTTGCCGCCGATGCAGGACGCATCCGCGGAAGTCGGGTCCACGGCGAACACCAGATCATCGGCCTCAGCAGCTTCCATGACACGTCGGGTGACCGCGCCAGCACCGCAGAGTATCGTCGCATACGGCTTGCTCAGCCCGGGCAGGACACGGTGATCCACCATCGAGATGGCATCGAGTTTTTCGGTGTTGATCACCGCCGAGCATTTGTCCAGCGGCACCGAACCGCCGGTGTATCCGGTTCCGCCGCCGCGAGGAATGATGGTTAGCTCAAGGGCGATGCACGCCTGCACCAGCGCGGCGATTTCTTCCTCGGTGTCGGGATTCAGCACCACAAACGGATATTCGACCCGCCAGTCGGTGGCGTCGGTGACATGCGAAACACGCGCCAGTCCGTCGAACTGGATATTGTCCTTGCGCGTAATCCGGCCCAGTTCGCGCAGCACGCGCTTGCGCAACTGCAGCGTGCATTCGAATTCAGCGGCGAATTTATCCACTGCCGCACGTGCCAGTTCCAGCAATCGTGCGACCGCGGCGTTGTCCTGACGACGTTCATCGATCGCGCTCAAGCGGTGATGCAATGCGCCGATCAGGGCGTCGCGTCGTTTGCTGTTGCCCAGCAGATCATCCTGAAGATAGGGGTTGCGCGACACCACCCAGATGTCGCCCAATACTTCATAGAGCATGCGCGCCGATCGACCGGTGCGCCGTTCCTCGCGCAGCCTGTTGATGATATCCCAAGCCTCGCTACCGAGGATGCGCAGCACAATCTCGCGGTCGGAAAATGAGGTGTAATTGTAAGGGATTTCGCGAAGACGAGTGGTCATGTTGGTCCTTGGGCAAGGCGCGCATTTTACCCGAACGTGGCGTTTCGCTCGACCCTGATCGCCGGCAGGATAAAATGACAAAATCATGTCAACCGCGACACCGTGCATCAGGGTATTCTTTGCGTTGTGGCCATCCGCTGCAGAACGTTCCGGTATGGCGGCCTGGAACCCCACGTTGAAGTCGCACTTTGGCGGACGCGCGATGCACGCCGACACCCTGCACAGCACGCTGGTCTTCATTGGCAATATCGAACCCGGCAAACTGGAGTTGTTGCAGGACGCGGCGTTGCGAGTGCGAACCGAGCCGTTTACGCTGTGCTTTGATGAGGCTCGCTTCTGGGCACACAATCAAATTGTTTATGCCGCACCGCGCAATCCGCCGGAACCGCTTGGCGTTCTTGTCGCTTCGCTTGAACAAGGCCTGAAGTTGACGGGATTCAACTTCGACCAGCGTCGCTATCAATCGCACGTCACGCTGCTGCGTAATGCCCGCTGTGATGCGGGATCGCTGCCACCCGTTGAGCCGGTGTGCTGGCAGATCAGCGAATTCGTATTGCTGCAATCGGTTCATACGGAGAGACGGTCTGCGTATCGGATTCTTTCCCGGATTCCGTTGCAGGGTCGGGTAAAGTAACAGCTGCCAATGACAGTCTGCACGGCCCTGTTGACATGAGAGCTAAACCAACGATGCAAATTGATAGCAGGAAGAAAGTGCAATGAAATATTTCGCAGCCGGAAAAGTGTCCTCGATGGTTCTGTTCACGGTGTTCGCCGCGGTATTCAGTGTCCCGGCCCGTGCGGGTGCTAATGCCGCGGCACAGTGTGCACGTGACTATTTTCAGGACAGTGCCACCAGACTGGATTGTTACGATCATGCTTATCTATCCGTAACCGAGGCGGCAAATTCGGCAGCAGAACCAAGCCCCGCCACACCGCCAGCGGATCGCTCCTATCTGACCAGAGTTTGGAATCTGGACGACCTGTCCAATCTCGATCCCAGCAAATTGGGCAGGCTGCACCCGTATCGCCTGAATTACCTGCTGATCAGCCGCACCAGCAGTGCAAACCGCCAGCCATCTTCCCCGTTGGCCGATCACGTGTCTGCAGCGCCAGGCGATATTGACGCACAGGAGGCCAAGTTTCAGTTGAGTGTCAAGGCTGACATAGGTGACAAACGCAATATCAATTTTCCGGGAATAAAAACGCTACGCTTCTGGGGTGCGTATACGCAACAGTCCAACTGGCAGATCTTCAACACGCGCAATTCCACACCGTTCCGCGAAACAGTATATGAGCCGGAATTGATTGCCACGTTGGGGACCGGAAGTTCATCAGGATTGAAGCTCATTAACCTGGGGTGGTTGCACCAATCCAACGGCAAGCCATTGCCCGAGTCGCGCAGCTGGAACCGGATATATTTGCTCGGCGGCTGGGAATGGAACGACATGACGTCAATCACGGTGCGTGCCTGGCAGCGCATTCCGGAAGTTTCAACGCAGGACGACAATCCCGATATCGTCGATTATCTGGGGCGCGGGGATTTCTTCATACGCTGGGAGCCGCGCGATAAATCACAGGCCGTCGGGTTGCTGCTGCGCAACAATCTGCGCAAGTCTGCAAATCGCGGGTTCTTGCAGCTTGATTGGGCGACCCCGGTCAGGTTTGGCAACTCGGCGCGAATGCACCTGCAACTCACCTCTGGATACGGCGCCAGCATGATTGATTATAATCATCACCAGAACACTATAGGGCTGGGATTCTCGTTTCGGGAATGGTAGCAATTCAAAAGCAAGGTGAGCCACACATGCAAGAAACTATAACGGTAGCTACTCACTATCTTCGCATCGGCGGGGAGAATAAAGTACGCCAACTGGTGCAGCGCTTCTACGCGTTGATGGACGAATTGCCCGAGGCGTACGGGATACGCAAATTGCACGGAGCAAATCTGCAAAGTGCTACAGAGAAGCTGTTCAAATTTCTGTCGGGCTGGATGGGTGGCCCGCAACTCTACGTGGATCAATACGGACACCCGATGCTGCGCATGCGTCACTTTCCGTTCAGCATCGGCGACACCGAGCGCGACCAGTGGATGTTGTGCATGCGCCAAGCGCTGGAAGATGTAGTGGAGGATGCTTCCTTGCGCTCGGAATTATCGGACGCGTTCGCGAAAGTCGCCGATCACATGCGCAATCAGCCGGCTTGATTTTCGGGTAACTGTCAGGTCCGTCGTCAGGACGATGACGCGGGTGACGCCCACGCGTTAAGTTGCAAGATGTCAGCGCCCAGGTCGGTGGCGATCGATGCGGCTTTCATTACATTGCGCTCAGCGGTTGTCATTTAAGTTAGTCGTGCAATGCCCGGAAATGCGCCCTGAGGCGCTATGCTAAACTCCACATATTGTAATTGCGAGATAACACCATGTCCGGAAACACTATTGGCACGCTGTTCACAGTGACGTCTTTCGGCGAATCGCATGGCGCGGCCATCGGTTGCATCGTCGACGGCTGCCCGCCGGGCATGACACTGAACGTCGCCGACATTCAGCACGACCTTGACCGCCGCAAACCCGGGACATCACGCCATGTCACGCAACGCCGCGAGTCGGATACCGTTGAGATTTTGTCCGGCGTGTTCGACGGCAAAACTACCGGCACGCCCATCGCGCTGCTGATACGCAACGAGGACCAGCGCAGCAAAGACTACGGCAGCATCGCCGAGACCTTCCGCCCCGGCCACGCCGACTACACCTATTGGCAAAAATATGGCCTTCGTGATCATCGCGGCGGCGGGCGGGCATCCGCGCGTGAAACTGCCGGGCGTGTCGCGGCAGGCGCAATCGCAAAAAAATGGCTTAAGGAAAAATATGGGGTCGAGATTCGCGGCTACCTGACGCAACTCGGCGAAATCGTGGTCCCGTTCAAGAGTTGGGAGAATGTGACTGCTGAGGGCAATAGTTTCTTCGTCGCCGACGCGAGCTATGTCGCGCAACTTGAAGAATACATGGACGCGTTGCGCAAGTCTGGCGACTCGATTGGCGCGCGCCTCACCGTGGTGGCGGAGAATGTTCCGGTCGGTTGGGGCGAGCCGGTGTTCGACCGGTTGGACGCCGAGATTGCCTACGCGCTGATGAGCATCAACGCGGTGAAGGGTGTCGAGATCGGTGCGGGATTCAACTGCGTGACGCAGAAGGGCAGCGAGCATGGTGACGAACTGACACCGCAGGGCTTCGTCGGCAACAACGCGGGCGGGATACTCGGTGGCATCTCTACCGGGCAGGACATCGTCGCGCACTACGCCGTCAAGCCTACCTCCAGCATCAGGATCGAAAGAAACTCCATCGACAAGGCGGGCAACCCGGTGAAGGTTTCCACTCAGGGAAGACATGATCCCTGTGTAGGCATACGTGCGACGCCGATAGGTGAAGCAATGCTGGCGCTGGTGTTGATGGACCATGCGTTGAGGCATAGAGGGCAGAATGCGGATGTGGTTTGTGCGACGCCGAAAATATAGCGACCAAGCAAAGTCCAATATGCATCTCGGTTATGTCGTATACAAGCTAACATTTCCAAATGGGAAAATATACGTTGGCAAAGATGTTGGTGGTCAGGGTCATTCACTGCGCTATTTTGGTTCGTGGGATGCCGATCTAGTGGAAAGAGACTTCACAAAAGAACAGCTGTTGGACTTTACAGTTCGCAAACAAATTCTTTTTGAATCGTCCGACAAGGATGTAGTCAGCCAGATGGAAAGTGAATACATTCGTGCGTTACGCGCGACTGATCCAGAAATTGGCTACAACCAACGGTTTTAGCAAGCGTATGGAAGAATCAAAACTGCCGGGGGTAGCCCGGCAGCTAGTCACTTTTCCTGTCTTGCCAAGAAAAGTAACCAAAAAAAGTCGCCCCCGGTTTGCCGCCCACTGCGTGGGTACCCTGCGTTGCTCGACTGGTCAGGCGGCTGCGGAACTCGCACGATCCGCTACGCGTCCACGTGCTCAGACAGTCCTCGCCGAAATCCCCTGACCAGCCTGCGCTCCTCGGCGCCGCGCAGGGGGAATTCAAAATGGTTTTGTTTTTGCTTCGCAAACGATCTTATGATTTGGTGAGGAGGGCGATCCCTCCTCACAAGGTTTTGCTTTTTTGGTCCCCTGTGCGCAGCCCCGCTTGCTTGCGCCTGATCGAGGGTACCCCCGAAGGGGGCGGCAAACCGGGGTGGCATTTATTTGATTACTTTCTTTGGCCATACAAAGAAAGTAATCGGCGTGCGGGGCCGCACCCCGCGACTTTGTCATTGTTCGCTTGCACAGGATGGGCATAGCGTGGCTAAGGCGAGATAGACATCCAGATACAACAAGGGTAAGGTTGCCGTTGAGGATGTCCGCGTGGCAAGGAGTATTCAACATGCAAGCAACCGTTGAAATCATGGGCAAGCCGGTGAAGGTGGAATGGAGTGTTGCCGCCGACCGGCAGATGCAAACGTTAAGTGAGCCGTTGCCGGTGGAGATGGAGCTGTATTTCAGTTGTCTGATCCGCAAAGCTGTACGTTTTGGGCGCGATGCAGTAGCCGCTGATTTCGCCGTTGCGTCGCCGCACTTGAAGGTTGGTTTTCGACCGATCATGACCAAGGCCTGCAACGTCAAAGATTTCGAGGTTGAGCCGCCGGTGGAGGATTTTCCCATCGTCAAGCCGAGTGCGTTTGTTCCCAAGCGGCTGAAAATAGATTTCAGCACTGGTCGCTGGGCGGGAGAATTTTTTCTAAGTTGAAATTTCGGCTTTGGAAGTGTTTAAATTGACCAAGGAGATTTAGCATGAAACTCGATGATCATAGCCTGGAGGTGCTGTTCCGCGAAGCGCGCACTCACATTGCCTGGCAAAGCCGCCCGGTGAGCGACGACTTGTTGCGGCAAATTTACGACCTGATGAAATGGGGTCCGACCAGCGCCAACTGCAGTCCCGCGCGCATCGTGTTCGTGCGCAGTCCGGAGGCGAAACAGCGTCTTAAACCCGCGCTGGCGCCGGGCAATGTGGATAAAACCATGGACGCGCCAGCGACGGCAATCATCGCTCACGACACCGAGTTTTACGAGAAGCTGCCGATGCTGTTCCCGCATGCCGACGCACGTGCTTGGTTCGCAGGCAATCAGCCGTTGATCGATACCACCGCGTTCCGCAACGGTACCCTGCAGGGGGCCTATCTGATTGTGGCGGCGCGTGCTTTGGGCCTGGACGCCGGGCCGATGTCCGGATTCGACAATGCCAAGGTTGACCAGACATTCTTTCCGGACGGCAAGATCAAGTCCAATTTCCTGATTAATTTGGGGTACGGTAACAAAAGTAAACTTTATCCGCGTAGCCCGCGTCTTAGTTTTGAGGATGCCGCACAAATCCTCTAGGGGAATATGCCGGAAAACTTCCCTTCAACTAACGGAAGGAGATGAAGATGAAACTGACCTCCAAGATTTTGCCCTTGTTCGTGTTGCTGAGCTTGATATTGCTGCCATTGGAAACACTGGCTGACAATGTTGATTGTCGTAGCTGTCACGGTGTAACCAAATCGGCCGGCGTCGTCGATTTGAGCGCGATCTATGCGGATCCGGCTAAACATCATCCGGTCGGCATCGGCTTCCCCGCAATGAACGAATCCTTTCGCTTGCCGTCGGCTCAATTGGGAGAGATTGGTTTCTTTGATCGCAATGGCAATGGACAGCCTGATCCGGAAGAAATCCAGCTTTTCGGTCAAGGTACCGCGGCGTTGATGTCCTGCTCGACCTGCCATGTGGAGCACGGTACGACGCATGCACTGCAGTGGAAACTGCCGATGTATCTACGTGTAGCAAATACCGACAGCGGGTTGTGCTCCACCTGTCACGTGCAATAGGGGGCTATGGTTTCCGGTAACAATTAGCTGCGTATTCACGCCGGAATCGACTGTTTCGATTGCCAGCCTCGTTGCTACTCGTTACGGCGATACAGGCGATAGTGCTCGCCCTTGTCGCCTTTGCGGCTTCCTTCCCAGATCTTGGTCCATCGTGATTCGTCCATAAGGGGACGGGACAGTTTGTCGCCCTGTATTAGTCGCACATCGCAATTCTGCTTTGCCCCGCGTTTGGTAATAATGTTGCCAAAATAGTGCAGCATTGCGCGCTGCCCTTCGCCAAGACGCTCGGAAGCAATGCATTGATAGTGTGATGGCAGTGCATGCTTCAGATCGGCGACCATGTTGCGGTAACTTTTGCCGCTGTCCAGCCACGGCATCCAGATGGTCATCGCAAGCATCCATACCAGGGTGACGCCGGCAGCCCAGTTGATGATGGCCCTGCGCATCGAGCGGCCGACCCGCCACACCAGGACTACCCACAGCACCGTGGTGACGATGGCAATGACGAACGGTGTGGTTTGCAATTCCGGGTCATATCCCGGTTGGTAATCTTTCAGCCAATGGGTGATCTTGGCATTGTTGTCGAGCAGCAAACCGCCCCAACCCCACCACATCAGGATCGCAAGTAACGCGAAGGTCATCAGGCCGAACCAGTCGAGCGCGTTGGCGGCGCCCCGCTTCAATATCGACAGCGACGCGGAGGCGAGCAACGCCAATGGCAGCAGCATCGGCAGGGCAAACACTTCCTTGATGTCGGGCACCAGACTGAGGGTGATAAGCATCACCAAAAAACTGACCAACGGCAATTGCAGATCATCGCGTTGCGCCAGGCGCTTGCGCGATTTCCATATCACCCAGAAAGCCAGCGGCAGGGCCGGCCAGGCGAACCACGGCAGAATTTCAACATAGTACAGCGCATCCATCGTCGGGCCAGTCTTGGCGTAGGCAAGCCAATTGCCGATATTCAGCGTCCACGCCCATTCCGTGAACAACGCCGGCGACCGCAAATACAGCAGGATTGGCCAGATCAGCAGCCAGGGAAGCGAGAACAGCAGTGCTAGGCCCAGGCTGCGCGGATAGTTGTATACACGCCATTTCTGATACAGGCTTGGCAACGCGGCGGCGATAAGCAGGAACAGGATCGGTGCGATGAACCCCTTGGACATGAAAGCGATGCCTACCCCGGTTCCGATCAGCGCTCCCGCGCGCATCGGGCGCTCTCGGCTGAGCGTAAATCCCAGCAACATCATTGCGTAGCCAGCCAACATCGCCAGGTCCGTGATCATTTGATGCGCCCTTACCAGCATGCCGAGACAGCCGATCAGTACGATGGCGGCAGCCCAGCCGCGATATTCACCGTACAGCTTGCGCGCGGCGAGGCCAGTGAATATGAGGGTAAGTGAGGTGTACAGGCCGCTCGCCAGACGGGCACCGTCATGCAGCGGCAGCCACGGCGACCAGAGTTTTGCCGACAGCGCTGCCGTCCAGTAAAACAGTGGCGGCTTGCTCATATACGCCTCGCCCGCGAGTGACGGGACGAGCCAATCGCCGCTTTGCAGCATCGAATAGATCAGACCGAAGCTATATGCTTCATCCGGCTTCCACGGATCGTGTCCGACCAGTCCTGTTCCCACCCAGATCAGGCACAGCAATCCCAGGAATACCGCCTTTGCAGGTGTAATGGGGTTGGGGTCGGTGGGCCTGATAAAATACATGCTTCAGCTTAATTAAATTCTTTTGTATGCCAGAGTGTGAGGAAAATCCCTAAAAGAAAAAAGGCAGCAAAAGCTGCCTTTCGGACTAAGCGACCCCGGATTTCGTGAAACTAATGCAATGTTTGCCCGGTAGTCGAACCCTAAGCAGCCGCTTTGGTGCCATATTTCTGGCGGAACTTGTCAATCCGGCCGGCGGTGTCCATGATCTTCTGAGTGCCAGTGTAGAACGGGTGACATTCCGAACAAACTTCAACGTTTAACGTCGGTTTGCCAAGAACGGACTTGGTCTTGAAACTGTTACCGCAGCTGCAGGTAACGGTGATTTCCTTGTAATCCGGGTGGATGTTTGCTTTCATTTTATTTCCTTACATTAACGTATGGTGCGGCGGGTGTACGCACTCAAGGGGGCGCATTATCCATAAAAATAGGGTGTTACGCAAATATATGTAGGACGCCCGCCCGCCTCAATCTGAAGGTTTCGGGACCTGTGACAAATACCTGGAATCCAAGCAACATTCAACATCAACGACGAACTGCGATATTGGAGACGTGGCTGACCAGGTGCTGGGCCTGAACGGTATAAAATACGCGCTCACTGCGCAGCTTCGTGTTTCTTGAGGAATACTGAATTTTATGAGTAATTTGAGTCGCAATGATTACCGGACGCTGGTGCTGGCCGCATTGGGCGGCGCGCTGGAGTTTTACGATTTCATTATTTTCGTATTTTTCGCCGTGGCGATCGGACAGCTATTCTTTCCTGCAGACATGCCCGATTGGCTGCGTCAATTGCAGACCTTCGGAATCTTCGCCGCGGGCTATCTCGCGCGACCGCTCGGCGGAATAGTCATGGCGCATTTTGGCGACCTGTTCGGGCGCAAGCGGATGTTCATGCTGAGTATATTTCTGATGGCAGTGCCCACGCTTGCGATTGGTTTGCTGCCGACTTATGCGGTGATCGGCATCTGGGCGCCACTACTGTTGCTTTTCCTGCGTGTGATGCAGGGTGCAGCAATCGGCGGTGAAGTTCCGGGGGCATGGGTTTTCGTTTCCGAACATGTCCCGCGGCGCCATGTTGGTTTTGCCTGTGGCACGCTTACCGCAGGACTTACAGGTGGAATATTGCTGGGTTCGCTGGTTGCAACTGCGGTCAACAAGGCCTATGCACCTGCGGAGTTGCTCGCGGAAGGATGGCGCGTTCCGTTCATCATTGGCGGCGTTTTCGGCTTCGTGTCGGTATGGCTGCGCCAGTGGTTGCATGAAACACCGGTGTTCCGCGAAATGCAGGCACGCCAGGCCTTGTCCGAAGAGATGCCGCTGAAGACAGTGGTTCGCGAGCATCGACCCGCAGTCATACTGACCATGCTGCTGACCTGGCTGCTTTCTGCGGCAGTAGTGGTGATGATATTGATGACTCCGACTTTGCTGCAGAAGCTGTTTGCCGTACCGGCTGTAATCGCACTGCAGGCCAACAGTTTCGCCACGCTGTTCCTAAGCGTGGGGTGCATCGCATTCGGCGCTGCGGCTGACCGCTTCGGCGCGGGGAAGGTAATGATGCTTGGCTGCCTGATGTTGGGCATTACTTCTGCGCTCCTTTATGAGCAGATGGCGGTTGCACCGCACGCCATTTACGAACTGTATGCTTTGTGCGGGTTCTTTGTGGGCGTGATTGGTGTCGTGCCCAGTGTCGCGGTGCAGGCGTTTCCGCCAGTCGTGCGATTTTCCGGCCTGTCGTTTTCATACAACGTGGCCTATGCGGTGTTCGGTGGATTGACGCCGGTGCTGGTGAGCATGCTGATTCCCGTCGATCGTCTTGCCGCACCACATTATGTTGAAGCATTGAGCCTTGTCGGCATATTGATAGGATTCTATTTGTCGCGGCGCAAAGCGCCCGGTGCAGCCAATGAATTAAAATTGAGCAGCGATTGAAGTGAATTTGTCACTCTGTTTCCGGGGGCGATTTATGCGACAATGCGCGCCGCAAAAAAAGCGCGCAACAACAGCATTTGAGTGCCACCTACAATTCAGGACTGAATGTGTTTCTAGAAAATCTCAAGAAATTGCTCGCCGTAGACATGGCCGCGGTAGATCAGGTGATACGCACACGCCTGCATTCGGAAGTGCTGCTTATCAATCAGGTCGGCGAATATATCGTCAATAGCGGCGGCAAGAGATTGCGACCGGCGTTGGTGGTGCTTTCCGCAGACGCGTTCGGATACCAGGGAAAATGGCACCATGAATTGGCCGCAGTGGTCGAGTTCATCCATACCGCGACGTTGTTGCATGACGATGTGGTCGATGAGTCGGATCTGCGCCGAGGACGCGCCAGTGCCAGCGCGCTGTTCGGCAATGCAGCCAGCGTACTGGTCGGCGATTTCCTCTATTCGCGTTCATTTCAGATGATGGTAGAGGTCGGCAATATGCGCGTCATGCAGACGCTGGCCGACGCCACCAATACGATAGCCGAGGGCGAGGTACTGCAGTTGCTCAACTGTCATGACGCGAACGTGGATATCGGCAACTACATGCGTGTCATACATTGCAAGACGGCCAAGTTGTTTGAATCCGCGATGCGTCTCGGTGCGATCCTGGGCGGCGCCACACAGGCGGAAGAAGAGGCTGCGGCAGTTTACGGCATGCATTTGGGCACTGCATTTCAATTGATCGACGATGTGCTCGACTATTCGGCCGACGAAAAGCAGACCGGGAAGCATCTGGGTGACGACCTCTCGGAAGGCAAGCCGACGCTGCCGTTAATTTACGCGATGCGGCATGGTACGGCTAATCAGGCCGCGGTTGTGCGGGATGCCATCGAGCAAGGCGACGTAGGTAAGTTTGCGGAGGTCCTGAAAATTATCCAAGAAACCGGAGCGCTGGAATATACCCGGCAACAGGCAATGCGGGAATCCGAGGCGGCCTGCGCGGCAATTGCGATGCTGGGCGATACAACATACCGGGGATGTTTGCTAGAATTGGCCGACTTTGCCGTAACCAGGCAATATTAATCTTTACGCACTTCGGTTCCCGTTTGATTTTGACCGAAGCAATGGCAATCGGGGTGTAGCTCAGCCTGGTAGAGTACTGCGTTCGGGACGCAGGAGTCGGAGGTTCGAATCCTCTCACCCCGACCAGCAAAAATTCTTGACCCCTAAATTTTTCAAGCGTTCTGCAAGCCGCTACGGTATTGGCCTACAGCCGAGCGATAAATGGCAAGTGTGACCATTGGTCACAAAATCCACCCAAAATTTCACCGGGCCAGTGCTTAAAAATTAAGCAGTGTGACTATTCTGTGACCAAAACGTGACCAACTTGTGACCATGCACCAAAATGGGTCATGCGTAACCCCTCTGTTTCGACACCTGCGTCATCATCGACAATTCCTGAAAGTACCGGTATTCTCCACTAATCAAGTTGAGTATCTGCTTTTTTCGACAAAAATGCGCAGTGGTCAGATGACTCCTGCGCAACGTTGATTCCTGCGTCAATTTCTCCGGAATATGTGACCACGTTTTCAAGATATGTGACTACGCTTTTACGCCATTTGAGCCGGATGTGACCAAAATCCGGCTAAAAATCCGGGCTGAACTGTGACCAAAAATCAACCGGAGATTTGACTACTGCGCAGTGTAACCCTGCTTTCAAAATAAGCTGTTTTCGAATTCATGTGACTGCTATCTGGGTTGCCTCCAGAACCCGCTCTTTCCGCGAACGGTAGGTTGGTTTAGTCACAGCGTACCGAAAAAATTGCAAATCTCTCGTGCTACGCATCCCGTCCCGCAGTAACACCGGACCAGAATTCCTTCCGAATCGTGTGATAGCGATTCGCGCCAGTTCCGGTCTGTCAGAAAATTCCAAATTGCTCCGTGTTAGCGAACGTCGATTTCCGTTCGTCCCCACAAGAAAATCAATTCAGATCTGTTAGCGCATTTCGTTCCGCAAATTTCTGCTGCAAAAAAACCGATTTTTCACCTGCTACCTTGATTTGTGTTCAAGACCATACGGTCAAGAACATATTTGCTAACTACATAAGGAGCAGGAAATGAATCAAACCTATCTGACTACTGAAGCACTGGCAGAGCGCATCCACTACGATCCTCGTACGATTCGGGAGCGCATGAAGGACAGCGTGCTGATCGAAGGCGTGCATTACTTTCGCCCGTTCGGCGGTCGCAAGATCCTCTACATTTGGGAAGCGATCGAGCGCGACATGAAGCTCACCGGTAGCGCGATTGCGATCCCCATGGCGAACGGGGAGGTGTGTTATGGCTAGCATACAAGTGCGCAAGGAAACCGGCACGCTGATAATCGACTTCTACTACAAGGGTGACCGTTGCCGCGAGCAGACCGCGCTCGCCGATACACCGGCCAATCGCAAGCGGTTACAGAAGGTCATCGATCGCATCACGTCGGAAATAAGTGCGGGAACCTTTGACTACGGCACGACGTTCCCCGGCAGCAAGATGATCGCCCGCTTCGAGCAATCTACAGAGGTTCCGCCCGTCGTGATGCTGCCAGTCGCAAACACCGTGCAACCAGATGGTGGGCAAACCAACGTGCCGCTTTTCAAGGACTTCGCCGAAACCTGGTTCACCGAAAAGGAAGTCGAGTGGCGCAAGTCACACCGCAAGTTCACCCGGGCGGACCTCGACAACCTGCTGATCCCCGAATTCGGGGACAAGGTGGTCAGCCAGATCACCAAGGCAGACATCTTGGGCTACCGCGCGAAACTCGCCAAAGTTCTCGCGCGCGGAAAGTCCACACC
>JBARHR010000036.1:0-2041 GCA_049799335.1 Gallionella sp. | reverse complement strand
ATTGTGAAGTTTGTGTGCTCGGGATTATGACAACAATCGCTTCCAACTTGCAAGCAGTGAACAACGCGATTGTTACAGCCACCGCAGCTGCCGGGCGTGGTGCCGGCGAGGTCAAGCTGCTCGCAGTCAGCAAAACGTTCCGGCCCGACGATTTGCGCGAGGCTTATATAGCCGGGCAGACCCGATTTGCCGAAAATTATTTGCAGGAAGCGCTGGAAAAAATAGCTCTGCTTGGGGACATTCCCATCGAGTGGCATTTCATCGGGCCGATACAAAGCAACAAGACGCGACCGATTGCGGAAAAGTTTTCCTGGGTGCACAGCGTGGACCGGCTCAAGGTCGCGCTGCGGCTGTCAGAGCAACGACCGGAACTCCTGCCACCGTTGCAGGTTTGTATGCAGGTCAATGTAAGCGGGGAATCCAGCAAGAGCGGCGTAGCGCCGGATCAGGCGGAGAGTTTGGCACGGCAGATAGCGTCGCTGCCCCGACTCAAGTTGCGTGGCCTGATGAGCGTGCCTGCGCCCACCGACGACCCCGCACTGCAGCGTATGCCATTCGCGAAGTTGCGGGAATTGCGTGATCGAATAAATCTGCGGGGCGTGCAGCTAGATACGCTATCGATGGGCATGTCCCACGACTTTGCGGTTGCAATCGCAGAAGGCGCGACTATCGTACGCGTGGGTACGGCAATTTTTGGCAGCAGGAATTATACTGATTAGCTATTCCACTCCCGCAGGGGGAAATTTTGGAGCACACATGAATATATGTTTTATCGGCGGCGGAAATATGGCAACCGCCATGATCGGCGGTTTGTTGGGCAAAGGGTAC
The DNA here is from genome assembly GCA_049799335.1 of Gallionella sp. Classification (GTDB taxonomy): domain Bacteria; phylum Pseudomonadota; class Gammaproteobacteria; order Burkholderiales; family Gallionellaceae; genus Gallionella. The sequence continues at coordinate 1,213 of JBARHR010000036.1, read as the reverse complement.
GCGGCTGAACAAATCAGCGTTGTAGAGATCAGTGCGGAAAATCGCAGTCGTTTGCAGCGTGAATTTTCGGTCAGCGCGGTGGAACAAATATCCAAAGGGGTTGAAGGGAGCGACGTAATCGTGTTTGCGGTTAAACCGCAACAACTACGCGCCGTTGCACTGGAACTCGCCAGTATGCTGCAGGGCCAATTGCTGATCTCTATCGCCGCAGGTATACGCGCAGCCGATCTGGCGCGCTGGTCGGGTAGCCAAACGCTGGTACGCGTGATGCCGAACACACCGGCGCTGATACAAAGCGGCATGTCGGGGCTGTATGCATTGCCTGAAGTGAATCACGTCCAGCGCGCACTGGCCGAATCGATCGTGTCGGCAACCGGAGAGACCATGTGGCTGCAGGACGAAGCGATGCTGGATGCAGTTACCGGAATTTCAGGCAGCGGTCCGGCGTACGTGTTTTATTTCATAGAGGCGCTGCAACAAGCGGCTCTGGAATTGGGTTTCAATGCCGAACAGTCGCGTCAGCTCAGTCTGGCAACTTTTCTCGGCGCCAGCAAACTGGCCGCATCCAGCGATGTGACCGTCGACGTATTGCGCACCCGCGTTACCTCGAAAAATGGCACGACCGAGCGCGCTCTGCTCAGTCTGGCGACCAATCACGTTGCAGAACACGTGGTACAGGCGGCACGCGCTGCGGCAGACCGCGCGCGTGAAATGGGTGATGAGCTGGGCGCACCGTGAAGCAGCAACCAGGTATAGACCAACCGGAAACATTGAACATGGCGAACTTCGAAAGTAACCGCAGATGCTGAACCAGGCCGCGCAATTCCTGCTGGACGTGCTGGTGCAGCCATTTGCCGCAATACTGCTACTGCGTTTTCATTTGCAATGGCTGCGTGCGCCGTTGCGTAACCCGATCGGAGAGTTCGTCATGGTACTGACCAACTTTGCGGTTTTGCGCGTGCGTCGCTTCGTCCCGTCCGCCTTCGGACTGGACAGCGCGACCTTGCTGCTTGCGCTACTGGTTGAACTGGTTTATCTGACCGGCGTTGTATCAATTCAGGAGATTCCGTTGCATGGGCTTCCGTTGCCCGGGTTGATCGTACTGGCGATGGTAAAGTTGCTGAAGACCAGCATCTACCTGTTGATGGCAGCCGTTTTTTTGCAGGCCATCCTCTCCTGGGTGAATCCCCATACGCCGTTGTCTCCGGTATTG
>JBARHR010000035.1:0-6964 GCA_049799335.1 Gallionella sp. | reverse complement strand
CCGAATCTGCAACCCGCGGAAGTCAAAAACATACTGAGCGCGCCGGAAAGCCTGACGCCGTTTCCGTCCTTCATTTCTACCTACAAGACTTGGGATTGCGCCACGAGTCAGAACTGCGGAGCGGGTTTGCTGAACGCCAAGCTGGCAGTACAGAACAGTATTCCACTGCTGACCCCCGATTCGGCTAAGCTGGATTTCGGCAATCAGTCGATTAATAGCACCACCCGCATGACGGTCACGTTGACTAACGCGACGACCAGCAACGTGGTGGCGCACTTGGCTACGATAAACGATAGTTCTTTTGTTGCTATGGCACCTGACGCGTGCGTGACGGCTCAATACATCGCCCCAGGGGGAACCTGCCAGATCGAGGTGAGCTTTACGCCAAGGTCTACGGGTAGCTATTCCGCAACGCTATCGATTCCGGTCAATGACACCGGCGTAACGCTTGTCGAACTCACCGGCACGTCGAATCCCGCCCCCTCGTCTGCCGGTGGCGGGGGCTGTGCGATCCTGCCATTCGGCGATCATCCGGATTCCTCGCTGCCAGTTACGCTGCTGTTGGTGCTTATCTACCGCTTGCGCCATCGCTATCTGCGCTCACGTGTTACGGCCTGATTCCAGGCTCTTCATTGCGGTCATTGCGCCGCTGCTAATCTGGCCGTGGGTGCCAGCGTGGGACGGAGGAAGTTACCGGGATGGCGTTTCCGAGGCAATCGTCCTGATCGTTCTGGCACCGATCGCGGAAGAGATCGTGTTTCGCGGCTTTGTTCAGGGCGGGTTGCTGCGCATTGCGCGCTTCAGGCAAATTGCTCTGGGTATCAGTATTGCCAACTGGACGACCAGCATTGTTTTTGCAGCGGCGCACGGCTGGCAACATCCGTTGACGTTCTTGCCGGGCTATCTGGTCGTTTCGGTGGTGCTGGGATATTTTCGCGAGCGCTACAACGGAATACGCATCCCTGTTTTGCTGCACGGGTATTACAACCTTGGCTTGTGGTTCTTTGCGTCGTGATCAAATAATGAGGAGCGTTTGCGTCGTTTCCAAAATGGCGGATGGTTATCCGGGACCGGCTTGCAGCACGCCCGCGATGTTATGATGCGGCGCTTTTCCAGCAATCTTAATATGTCGCCATGAACCTTCTTAAAACACTCGCCACGATCAGCAGCCTGACGCTGGTATCGCGCATCCTCGCGTTTGTGCGGGACGTCCTGATCGCGCGCATATTCGGCGCTGGTTCGGCAACGGACGCATTCTTCGTCGCGTTCAAGTTGCCGAATTTGTTGCGCCGTCTGTTTGCCGAGGGCGCATTCTCGCAAGCCTTTGTGCCGATTTTCGGTGAATACAGGAATCGTCGCGGGGACGACGACACCAAGCTGTTGGTGGACCACGTGACCACCATGCTGGCATTGATTTTGTTCGTCGTTACGGTGATAGGCATCGTTGCTGCTCCAATTCTGGTCTACATCAGCGCACCCGGATTCAGCAAAGACCCGGAAAAATTCGAACTTACGGTGCAATTGTTGCGCATTACTTCGCCTTATATCTTCTTTATTTCGCTGGTCGCGGTCGCGGCCAGCATACTGAATACCTATAACAGATTCTGGGTGCCTGCCTTCGCCCCAATTCTTCTTAATATCTGTTTCATCGGCGCGGCATTGGGGGTTGCACCTTATTTTGATCCGCCAATACTTGCGCTGGCCTGGGCGGTGTTTGTCGCCGGGATAGTACAGTTGGCGTTTCAGATTCCATTCCTGAAACAGATCGGCATGTTGCCGCGCATTCGATTCAGCTGGCATGACGAAGGGATGCGCCGCGTGATCAGACAGATGGGCCCGGCCGCGTTCGGCGTTTCGATTTCGCAGATCAGCCTGATCATCAATACCATTTTTGCATCGCTGCTGGTTGCAGGAAGCGTCTCGTGGCTGTATTACGCGGATCGGCTGATGGAGTTTCCGAGCGGTGTGTTGGGCGTTGCGCTGGGGACGATATTGCTGCCGTCACTTTCCAAATTGCATGCGAGTAGCGCGCATGGCGAATATTCGAAAATGCTGGACTGGGGACTGCGCTTGACGTTTATGCTGGCGCTGCCCGCTGCATTGGCACTGGGCATGATTGCCGTACCGCTGCTGGCGACATTTTTTCAGCACGGTGCGTTCACGGCGCATGATGTGTTGATGTCGCGCAATGCGCTGGTTGGTTACAGCGTGGGTCTGGTTGGCCTGATACTGGTGAAGATACTCGCGCCGGGATTTTACGCGCGGCAGAATATCCGTACGCCAGTTAAGATTGCAGTGGTCACACTAGTGGCGACACAAGTGATGAACGTGATTTTCGTCTTCGGTCTGCATCTGGCACATGCCGGGTTGGCGCTATCTATCGGGCTGGGCGCATGCCTGAACTCGGCCATCCTGTTCCACTATCTGCGCAAGCACGATATCTATCGGCCGGAACCGCGCTGGGCGCCTTTTTTCTTCAAGCTGGGCATCGCCCTGTTGGCGTTGGGTGCGGTGCTGTGGTGGGGCACGGGCAGTGAAGCATCGTGGCTGCAGATTTCCGGATGGACGCGAATTATCCATCTGTCCTGGCTGGTGGTGATGGGGGTGGTGGTATATTTTGCCGCCCTGTTTGCAATGGGTTTTCGCGTCAAGGATTTTTCCCGGCGCGGTGCCTGACAGCGGAGTGGGTGATGAGTGATTTTTCTTACAACGTGGAAGAGGACAGTTTTGACGAGCTGGTTGTGGCTCGCTCGCTTGAGCTGCCTGTCCTGGTTGATATCAGCGCGGAATGGTGCGCGCCCTGCCGGATATTGGCGCCGCTGCTGCACAAGATGGTGTTCGACTACGACGGAAAATTTTACTTGGGCATCGTCGATGCCGACGAGAATATGAAGATCGCCGGCCGTCACAAAGTGCGCGGTTTCCCAACGGTGATTGCCTACAGTCGCGGGGTGGAGGTTGACCGTTTCCACAGCGCGCAGACCGAAGGCTACTTGCGCAAGTTTATCGATCAGGTCATCGAAAAACACGGCGCGGGCCAAACAACCGCGTCGTAACTTTCCGGCTTACGAGCGCATTCGCGGATCAAAGCTGTAAGAGCGCCATGAAGACTTCAGGGGCGAATGTACGCGTAACCCTGCTGCTGTTTTTCCATGAGTTCCACAACGCCAGACGGCACGTAGCTGGTGTTCGGCAACATGTCGTCGCTGGTTAGTTTCATGTTCTTCATTGTGTTCTGACAGGCGACAATCGCGATGCCGGCAGCTTTCGCTTCGTCTACTCTATTACCCACCGGTGATTCCATTTGCAGCATGCCGACACCCGGGCCGTAAGTAACGATCTCGACGCTGACTTTATCTGCGCCATAGGAACTTTGCACATTCTTGGCATTGTTCAGTGCGAGGTTCCATTTCCCGACGTCTGCATCGCTAACCTGTATCGCGACTTTGGCAGCTGCCTCTGCAGCCGTTGCAAAATTCACTGCGGCAAAGGATGTAACCAGGGCGAGTGAGGCGACAAACAGCTTGATGGGGTTCATATTGGTTTCTCCTCTGATGAATTGGATGCGTGGTAACTATATCACTCTATTCCTGGAACATAATGGCCGAGGCTGTTGAGCAAAGCAGTCGAAGCAATACTATGAATCGTCTATAGATCAGGCGTGGAGTTGCACTAGGCAACTATCTATTGAACCGGCACGCACTATGCAAAAATCCGTTCGCATTGAACGTGTCGAAATGTGAATGGATTTTTGTGCTTCGACAGGCCCCGCACGAACGGCAATCCGGTTCAAAGCGTGCCGGACCAATAACCGTCCCCTGGAGTGGCGTTGATCAGAAATCTCGCCGACATTCACCGCAACAGGAGATGTATCCCGACGTTTTCCAGTTGCTATCTGCGGGAGTATTGATGTCATTGGTGCCATGCTGATTATTGCATCGCCTGGGTAACTACGTCTCTGGTCAGATGCGGAGCAAATATCTCGATGAAGTCATAAGTATATCCGCGCAGGTACTCATTCTTGCGCAACGCCACCCGGGTAACGCTGGGTTTGAACAAGTGTCCCGCATCTATCATGCGCAAATGGTGATCCCGTTCCGGGATAAATGCCATGGTGGCCAGGATGCCGATGCCCAGTCCGAGCTCGACATAGGTTTTGATCACATCTGCATCGATGGCAGTCAATGCGATATTCGGCTGCACCTTGGCCGCCTCGAACGCCGCATTGATTTTTCCGCGCCCGGTGAAGGCGAAGTCGTAGGTGATGATCGGATACTCGGCGATTTTTGCCAGCGTCAACTTCTTCTCCGCCAATATAGGATGCTTGGGCGGCGCGATTACGCAGTGATTCCATTCATAACACGGTAGCGTGACCAGTTCGTCATACAGGGCGAGACTTTCCGTGGCGATGCCAACATCCGCTTCACCGCTCAGGACTTGTTCGGCGATTTGTGTTGGATTGCCCTGGTGTAATCCGAGCCTGACGCCGGGATAGCGCTTTATGAACTGTTTTACTACCGGCGGCAACGCGTAACGCGCTTGGGTATGGGTGGTCGCAATAGTCAGGTGGCCGCTGCTTTGCGAATGGAATTCCTCGGCGACCTGTTTGAGGTTGCTCGCATCGTGCAGCATCCGCTGGGCGATGATTAGCACGGCTTTGCCCGGCTCGGTGATCGCGACGATGCGTTTGCCGTTGCGCACGAATAATTCGATACCCAATTCTTCTTCCAGCAATCGTATCTGTTTGCTTATCCCCGGCTGCGAGGTGTAAAGCGCGCCGGCCGCCTCGGAGATGTTCAGTCCCTGGCGCACTACTTCGTTGAGGAAACGCAATTGCTGCAGGTTCATGGCGGCGGCTCTTTATAGTGATAGGTTATAAGATACTAACATAAAAGTATTTAAGGATATAAAGCGCGGCACCTAGAATGCGCTCCGGATGTTATCTACGGTCGCAGCGCATGGATGTCATGTACACATTGTCGGGGTTTCTGGTTGGCTTGATCGTCGGTGTAACCGGGGTGGGCGGTGGCTCGTTGATGACGCCGCTGCTGGTGTTGATGTTCGGCGTATCCCCGGCAACTGCGGTTGGAACCGATTTGCTGTATGCATCGTTGACCAAGTCGCTGGGCGGGTGGGTGCATGCTCGGCGTGGCACGGTTGACTGGAAAGTGGTGGGTTTGCTCAGTCTGGGCAGTTTTCCCGCAGCGCTGATAACGGTGCTCGTGTTGAAATATTCAGCGCCGGATGATGCGACATTACGCAGTCTGGTGACCAGCGTGCTGAGTGTGGCGTTGCTTTTGACCGCGACGGCGCTGTTGTTGAAAAGCTGGATCAGAAAGCAGGCACTGCGCGAGGACGGCACCGTATACGAGTTGCATCATCGTCATTTGTCTGCCGCAACCGTCATTACCGGCGTCGTCGTCGGAACGCTGGTAACGATTTCTTCGGTAGGTGCAGGCGTGCTGGGTACCGTTGCACTGTTGTTCCTCTATCCGCGCATGCAGGCGGTGAAGGTGGTGGGGACCGACATTGTTCATGCGGTACCACTGACGGCAGTAGCCGGGTTGGGACATATGGCGATGGGTACCGTCGACTTTGTATTACTGGGCAGTTTGCTGTTGGGATCGCTGCCCGGAATTTATATTGGTAGTCACCTGAGTTCCAAAGTTCCGGAACCGGTATTGCGTCCGCTGCTGGCAGTCATGTTGTTGTTAATCGGCACCAAGATGGTGTTGTCTTGATAGAAGGAGAAGTGCGATGAGCATCAATACACAAAATTTGGCCGACCAGGAAGAAATCGATCGTCTCGAACAGGCAATCCAGACATTTATCGAAGGCAGAATGGATGCGGACCGTTTTACTTCGGTCCGTTTGCAACAGGGTGTGTATGGGCAGCGTCAGGAAGGTGTAAACATGCTTCGCATCAAGATTCCCGGCGGGCGGTTGAATATAGACCAGTTGGACGCAATCGCGGATATCACCGAAACCTATTCGCAGCGTGGTATCGCCCACGTAACCACGCGCCAGGCGATCCAGGTGCATTTCATTCCGCTGCTAAAGATGCCCAGTGCAATGCGTCGCCTGGCTCAAGTCAAGATGACATCGCGCGAGGCGTGCGGCAATACGGTGCGCAACATGTCTTCATGCGCATTGTCCGGCGTGTGCCCCAAGGAACATGTGGATGTCGCTGCGCATATTGATGGCGCGACTCAACACTTTTTGCGCAATCCGCTGAACCAGCAAATGCCGCGCAAATTCAAAATCAGCTTCTCCGCTTGCGAGTCCGATTGTGCGCAATCCCTGTTGCATGACGCGGGCATCATTGCTGTGAAGAAAAATGGCCAGCACGGCTTTATGGTAAAGGCCGGCGGCGGTCTCGGTCACAAGCCTCGTGAATCCATTGTTGTTGAGGAATTTATACCAGAACGCGAACTGATGTTTTCACTGGAAGCGCTGGTAACGTTGCACAACAAATATTCGGACCGTACCAAACGCGCCAAGTCACGCATCAAGTTTCTGGTGGAACGGTTTGGCGTGGATGGTTTCCTCAAAAAGTATCGCGAGGAGTTCGTGCGCACCAGGCAGGCGCTTGCCGATCAGCCGTATCCCCAAGGAACGTGGCGTGAACAATCCGGTCAGCAGGTGCCCGGTTCGGGCGCGCCGCGCAAGCTTTTTGCCCAACATCAGTCTGGCTTGTTCGTATTGCCGGTGGCGCTGCCGATAGGCGAGGCAACGCCGCGCCAGCTTCACGGCCTGGCGACCCTATTGCGAACCCATGGGCTTGATGAAGTGCACACTACACAGGATCAGAACCTGATCATACTGAATGTCCCGCATGAAAAAATTGAAGCGCTACGTATCGGTCTTACCGCGCTTGGGCTGCGGGAACCTGCGGCGGGTGACAACGTCGTGGCGTGCCCGGGCACGTCGACCTGCCGCCTGGGAATCACGGCCAGTACCATGG
>JBARHR010000034.1:0-2126 GCA_049799335.1 Gallionella sp. | reverse complement strand
CTTGAGTGATTGCTTGACAGTGTGGTGGCTTGGATTCAATCGACTTGCCTCAATTTTGACGTTCATTACTCATTCTCCTTGGTTTTGATAGTTATGTTAAACATTGCAACGACGGGCTACTCGTCGGGTAAATCGGAACACCATCAGGCGCCGAACGCCCGAGTAGACCAATTCCTGCAAAACCCTTGCAATCCGCCTGACTGAACAATTAACTCGGTTCTGCAATTATTGTTACGTGCCAAGCAAAGCCGATAACCCACTTAATTCATCAACTGCCCTGAAGTTCATTAACTTCTTATATTTAGGCTACATAACGCACAGGACATGCTGACGGTTTGTACTTTACACGTGTATAGTTTTATTTGTCAATAGGCTCGTGTATAATATTTTTGTCAGTTTTATTTTTTACATCGAACTAATATTAATTTACACGTGAATCAAATGAAGACTTCAAGATCTCAAAGCAAATCAAGACGTTCAAAATCCAGTCTGTCCATAAAGGGCAAGGCAAAGCAAACAAATTCCGTTTCCCCTGCACCCAATGTGACTATGCAGGATATTGCGGCCTTGGTCGGCGTGTCGCGAATTACCGTTTCAAAGTATTTCAATGGCAACCTGAGCATCAAGGCGGAAACGCGCAGGAAGATTGAACAAGCATGCAGTGACCTCCACTACGTTCCCGATCCGCATGCAGTCAGCCTGGTCAAGGGTAAATCGCAACTGATAGGTGTGGTACTGCCAATTATCAGTGAGCCGTTCTTTGCCGAAGTACTAAGCGTTATTGAGAGGGAAGCGTCGGCCATCGGATTGCGCGTTGTAATACTGTGCTCGTATAACGACACTGAGCGTGAAGCTGCCGCTTTGCTTGCGCTACGCTCGATGAAAGTTCAGGGCATTATTTTCACGCCGGTTGCGTCGCAGGACAACGTCGATTTGCTGAAGCGGCTGGAAAAGGAAATTCGCGTTATCTATCTCGATAGCTACTTCAATACTGACTGTCATTTTGTCATGAACGACAACATGCAAAGTATCAGCCTGGTCACCCGCTATCTGCTCAGCCGCGGCCACAACCCAGCGTTTCTTGGTGCCCCACCGGTCGCCTATCCTTCGGGTCCGGAACGCGTTAGCGGCTATATTCGGGCAATGCAGGAAGCTGGCAGCACGCCCTTTCAGATACCTGTTCCGAAATCTGCTGTAACTTGGGATTTCGCAGCGTTTGCGATGCAATATACGCTCAACTTCCTCGGTACTGGCGAGTGGCAGAAGCAGCAGAGAGATGCACTTATTTGCGCAACCGACAGGCTCGCCATCGGTGCCATGGCGGCGTTCAGGAAATTCGGATTGGAACCCGGCAAGGATGTCGCGTTTGTCGGCCATGACGATCTTCCAGTTTGCGAATACCTGTATCCGGCACTTACTACGGTGAAGCAGGATGTGCAGGCAATCGGCAGGGCGGTAATCGAATGCTTCGGAATCGATGCAAGCACCTTCACCGCCGGGGACCGCTACTTTCAAAGAAGATTCCCGGCACGCCTGATCGTCAGGAACTCAGCCTGAGCCAGTAATCGTCGGCAAAGCCGAGTTGTGGCGCGACATTCACAGTGCATGCAGGTCAGCCGGGGTATCGATATCGGCAAGGACTCCGCTATCATCAATTTTGATGTACGAAATTTTCGAACCTGCTTGCTCCAATATCTTCCGCGCTCCGACATCGCCGCGCAATTGCTGTAAATCGTTACGGTACTCTCTGGAAAATCCGACCGGATGACCGCGCCTGTCGTCGCATGAAGGTGCGGCGATTGAAGCGCCTTGACGCAGGGCACGGAACACCCCCGCGATTGCCGCCGGCGGCACGAGCGGCATATCGGCCAGACCTACTACCCATCCTGCCGCGTCACCGCACACACTCACGCCGCGGCGCAGACTGGCAGACATACCCTCGGCGGCATCATTACATTCGATCCAGCGGATTGCGTGGCTCCGATCCCGACCCAGCGCGGCTTCAACTGTACTGCGAAGTGATTGAGAACCGGGTTTCACGACAACGGTAGTTAGCGCGAAGGTCTCGCGCCAGGGCAACAAACTGTGCGCCAGGAGCGGTAATGTCCTGCCGTTCAGCGACACCT
>JBARHR010000033.1:0-4398 GCA_049799335.1 Gallionella sp. | reverse complement strand
ATTATGTATAATACTACTATTTACTACATTATACAATTTTTTACAAAATTTGCTACTGTGGTCTCAGATGGCTAGGCTTTGGCAAGCTATAAGCCTTGGCCATGCCAAGGTCAAACATGACCGCAAATTTGGTATCGCTGGCTATGATGGCATAACAGCGTGATTCTGGGGTGGTTGGATCCAGTTCCCACAGGTAGTAAACCTGCTCCACTTCGTTAATCAGATAATATGGGAGTCCATACAGGGTTGCCCCCTTATAAAAATACTCATAAGGGCATTTCCATACTGCTATGCCGTCATAGGGGCTTTCGGGGGCTTGGCTGGGCATTTTATATTCTCCTTTGTGCAGGTGCGGTATTCAGGCTTTCTAGCAAACGGGTATGCTGGTTTTTCAGTTGTTGGCTAACTTTGCCCATCCCCCGAAATTGTAAAATCAGCCCAAGGGTAGTTCTTACCTCTCCTGTATGGTCTTGCTCCAGTACAGCGGATCGGCATAGTGGGCAGCTAAGGCATCAATATCGACTTTTGGCCTTGACGGGCTGAACTCAAAACGCCCAAACAGGTTGACGTGTTGCCACGCAACCGGGGAAATCCCCTTGATAATGGCCTGTGCCTCATGGTCGCCGGAAGCCTGCTTTTGCTCATACACCCGCGACAGCAGCAGGGTGTTGTAATAGATGATCGCGTTGGTGATCAACCGCGAGCATTCGTTCCATAGCTGCTGTTCATCCTCCGTTTTGACCCGGAACTTTCCGCCATTGACAAAGGCCACTGCCCGCCGGAGCCGGTGATAGGCTTCCCCACGGTTCAATGCCTTTTGGACGCATTGCCGCAATTCAACATCATCAATGAATTCGAGGATGTACAAAGTACGGCAAATGTTCTCCAGTTCCCACAGGGCTTTCTTGGTCTGGTTTTGCCGGGCATAGCTGGTGAGCTTGCGGACAATCGTGGCCTGCGTCACGTCTTTTTGCGCCAACGAGGCCATAATGCGCTGGATGTTTGGCCATTCCTTTTCAATCAGTTTGTCATAGGTCTTACGCGACGGATTGATCAGGAAACCGTCATGCTCATCCGGGTGTCTTGCCCCAACCAAGGTGTCCATTTTCTTGTGCAGGTCACGGTAGCGTGGGGCAAAGCGGTAGCCGAACGTGAGTAAAATCCAAAAGTTGACCTGGTTGGTGCCATGCGTATCGGTGGAGTGCCGCTCTGGCTTGATGTCAGAAGTGTTGTTGTGCAGCAAGTCAAAAACGTAATGGCTCTCGTGTTCGTGCGTGCCGATAATCTTGGCATTGATAGGCACATGGTTAGCCACCAAGGTATAGGCACTCACGCCTTTATGCAGCCCAAAATATTTTGGTGAATGCCGTGCATTGACTGTATCAATCTGCGTTTCCATACGTTGCCCATCGCTGCTTGAATGCAGCGTGTCCTGTATGTCGTAAAGGCGGAATGCTGGCAACTTCGCCGTCGCATTGGTGATGGCATCGTTGGCAGCACGCATTGTTTCCAGCCGCAGGTAATTGCGTGCCGCCGTTGCCATTGGGGCATGGCCAAGGCCCGACACCTCCGCCATTTTCAATAACCCCATATTGGTGCCCATCGCCACGATGCAGGCAAGGATTTCACGTGGGTCGGGTTCATGTTTGATGTAGCGGTCGAGTACATGGCTGAATGCGCCAAGAAACCCAGTTTCCCCGGCGACAAACCACAATAGGTCTGCGATCCCAATTCCCGGCAACCGGCTGTAAAACGGGTGGTTGGCTGGCTCCTCCGTACTGGGGTATATCAGCGTCCATTTGCGGTTATCGGAGTCCCCGGTAATTTTCCCAGTGACTTTGACGTGCTTGTTCAGTCCCCCCTTGATGCGCTGGTTGACGGCCTCAAATTTGGCATCCAGTGCTTTATGAAAAGCCGCCAATGTCTCTTTGATCGGTGCCAGCAGGATCGGCGAACCGATCTCACGCAACACGGCATCTTTGTCCTGCCAGCGCAGATCACTGATCAGGTCATCCTCGAAACGGCGGAACTCGACACTATCCCTGACAAACAAGTCCCCCGCTTCCAGCGCATTGCATAGCAGCCGGTAGATCAGGAATTCATAGCGGTCAACATTTAAGACCTTCCCTTTCACGTCCTCTGTGACAAACAGATAGCGTTGCAAGCCCTTGGGAATGACAGAAACCGGAAAGAGTGAGGGCTTGGTTTGGCGGGGGGATTTGCCTTGCCGCAGCAAGCCCTGCAAGAAGACGACCGCTGCCAACAAGGGGGCATCCTCGACCCGCCCGGCGAAGTCCAGTTCGGAGAACAACTGCCGCAGGTTACGTTTGAATGTCGGGGACAGTTTGGTGTAGTGCGACCACTCAAACCCAGCCTTGTCGAAAGCCACATTGCACATGTAATTGGACACGGTTGGGAAACTTTCCGGCTCCAGCAGGGTAAAGGCTTTCTCCTTGACTGTAGCGAATGGGGCATCATCAGGTATTGCGCTGTCGACGAACAGGGCAAGCACCGCGCCAGCCGCTTTTAGGTTACTGGATGCCTCGGTGAGCGCATCTTGCATGGCATCACCCGCCGCCTGCTTGGCTTGGTTTTCGTATTGGCCAACCAGATGGATGAACGCCTCAATCAGGTTGTCATTAATCTGGCGGAAACGGTGGTAGGCGAAACACAGCAGGTACAGGCGTGCCGTGGCTTTCGCCATGCGTTGTAATTTGTAGGCAGTGTAGAACTTGACCAACGAGGCGTAGTATTTGCCGCTCTCATTGGAGATTCCGGCTACCGCCAGAAAGCTGTTGGCAAACCCGTGTAATGGCTGGAAAAACTTCCTTAGCTCGACTTCGCGCCGCAGTTCGCTGTGGCTGAAGTCTTTTGGCTCCCGCTTCAATGCGTTGATCCGGTATGCCGGATCGTCATCAGCTTGCAGCAAATCGTCAAGCTGGGCTTTGACTGCCGCTGTCAGGGCTTGGTCAAGTAGCTGGGTGATACGCTTGCGCTCATGCGTCACAACTCTCCCGACCATATCCTGAAGAAATGTGTATGTCGGGGCAACAATGCGTTGGTTGCTCAGGTGCTGTAGTGTTTCCCGCAAGATGTAGATTGGCTGGGTGGAAAGCATGGCGGTTCGTTGTGCTTTTCGCTCCATCTCGTCTTTGGCAGTGATGTCGCAGAGGAGGTAGCCAAACAGCTTAAGGATGACTTGCTGATGGGCAAGGCGGGTGGGTCTGGACGGTGCCTTTATGGAGGCCACATCCCTTTCAGGGAAATACCGATTAAGGACATAGTGCAGGTCTTCGGACACGCTATCTTGTACATGGTTGAAAAACTGCTTTTTAGCTTTGAAATAGCCAAATTGCAAAATCAAATGTGCTGCGACCGATGTTGTGTGCGCATCCACCACTAAACGCTCTGCTGTGCTTAAACCAAAATACAGATGGCGGTCTTCATCAGTGAAGCGCGGGAAACCGTACAAGTCTTCGATCTCTTCAGTGGTCAGAATCGACAAACGGTGCGAGTCGGAAGGCATACGTGTCCCTTTTGAAGTATACTTTATTTGCACCGCCATTCTGCCACGGCAGAATGCGGGTTGCCGGGTGATTTTGTAAGGAGGGTTCAATTGGGACAGCGGGCTGCAATCTATTGCCGGGTTTCGACTGCTGATCAGACCTGTGCTAGGCAAGAGGCTGACCTGCTGGCGTTTGCCGGAAAGGCGGGGTTTCATGTCACAGGAATTTGGAAAGAAACCGCATCTGGCTCCAAAGATGACCGCCCCGAACGCAAGAAGGTAATGGCGGTTGCCCAAGCGCGTGAAGTCGACGTAATCCTAGTCACCGAACTGACCCGATGGGGGAGGTCAACGGCTGATTTGTTCCGCACATTGAACGAGCTTCAAGCGTGGGGTATTTCCCTGATTTCCCAGACGGGCTTACAGTTTGATCTCGGCACACCACAAGGGAAGTTGATCGCATCGCTGATGGCGGTTTTAGCGGAGTTTGAACGGGACTTGCTGCGGGAACGGGTTCGCTCTGGCATTGCGGCAGCGCAAGCACGGGGTGTGCGTTTTGGGCGACAACCGGGACAGCGGGTTAAGGCCGACCGTTACCGGGCGCGTGTGTTGGAGCTGGTGGCGGCAGGACAATCATACCGGGAAGTCGGGCTGAGGCTCGGAATTAGCAAGAATACGGTCTTGGCAATCGTTCACAGGGAACGGGAACGAACAACGCAATAGGCCAAAGATTCCAATAGGGCACTGGCACGGTCATTTTGGCTGATTTTACAATTTCGGGGGATGGGCAAAGTTAGCCAAAGAAGAAAAGCTCAACTGGTTGAAGGCGGCAACGCCGGATAACACCTGCCGGATTCTTTCCAACGTGCGTTGCTTGTCCGAAGGGGTGGATG
>JBARHR010000032.1:0-9252 GCA_049799335.1 Gallionella sp. | reverse complement strand
GTGTCGTTCTCTGCGCCCATGGGTAGCTGCACTGTACTGCTCGGCCGTAACGGTGTGGGCAAGACCACCCTGTTGAAATGCATGATGGGCGTATTGCCGATCCGCAGCGGGATAATCCTGTTCGACGGGCGGGAAATCACTACCCTGCCTGCCTACGAGCGTGCCAAGGCCGGCATGGCTTACGTGCCGCAGGGGCGTGAAATCTTTCCGCGACTGAGCATAGAAGAAAACCTGCTGATGGGCTTGTCAGTCAAGAATGGCAAGGATGCGGCGGCAATACCGCAAGATGTCTACGATATGTTTCCGGTGCTGAAAGACATGTTGCACAGGCGCGGCGGCGATCTGTCCGGCGGCCAGCAGCAGCAACTGGCGATCGCGCGTGCGCTGGTATCGCGCCCGAAATTGCTGATCCTGGACGAACCGACCGAAGGTATCCAGCCGTCCATCATCAAGGATATCGAACGTGTCATCCGCATGCTTACAGAACGTGGCGACATGGCAATATTCCTGGTCGAACAGTATTACGACTTTGCGCGTGCACTGGCCAATCACTATCTGGTGATGTCTCGCGGACAAATCGTGAAACAGGGTTTGGGCACGGATATGGATAGAGACAATATTCGTGATTTCGTGGCACTATGAAGCATGCACACCTCCACCGCCGAATTGAATGCTGTCGCCCACCCACTGTGGGAGGCCGAGCTGAATCTGGGATTCTCCCGTCGCGACGGACGTAGCGCGTTAACCCAGCGTAGTCATCGCGGACCGCTGGTGGTGCAGAAGACGCTGCATCCCGAAGGAGAAGCCGTGTGTCACGCGATTATCCTGCATCCTCCGGGGGGTGTAGCCGGTGGAGATCGACTGAATATCACCGTCGCGGTAAACGATGAAGCGCATGCCCTGCTGACGACGCCGGGTGCAGGCAAGTGGTACAAGGCCAACGGCGCCGAAGCCGCACAATCTCTTGTACTGAATGCACAGGGCTGTGCCGTGCTGGAATGGTTTCCTCAGGAAAACATCGTCTACGATGCCGCGCAAATTCGCTGGGATGCACGCGTAAATCTTGCCGCTGACGCAACATACGCCGGTTGGGAAATCACCTGTCTGGGGCGCCGGGCGTGTGGAGAAACATTTCAGTCAGGACATTTGCGACAGCGTTTGAGTATCTATCGGGACTCGCGCCTGATCTGGGCCGAACAAGCCAATCTGAAAGGTGGAGACAGGTTGCTCAGCTCGGCTGTCGGGATGCGCAATTACCCGGTCAACGCCACTTTCGTGGTGGCCGCAGGATCGACGTCTCCGCAGCTGATGGAACGCTGCCGTGCTATCGAGGCCGATAGCGACAGCCGCGTTGGAGTCACAGCCTTGCCGGAAGTATTTGTCGGACGCTATCTGGGTAACAGCGCGCAGGCTGCGCGGCACTATTTCGAAGCGCTTTGGCAAATAATGCGGCCTACGTATGCAGGTCGGGCGGCGCAGCGACCCAGAATCTGGAACACTTGAACACGATCATCTTGTAGAGGAACAGCATGGAACTCACGCCCAGAGAAAAAGACAAGCTGTTGCTTTTCACTGCCGGATTACTTGCCGAGCGACGCAAAGCGAAGGGACTCAAGCTCAATTATCCGGAAGCAGTGGCGTATATCTCGTGTGCGATTCTGGAAGGCGCGCGTGAAGGCAGGACGGTGGCCGAATTAATGAGCTACGGAACCACCCTGCTCTCGCGCGATGATGTCATGGACGGCATTGCAGAAATGATCCCGGAAATCCAGGTCGAAGGCACCTTCCCTGACGGTACCAAACTGGTCACCGTACATCACCCGATTATTTGAGGACTTGACCATGATCCCAGGAGAAATTTTGACGCTGGAAGGCGATATCGAATTGAATGCGGGCCGCAAGGTTGTGGAGATCGAAGTCTCGAACACCGGTGATCGCCCGATACAAGTGGGGTCGCATTACCACTTCGCCGAAACCAACGACGCGCTGACCTTCGACCGCATCCTGACGCGCGGATATCGACTCGATATCGCCGCTGGCACAGCCGTTCGCTTCGAACCCGGTCAAAGCCGTAATGTGCAACTGGTCGCACTGGATGGCGAACGTAGGGTCTTCGGTTTTCAGGGTCGTGTGATGGGCAAGCTTTGAATCGAACGACTAGCGGTTTTGCTCAACTAAGGAGGTAAAAAATGTCACGCAAGTTTGTCATAGCATGCATCGCACTCACCCCGATGAGCGCACTGGCGCATCCCGGCGAGCACCATCAGGGTTTGATGGCAACGCTGGTCCATCTGCTGACCGAACCGGACCATCTGGCGATGGCGGCTATCACCCTTCTGATTGGCATTTGGGGTGTGCGCCGTTTGCGTGTGCGCAGGACTGCAACAAACCGCTAGCACCTGGAGAACACCATGTCAGTCAAAATTACTCGTCGTGCCTATGCGGAAATGTTTGGCCCCACCACCGGTGATCGGGTACGTCTTGCCGATACCGATCTGCTCATTGAAGTTGAACGCGACCTGACGACCTACGGCGAAGAAGTCAAATTCGGGGGCGGCAAAGTAATCCGCGACGGCATGGGGCAGGGGCAAAAATGCGCCGCCGAGGTGGCTGATACCGTCATCACCAACGCGTTGATTCTCGACCACTGGGGTATCATCAAGGCCGATATCGGCATCAAATCGGGACGCATATCCGCGATTGGCAAGGCCGGCAATTCGGACATCCAACCGGGCATAACAATTCCGATCGGCGCCGGCACCGAGATCATCGCCGGTGAGGGCATGATCGTTACTGCAGGCGGTATCGACACACACATCCATTTCATCTGTCCGCAGCAAATCGAAGAAGCGCTGATGTCCGGCGTCACCACCATGATCGGCGGCGGGACCGGCCCCGCGACCGGGACCTTTGCAACCACCTGCACGCCCGGCCCGTGGCACATACACCGCATGCTGCAGTCGGCCGACGCGTTCCCGATGAATCTGGGATTCCTCGGCAAGGGTAACGTGTCAAAACCCGATCCGCTGATCGAACAGATAGAAGCCGGTGCAATGGGTCTGAAATTGCATGAGGATTGGGGTACCACGCCTGCGGCGATCGACAATTGCTTAGCCGTAGCCGAAAAGTACGACGTGCAGGTTGCGATTCATACCGATACGCTGAACGAATCCGGATTCGTCGAGACGACCGCCGCCGCCTTCAAGGACCGAACCATACATACGTTCCATACTGAGGGGGCCGGAGGTGGTCACGCGCCGGATATCGTCAAGCTGGCAGGAATGCCTAATGTATTGCCCTCCTCCACAAATCCGACGCGTCCGTTTACCATCAATACGATAGACGAGCATCTGGACATGCTGATGGTTTGCCATCACCTTGATCCCGCCATTGCAGAGGACGTGGCATTTGCAGAGAGCCGCATCCGCCGGGAAACCATCGCCGCAGAAGACGTCCTTCATGATCTCGGCGCACTGAGTATGTACTCCAGCGATTCACAGGCCATGGGTCGGGTTGGCGAGGTCGTGCTGCGTTGCTGGCAGACGGCACACAAGATGAAACAACAGCGCGGTGCCTTGCCGGGCGACGGCGCAAACAACGACAATTATCGTGCCAAACGATACATCGCAAAGTACACGATCAATCCTGCGCGGGCCAACGGCATTGCGCACGAAGTCGGCAGCGTCGAGGTCGGTAAGCTTGCTGACCTGGTGCTGTGGAAGCCCGCCTTCTTTGGCGTGAAACCCAGCCTGATCATCAAGGGTGGCATGATCGCCGCCGCCGCGATGGGTGATGCCAACGCCTCGATACCCACACCACAACCGGTGCATTACCGGCCGATGTTCGGCGCATTCGGCGGCGCACTCGCGGCGTCATCGCTGACCTTTGTTTCGCAGGCTGCGCTGAACAATCCGCAGCTCAGGGAACTCGGCTTGACCAAGACACTGTCGGCGGTATCAAACACCCGCAATCTCGGCAAGAAGGATATGATCCATAACGATTACGCGCCCGACATCACGGTGGACCCGGAGACCTATCTGGTACACGCGGACGGCCAATTGCTGATGTGCGAACCCGCTACCTCATTGCCAATGGCCCAGCGTTATTTCCTGTTTTGATGTTGCACATTAGCGAACATCTCCCAGCGGGCGAGCAGCATGACGACATGCTGATACTTCCGTTCGACAGCCGCCAGAAAAGTCGCTTGCGCGTCAAACTGGAATCCGGCGACGAAGCCGGATTGTTCTTGGAACGTGGCACGGTCCTGCGCGGTGGAGATCGATTACGTGCCAGTGACGAGCGCATCGTTCGTGTGGTGGCCGCCGACGAGCAGGTGCTCTATGTAACGGCACAAATCCCGCTGCAGCTTGCGCGCGCAGCCTATCATCTCGGAAACCGTCACGTGCCGCTGCAAATCGGCGACGGATGGCTGCGTCTTGAACAGGACCATGTGCTCAAGGAAATGCTGGACGGTCTGGGCGTGCAGGTCGAAGCGCAGCAAGCGCCGTTCGAACCGGAAGCAGGAGCATATGGCGGGCATCATCACGCTAACGAAGAACGCGGGGCATCGATACGTCCGCCCCAGCGCAGAAAATCACGTCATGAGTGATACCGCAACTCTGGCCAGACTGCTGCAATTGGCCAGCCCGATGCTTCCGGTCGGCGCCTACAGCTATTCTCAGGGCCTCGAATCGGCGATCGAAGCCGGTACGGTAAATGATGCAACCAGTGCCGAACACTGGATAGCCGATGTACTCGAACTTTCATTGTGCCGATTTGAGCTGCCGATACTGTGGCGCTTGTGCAACGCGTGGCAAGTCGAAGACCGCGAACAAATAAGGCACTGGAATGAGGTGTTTTGCGCCGGACGCGAAACCTCGGAGTCACACGCCGAAACGCTGCAAATGGGTTACTCCCTGTGCCGTTTGCTCCAGTCCCTGAACGAAGACAGCAACAACCAGGCTTCGAACATGCTGGCTATTCCACCGGTCAGTTTTCCGTCGGCCTATGCATGCGCCGTTGCAATCTGGAATATTCCGCTAACCAGTTCAGTGCAGGCCTATGCGTGGTCGTGGCTGGAGAATCAGGTAAGTGCCGCGATGAAGATAGTTCCGCTGGGCCAATCGGACGGACAACGTATCCTGTTTTCGTTAGGCGGTCGTCTGGACGAACTGGTGAAAACAGCTTGTGCGATCGGCGACGATGAGCTCAGCAATTTCGCACCGGGACTCACATTGGCAGGATGCCAACACGAGACGCAGTACAGTCGCTTATTCAGATCATGATCAACATTTCCCAAGGACCAGAAAGATGAGCACCAAAGAAACACTACGTGTTGGTATCGGCGGGCCCGTCGGGTCCGGCAAGACTGCGCTGACGCTGTCCTTGTGTCGCCAAATGCGTGACAACTACAACATTGCCGTGGTGACCAATGATATCTATACCAAAGAAGATGCCGAATTTCTTACGCGCAATGGCGCGCTGGACCCAGAGCGCATCATCGGCGTAGAAACCGGGGGCTGTCCACACACCGCAATCCGCGAAGACGCGTCGATGAATTTGGAGGCTGTAGATCAGCTATGTCAGCGGTTTGCGGGACTGGACATCATCTTCATCGAAAGTGGCGGCGACAATCTTGCGGCAACATTCAGCCCAGAACTTTCCGACCTGACACTCTATGTAATAGATGTTGCAGCCGGGGAAAAGATTCCGAGGAAAGGCGGCCCTGGCATTACCAAGTCGGATTTGCTGATCATTAATAAAATTGATCTTGCGCCGATGGTAGGTGCTTCGCTGGAAGTAATGGAACGAGACGCCAAACGCATGCGCAATGAAAGACCGTTTCTGTTTACCAATCTGAAGACGAATCAGGGTGTAAATGAAATCATCCAGTTCATCGAGCAGCAGGGAATGCTCAAGTCTTGATCGATGTTAGGTGTCAGCAACGCCAATACACTAACAATCGTTAACTTTTGCATTGGCGCTTGCGTCATCGCTCACTTCATGCGCCTCCATTGAAGATGATGACCATGTTCATATCTTTACAAACACCGGCTTTTCGATCGCAAATCTGCACGTAGTTTCTCGCGAGACATCGTAAACACGAACATCCTCTGAATGTCACAAAAAGCTACATGGGCAGCAAGAGCAAATCTGCGAAAATGGCGATTCGACGCAATATGTCATTCTCGCTTGTGGGACGGAATTTGTTAGTCAATTCCCAAAATAGCCCAACCCTGCCCAGCTGTACTTCGATCAAAAGCAGGTCAACCATTTGTTTTTGGGCGTTTATCGCAACATCGCAACCATTGGCACCCATTATGCTTATTCTATCATTGAGACTGCTTATTCAGGACGGGAACCAGGAAACTGAAACGCGGCTTAATCCGAAGGAGGTGTGTCATGAAAACTGTAATGGACATGAGCAACTACGACGTCGACCTGAATGAGATCGAGACCGGTTGTGGCGATGACATGATGATTGCCGATTGGGATCCATCAGACGATATGCTTTGCGGTATGGAAGATTTGGAGCCAACTGATGACATTTCAACAGCGACAGAAGAACTGGTCCTGAGAAAAATGTACTCGTATCTTCATTGAGTCCAGAAATCATTGGTAGCGAGATAGTAGGAGCAGTTACGGCGACTGCCTCGATTAAGACTTAGTGTGGAAATTTTTGCTTGCGCACGACCTACATAGACAGGCTTTACCGCGAAGGTCCTCGGGGACTTTGGAAAGCGTTGTCTCGCTGATTTTCACATTTGCGCACCAGCACTCAACATTAACTGTACCGTGGTTGGCAGGTAAGCACTCATTAGGTTTACCACACAAAGGACACGTTTTATTCGGAAGGCTGCGCATTTTCTAGACGATCAGTATCTGCCAAGCCCAAATATCCTGACGTTTTGTATATTCCGCTAGCAACACGTCGCTGGTAACTTTCTTCTAAATTGCAGCGTCAGACGATCAAGCCGCATTCAATACGATGCGTCGTATGTGCGCATCAAGTTCATTAAACTCAGGCTGCTTCCTTTTCCGATTTTTTTGGGGCGTTCTTAAGTGCATCCGGGAAAACATCAACCACATTCGGGAACGGTCTGCGCTCTTGCCGCAGGTCGAGACCCAAGTGCTTATATACAAGCATTGCGTGGTCGCGGAAATAGGCAAGCAGTGGCGCATGCGGGTGGAATTGATTGAAGAACGGAACGGCCTTCAAGAAATTTTTCCAGGCTTCCTCCATCGATACTCCGCTTGAACATCTGTATGCCAATTGGCCACCCAACGGGGTATCTGCCTGAGTCCAGGTTTCAACAATGCCAAATTTCTTCGGATCCTTATTAATTGGTGACCCGGCATCAAGCCCGAAAGGTCCGCTGTTTATCGCATAAATGTAGTCTTTATTGTCATTCAAAAAGTTAAGGGTATCTGCAAACTCCTCGTGCGTCTCGGTAGGGAACCCGCAAATAATGAAGATATGATTTGCAATACCTGCCGCATGCGCATTCTTCATGACATCAGAGATCTCCTGTACTTTCGTCCCTTTGCCCATCAAGTCGAGAATTCGCTGATTGCCGCTCTCTACTCCCCACAACAGATACTTGCAGCCTGATTCTGCAATCTCTTTCAAAATTGCCGGCGTAAATGTCTTATTGGGCTTTGAATAGGCATAATAGGTGATGTCCAGACCGGCATTCTTTATCGCCTCAGCAAGACGCACGAACTGTCCAGGGGCGATCATCTCATCGACGAAGGAGAAATTACGTATTCCTTTGTCAACAAAGTGCCGCAGTGTTTCGATTATCGAATCCAATGATCGCACACGATAAGTGTCGCCGGCGGAAAAGTAATGTACGCAGAAAGTACACTTCCGCCAGTAACAACCGCGAGACAACAGTAGCGGAATAATGGGTTCAGGCGAAAAATACGAATTCAACTCTAGACCGTCAAAATCTGGAATACCGAATTGATCGACGTCCTTGAGAAATATCGGTGGCTCTTTCACTAACTTGCCTGCCTCCCAATATACGGCGCCGGCTATCCCTTTGGGAATACAGTCGTTGTTTAACAGCTGTCGGAGTGGCTCTTCGCCGTCGCCAGCCACAATTGCATCTGCAGCTTGGGGATACCATTTCATAAAGTGTTCCGCGCCTTCAATCAGGCAGCTTCCACCCATGAAAACTTTCAACTTTGCCTGTTGACGCAGTTGACGGCCCAGCGCAGCTCCAACCGGGAGCTGTTCTGCAAAAATCATAGATACGCCAACACAATCAGGTTTAAGCGCCAGAATTTCGTTGTAGCAATCCTGAAGCATGCCGGGAAATTTGTTGGTGCGCTCATATTCGGCGCATGATCTTGCCAGCACTTTAGTCGTAAATTCGACAAACCTTGAAAAAGCTTGTCCGCATTTTTCATAGATGTCAGGGCGCGTCAACAAGATGTCGTTATTGACGCCGCGAAAAACTTTCGCTGCCTCGAGGAATTGTTCCTTGGTAGTGCCAATTTGTGCAAATACATTATCTCCAATCTTGCCGTTGCCGGATTCGATGCCAGAGATAACTTCGTTTAGCACCCACAAATTCAGGTCCAGCAATTTAACTTCCCACTCAGGAAGGTGTCGTTCCACATAACCCTTCAACATCGCGATGCCGAGAGGTGGCGATGTCGACACTGTAACTGGGGGGAAAATCAAAACTAACGTTTTCTTGGGAGTTTCCATGTGGTTTCCTTGAATCTAATGCTGCCGACTCTCGTCTGTAACTTCAAAGTGAGTTTTCAGTGCTTAGAGATACCAAATCTCCGTTCTAGCAAAGCAATATCTGTACCGTACTTTACACCAGATCGAACCGGGCGGCTATATCTAAGGCTTTGTATCATAACCCTAAACGCAATATGCCATAAATTTGTTCAAGAATTCCTGAAAGTTGGAGCAACGGATACGCGTTTTTTCACTTGTAAGAATGGAAAACCACTTCGGCAGTCCGGGTCCCCGTTGTTCGAACAATGTCGTCAATATGCAAAAATTGCGAAAAACCGGTAAAGCAGATTCAACTAATCTGAAGGAGCGTTTTGAATGGCATTGATCGCGTCCTGTAGTCTTTGCTCTGCATCGTCCCGTTCGGCTTCTATCTCGATCCTATGGAAGTACTCATCACGAATAATCCGGTAATTTTTTAGCACCCTTTCAAGCGTCTCACATAACTCGATAATCGCTGGGGCGGTGCCGCTTGCCTTCAAGGCTTCAGCCTTGGC
>JBARHR010000031.1:0-1964 GCA_049799335.1 Gallionella sp. | reverse complement strand
AACGCATTGGGCGGATAGTGGAGTTTAGGTTGGCCTTCGGCAGCATAAGCCCGACCACCTTTCGCTGGCAGATAAAAGCCGATAACCAGACCGCCCGCCAACGCGACGGTACCCTTGATAAATTCGCGGCGCGAAACACCGGATGCAGTATTGTGCTCGGCTGGTATCATCATTTGGCACCTCCGTTTTGTTCCGCCAGAATCGGGTGTTTCGCCACTTTATCAATCGCCGCGCGTATCCGATTGTAGGTGCCGCAGCGGCACAAGATGCCATCCATCGCCGCGATAATTTCCGCTTCGCTGGGGTGCGGTTTTTCCATTAGCAGCGCAGTAGCGGCCATGATCTGGCCGGACTGACAATAGCCACACTGCGGCACATCCACTTCGAGCCAGGCTGACTGTATGCTTTTACCCAACTCGGTTTCTGCCAATCCCTCGATGGTAGTGACTCGCTTGCCTTTCGCCATGGATACCGGAGTCACGCAGGAGCGGATCGCTTGACCATCCAGATGTATCGTGCATGCGCCGCACTGCGCGATGCCGCAACCGTATTTGGTACCGGTCATGCGCAAGCTGTCGCGCAGCACCCATAATAGCGGCGTATCGGGCTCGACATCGACGCTGGTCTCGACACCGTTGAGCGTAAAAAAGATCATGAGCACACCTCCTGATTGACGGTTTTTTCTGGATTTATTTTGTCGGAAACATTCGGCCGGTTTCTCAATGAAATCAGATGCGCGAGAATGGACACGGCAATCTCCGGCGGCGTGCGACTGCCAATGTTCAACCCTACCGGGCCGCGCAGCCGCGCAATTTCCTCGTCGCTGAGATCGAACAGCGCCAAACGCTCGCGGCGTTTCACATTACTGGCATGCGAACCGAGCGCACCCACGTAGAACGCCGGTGATTTCAGCGCTTCCAGCAGCGCCATATCGTCCAGCTTGGGATCATGTGTCAGGGCGATGATGACGGTCGAAGCGTCCGCCTGTAGCGCAACCACCGCATCGTCCGGCATTTCCCCGGTCAGTGTTGTTTCCGGCACATCCCACGTCGCTCGCATCTCGGCACGCGGATCGCAGACGATCACCTGATAGTCGAGCGCCAGTGCCATGCGTGCCAGATATGCTGAAGTCTGCCCGGCACCGATGATCAGCATCCGCCAGCGCGGCCCGTGCACCGTGGTTAAGGTTGTGCCGTCAAATGAAATGCTTTCGGCGGGATTGGCGTCGCCGATCAAGACTTGCAATGACGCCAAATTCAAGTTGCGTTTCACCAGGCGGTGTGCCTGGATCAAGTTCAACACTTGCGCCACCCAATCATCAGTTCGTACCGGTTCGACCACCACCCGTATGACCCCGCCGCAAGGTAACCTGAACCGTTTGGCTTCTTCGCGGGTGACACCAAAAGTGATGACTTCACATTGATCCACCCGCAATTCACCGCGCTGCGCACGCCGCACCAAGTCATCCTCGATGCAACCGCCAGACACCGAACCCGTCGCCAGTCCGTCTCCACGCAAGGCGAGCATAGCCCCCGGCGGTCGCGGGCTGGAGCCGAAGGTTTCCACCACCGTCACCAACCACAGCGGCTGCGCTCCAGATTGCCATTGTTGCAGCGTTTTGAGTACAGAAAGATCTACGCTATCCATAACGTGACTCCTTGCTGTGGTGGAAATACTACCGTGACAGTCGAGCGGCTTCGCGCTGAACGTCACAACGGGATCTTATCGCGTGTTATCGATCATCATCCTACGCCGTCTGACAATAAAATCTACCGCTTAGTGTTGCATTGAGGCGGGTGCCTTGTTCCGCCCTAGAAAACCGGCCATTTACTGTCTCGCTTCCATTGCGCATAGCTGACGCGCGGTACATCAAATCTATCGGCGGTACGACAATAAACGGACGGCGTACCCAACCTGCCGATCGGAGCAAAATCATTGATATGCAACTTTGCACCCATCAAATG
>JBARHR010000030.1:0-8874 GCA_049799335.1 Gallionella sp. | reverse complement strand
GCGATGTCCTTCACGCTTGTGGCGTCCAAGCGATTTTTGTTCACGCGACCTCGTGGCATTTCAGAAAGAGTCAAAGGGTCAATTTTTACGCTTACTGCTTTCATAATCACTTACCTCTCGTTGGTTGGCTTTACGTGTTGAAATGATTCGTAGTACCGTTCCACGAATTGTGTACACAATAAAGAATACTCGGCCATCAATGGATCCAAGCAACCGATAGCGATCCTCTCCATAATCCCAGCGTGTATCTTTGTGAATCAAACGGGCTGCATCTATGAACGCGCTCAACACGTATGCGAAGTCGAATCCGCGCTCTGCAAAGCAGGCATCGCTTTTAGCCTGATCCCATTCGAAATCCGTGCACCTATAGTAGGCCAATGGCCTACTCTGATCAAGCTAGCTATCTTCTACAGTGGAAATATGGAAGTTAAGTTGAAGTTCCGGATTTGGCACATTGCGTTAAATTTGGCGAGCTGCTTTGGAGCAGGCAAATTGTTATCGGGATCCCGCAATTCACCAACAAAAATCAGATGCTGACACTTTTTCTCCGGCGCACATTTGCAATAATAATTGAGAGTCTGCCAGTCCGCTAACTTTTCTGCTTTGGATCGGCCATTGGAGTGAAGAAGAATTGAGCCGCTTGACTGGTGCGTATTGACCTATGGTGTATGAAACTCAATTTGAGCTTGGAAATAGACCGGCCAGTTTGCTTGAGCAGATCGTCATTTGTAGGGGATAATCGAATGAGTCTATTTGCCTATTTTCTGCCTGGAACCCAAACATGCCTGCCTACCGATCCAAAACCTCCACCGCCGGCCGCAATATGGCGGGCGCCCGTTCCCTGTGGCGCGCCACCGGCATGAAGGATGCTGATTTCAGCAAACCTATCATTGCCGTGGTGAACTCGTTCACGCAGTTTGTGCCGGGCCATGTCCACTTGAAGGACTTGGGCCAATTGGTGGCGCGTGAAATCGAAGCTGCCGGTGGCGTCGCCAAGGAATTCAACACCATTGCCGTAGACGATGGTATCGCCATGGGTCATGACGGCATGCTGTATTCGCTTCCCAGTCGCGACCTGATTGCTGACTCGGTGGAATACATGGTCAACGCGCATTGCGCCGATGCCATGGTATGCATCTCCAATTGCGACAAGATCACACCCGGTATGTTGATGGCTGCAATGCGGCTGAACATTCCCGTGATCTTTGTTTCAGGCGGACCGATGGAAGCAGGCAAGGCACGCTTAGCCAACCCGGAGACACAAACCATTGAGCTCAAGAAGCTGGACCTGATAGATGCGATGGTTATGGCTGCCGACAGCAAGGTCAGCGATGCCGATTTGGCTGAAGTGGAGCGATCAGCCTGCCCGACCTGTGGTTCGTGCTCCGGCATGTTCACTGCCAACTCGATGAATTGCCTGACCGAAGCGCTGGGTCTGTCTTTGCCGGGCAACGGCACGATGCTGGCAACGCACGCAGATCGCGAACTGCTATTCAAGAAGGCCGGGCATGCGATCGTGGAGTTGTGCAAGCATTACTACGAACAAGAAAATGCTGCTGTATTGCCACGTGCCGTGGGGTTAAAGGCCTTTGAAAATGCCATCGCCCTCGATATTGCGATGGGCGGTTCAACAAATACGATCCTGCACATCCTGGCGATTGCCCAGGAAGCCGGCATCGAATTCACCATGGTAGACATAGACCGCATGTCAAAAATCGTGCCGCAGCTCTGCAAAGTCGCACCCAACAGCAACAAGTACCACATCGAAGATGTACACCGCGCGGGTGGCATCATGGCCATTCTGGGCGAGCTGGATCGTGCAGGCCGCTTGCACACCGATGTGCCCACCGTGTTGGGCAAAACCATGAAGGCAGTGCTGGACGAGTGGGATGTTGCCCGCAACCCCAGTGATGAGGTTAAGCGATTTTACATGGCCGGTCCTGCAGGAATTTCCACGCAGTTGGCGTTTAGCCAGAACACGCGCTGGCCCAGTCTGGATACCGATCGCGTCGGGGGTTGCATCCGTTCGTTTGACAATGCATTCAGCAAACAGGGTGGTTTGGCTGTATTGCGAGGCAACATCGCGCTCGACGGATGCGTGGTCAAGACTGCAGGAGTGGACGACAGCCTGTTTGTGTTTGAAGGCCCGGCCCATGTGGTCGAATCGCAGGACGAGGCGGTTGAGCACATCCTGAACGACCAGGTCAAAGCGGGTGACATCGTCGTGGTGCGCTATGAGGGTCCCAAGGGTGGTCCCGGTATGCAGGAAATGCTCTATCCGACCAGTTACATCAAGTCCAAAGGTTTGGGCAAAGCCTGTGCTTTGCTGACTGACGGTCGCTTTTCCGGAGGCACTTCTGGCTTGTCTATCGGTCACTGCTCACCGGAAGCCGCGGCAGGCGGCGCGATTGGTTTGATCAAGAATGGTGACCGTATCCGCATTGATATTCCTAAACGTAGCATCAATGCTTTGGTGAGCGATGAGGAATTTGCCAGTCGTCGCGTCGCGCAAGGCAAGTTGGGTTGGAAGCCCGCGTTGCCTCGTCCACGCAAAGTGTCGGCTGCACTTAGAGCTTATGCCAGACTGGCAACTTCGGCTGATAAGGGCGCGGTGCGTGATTTGTCGATGCTCGAATAGTTCTGTGGGAAGGGTCCGTTTCCGCCCGGGCCGTCGGCCAGCGTGGTGGATGTCTGATTAATGCGGGCTGGTTGAGGTGACTAAAGTTATTGCTTCGATGGTTCTCAATCAGCCGCTGGCAAACTCAATGCACTGGAACTTCGCGGTTGCGGAGATGACGAACTAAACCGCGCTTCCCCTATTATTTGCCGTGCTTTAGTCAGTTTCCGATCGCACCGTTAGTATTGCGGCAGCTATACGACTGCATCGAGTAACCCGCCGCAATATGCGACACCTGTTGAATTAGATCGGCTTGAGGTGATTGCTGACAGTCGGCGGGATGCTGTTGCCGGTGGCCTGCATATCGATTGCTTCGGGATGCGCTTGATAGTGTTTTCTCACGCAGCCGGCCAATGCTTGCTTGGTGGCATCTTCCACCGGACAAACCGCCTCGTCCGCCAGACAGGCGATCATGTTTTTTAGCAGCAGATCCTGAGGGGCCGGCATTTTCCTTGTCCAGGATGCGAGCAAACTCCTGTCCACGTGCGACGGCAGTGATGCAAGGATGCCGATATCGTTCTGGTCGTGAACCAGCAGGCCGGAAGTGGTGCCGCGATCCAGCGTCAATACCTGGAAGAAATATAGCGTGTGATAGTCGCGCTGCTTCTTGTGATCATCGTCAGTGGGAGACTTGCGCGTCTCGATTGCCGACGTCAGGATGTCTATGTAGGTATCGATGGCGGCTTCACCGACGGCTCTGGCCATTTTGATATCAATTTCAAAATTGCCGCTGCTATGGTTTTCCAGATAGAAATGCGTTACACCGCGATGACGTCCCAGGGCCGGGATGTAGAAATATCTGTCACCCTGGGCAGCTGCTTCAACGTACTGCTCCGGCGCCGCCTTCTTTAGCTGGTTGGCGAACAGCTTTTTGTCGGCGTTATTTTCAATTGCCGGATTAAGGTCAGCCATGACACGCCAGTAGCCGCTGCCGTTCTTCAGCTCAGTCCAGCTGATATGTATATGCACCGAAGGCGCCAACGGATTTTTCGGGTGAATGATGGTCGATATCGCGGAAGCGGACGCCAGCTGTTTGCTGTCATCATCGTCATATTGCACCTGGGAGGTATTGACCGATGCGCGATTGAATATCGACTGGTCGCTAGCCATAAATCGGACTCCGCCGCCATGGCGACCTTCATCGCGAAACCATTCGGTAGGCAGATATGGTTTATCGCTGCCGTATTTCTTGCTGATCAAATTAAGTTTGGCGACAAAACGCTGCTGCAAATCGCATACCAGCGAATACGCCCGTGTGGCGCGGGGTGACTTAGCTCTGGTTCTTTCCATCATTGGTTCCTTGTCTGTCAGTAATTGTTTCCGGCGTCAAACGCATTATTATTGTTCATGTGTGACGGAATGTAGCACATTATCCGAAAGTTTTTGAGCTGCAAATCCGCTGGTAAGCGTATGCTTGCTCTTGATGTATATTAAGCGCGAGACGCGACCGAGGACAGCTGCTGGGGGACCTGATCCGGTTGTTCAAGGGCGCCAATATTCGACGGCAGGTCGGAGTTGAATCAGGGAGATACCATGGAAATGAAAAAAATCAGTTCGGGAAAATTGCGCGGTATCGGCTACGACGCGCGGGAGCGAGTACTGCAGGTGCAACTTGATAACGGCGACATCTTGAATTATAGCGGCGTTGGCGAGGATATCTGGCGCCGGCTAAGCAGTTCGGGCGGGGCCTGGAGCTACTACCGCGACAACATCGAAGAGGAGTTCAGCGCACAACACGTTTCGGCTGTGGCTCCCGCGAAAAGGAACCCGCTCGACGACTTATTCGGAAAAACATAACATAAGCGTGTCCAAGGTGTTAAGCCCGATCTCCATACAGCACAAATTGACATAAGCCGGCATCCGACAAAGACGATGGAGATTGCGCACGAGGGTATGGTCGTCGAACATTCGTATGCAGCAATTCGGGGGAGTTGAATAGCCCAGCCGTCTGGCACATGAGTCACACGGTATTCAGCCGCATGCATCCATAGCCATTTCCAGTTCCAGCCAGGTTTCCTCCAGTTCTGCCACCTTGGCTTCCAGCAGCGCATGCGCCGCGTTTAGTTCGGCAATTCTGTTTCGATCAACGCTGGAATACGTGGTCGGATCGGCAAGTTGACGGTTGACCGCAGCGAGTTCCGCTTGCGCAGTCGCGATGGCGGATTCCAGTTTCCCCTGTTTGGACTGCAGCGCTTTGCGGTTGGGTTTGGGCGCATTTGTCGTGCGCGGCTTTTCGGGTTGGGCGGCAACCGTTTCGCGCGGTCGGCGATTCTCGATCCACTCCTTGTAGTCTTCAAGATCACCGTCAAACAGTTTCGCTTCACCGTCGGCGACCAGCCAGAGTTCGTCTGCTACCGCGCGGATCAGGCTGCGGTCATGCGACACGATAACCACCGCTCCGGCGTACTCCTCAAGCGCGATGGTAAGCGCGTCGCGCATGTCCAGATCGAGGTGATTGGTTGGTTCGTCCAGCAGCAGCAGGTGCGGCTTTTGCCAGGCCAGCAGGGCGAGCGCCAGACGGCTCTTCTCGCCGCCGGAAAACGTTGCGACCGGACGGTCTTCGCTGTCCGCGGCCAGACCGAAGCGACCGAGGAAGCTGCGCAGCGTCAATGCGGATTCCTTCGGCGCGAGCCGCTCCATATGTTGCAGCGGCGTCGCGGCACTGTCGAGATTTTCCAGCTGATGTTGGGCGAAATAGCCGATACGGATTTCCGGCGTCACTTCCAGACGGCCGGTAGTGGGACGCAATTCACCGACCAGCAATTTGACCAGGGTTGATTTTCCCGCACCGTTCGGACCGAGCAGCGCAATGCGTGTGCCGGCACGCAATACCAGTTCGACATTGTTGAAAAGCATCTTGTCGCCATACGCGAAGCCCATTCTCTCCGCGCGCAGCAACAGATCCGGGGAGCGTTCCGGCGCCTCGATCTCGAGGTCAAAGTGACCATCGCTGACATGCGCGGCGGCGATGCGGGTGATTCTGTCCAGTGCCTTGATGCGGCTCTGGGCCTGTTTGGCCTTGGTGGCCTGTGCGCGAAATCGGCGCACGAAGTTTTCCAGATGCGCGATTTTTTCCTGCTGCTTGTTGTACGCCTGATTTTGCAGCGCAATTCGTTCCGCCCGTGCGCGCTCGAAGTCGTCGTAGTTACCCGTGTAGCTGTCTATCGTCCGGTCGTGTACATGCGCGATGCGATTGACGCAGGCATTGAGGAATTCGCGGTCGTGCGAAACCAGCAGTATGCTGCCCGGATAATTGGCCAGATATCGTTCCAGCCAGAGGATGGCTTCGAGATCGAGGTGGTTGGTAGGTTCGTCGAGCAACAGCAAGTCGGCGCGATGCATCAGCGCGCGCGCCAGATTCAGGCGCATGCGCCAGCCGCCGGAAAAACTGCTAACCGGTTGCTCGAGTGTGTCGTTGGCAAAACCCAGACCGTTCAGCAGTTGCGCCGCGCGCGCCTTGGCGCCGTAGCCATCGATGTCCTCGAAGCGATGCTGTGCTTCAAACCAGGATGAGTCGTGATTCTCCTGCGCCAGTGTGCGTTCAAGTTGCCGCAGCTCTGCGTCGCCGTCGAGTACAAATTGCAGCGCGGCACGTTCAGAATTTGCAATCTCCTGTTCGACGGCAGCGATGGATTTTCCTGACTGCAGCGACAACTCGCCGCTGTCTGGCCTGATCTCGCCGCGTATCAACCTGAATAGCGTTGATTTGCCGCAACCGTTCTTGCCTACCAGTCCGATGCGCTGGTTGGCGTAGACCTGCAGATCGGCATTTTGCAGAAGCGGGATGCCGCCTTGCAGGTAACACAGGTTCTGTATGTTGAGCATACATACGATGATAACAGACCGCACGGATCAAGCCAGCGGACGGCACTGTTGCTAGTGTTCGGAATCGCGTCGCGGAATTTTCGCGCAATCTCAAGCCAGATCGTCGGGCACGAAATCGTGCGGGTATGCCTCCAGAAAGGGTTTCATCTTCATGTCGTCTTCGACAACGTGTTCTATCGCCCATGTGCACAGGAACAGGTAGAAATGCTCCACCAGGCTTTCCGACCAATGCCCCGGATATGCGGCTATTTCCGCTTTGATCGCGCGAAATTCGTCGAGAACGTATTTGTGTTCCAGATAGTGTTCTCGGAAGGGGAATCGTATCGACTTGGCGAGACTTTCCTCGTGGGAAAAGTGAAGCCGCGACATGTCTTCGAGCGCGGTCAATGCCTGAATGAAAAGTGCGGGATCTTTTTGCCTGATGAACTTGTCCAGATTGTTGACCAGCTTGAGCAGCTGTTTGTGTTCTGAATCGATCATGTCGTTACCGACACTTAATCGATTTGACCAGACCAGGTCCATCATCATCTCCTCTAGAATCGGTCGACAAGGAACTTCAACCAGGTAGTTACAGCGAGCAAAAGAAGCATATTCTAATTCTTATTTCACGTATATGATATGCGGGGATCGTCGGTACCTGTTGAAAAACAATGGAATATCATTGAGTATTGCCGACCATGCGGATATTGTTTTCGCATTTTAGACGGGTAGTCGGACCTGCCCGCCGCGTATCATGCATGAGTGAACCAACCGCAACAAAATGCCAATTGACATGCCGTGATCGGTACTACGATAATCGGCCCATGAAAACTTTTCCCGATATTCACCACCTCCGAGTCAGCCTTATTGCGAACCTGCGCATGGGTTGGCTGCGTGCGCGAAGTGGTCGGGGTGGTTAGCGTTTAAATATTATTCGCTGCTCAAAGTTCCCAAAAAGGCCACAGAAGAAATCTGTGGCCTTTTTGTTTGTAGCTTCGTTCCAACAACGCTTTGCAGTAATTTTTCGGAGAGCAACATGTCGCTTCCTGCAGCATTTGTTTCGGTCATTCTGATCTGGTCCACAACGCCGCTGGCGATCAAGTGGAGCGCATTGGGGGCGGGTTTCAGCTTCGCAGTATTTGCACGCATGACAATCAGCGTGACACTGTGCGCGCTGATGCTGATCATGCTGCGCGTCCGCCTTCCGATGCACCGCCGGGCGATCCATAGCTATCTGGCAAGCGGAACCAGCATGTGGGGAACCATGGCGTTGGCTTACTGGTCATCGCAATACGTCAGTTCCGGTTTGATTTCGGTACTGTTCGGGCTGTCGCCACTTATCACCAGCTTAGGGGCAATGATATGGCTAAAAGAGGAATCCGTTACCGCAAACAAGTTGCTCGGCATGTTTCTGGGATTGGCCGGTCTGGTGCTGGTGTTTCGCGGAGGATTGCACTTGGGTAGTGGTGCGGGACCAGGACTGGTAGCACTATTTATCGCGGTCGTTATTCAGGCGCTCGGTCTGGTCTGGATCAAGAAGGTGGGGGATGACAGTCCACCGCTGGCGACTACATTTGGGTCGCTGTTTGTGGGACTGCCATTGTTCTTTGCAACCTGGTGGCTGGTAGACGGCCATCTGCCGACAGTAATGCCGGAACGTGCATACATGGCGATCGTATATCTCGGCACCGTAGGTTCGGTACTCGGGTTCATGTTGTACTACTATATGATCAAGCATATGGAAACCGGCCGCATCGCGTTGATCAACCTGATCACGCCGGTGATGGCATTGCTGCTGGGGCATGCCTTGAACAATGAGCCGGTGTTGCCACAAGTCTGGTTCGGTACCGCGTTAATCCTCACCGGATTGGGTCTGCATCGTCGGGCGCCGCAGTGGCAGGTATTTCGGGAGTCGGAAAAGAAGCTGTGAGCGTTGGGCACGATTTGCCCAATGATGGCGCCGCCAGGGATCCGGCATCACTGCTTTTTCGCTCATAAGTGCAATAGTTTCGTGTTTTGAAATTCATTTTAGACACTCCATCTCGGTAACCCAATGAGAGCTTGCGACGTAGACCGGTTGAAGTTGCCGTCGCTTGTACCTGCTGGCGGGTGACTGCTACAGGAGTGAAATACCTATGCGTCGAATCGCATTGGTTGACGACAACGAAGTGATGGTTGCCTGTAAAGAATATTGTACGTACGCCATCGCGAGTCAGTTTGCATTTGCTAGGATGCATAATCGTCCCGCACTATCGACAGGTTCAGATTGAATGCTGACGATCCTCCGGGTCAAATCGGTTCGATGGCCTTCACACCTTTTTGATAGTTGACATACAAATATACCGTCACGCCAAGATTGCCGAGATGCGTTTCGATCAGCGGTTTCACTTCTG